>DATHND010000001.1:0-11329 GCA_035486335.1 Solirubrobacteraceae bacterium
TCCGCCGATGCTCTACGACCTGACCTCGCTCCAGCGCGACGCCAACACGCGCTACGGGTTCTCGGCGCGGCGCACGCTCGGCGCGGCCCAGCGACTGTACGAGGAGCACAAGGCGCTGACCTACCCGCGCACCAACTCGCGCTACCTGACGACCGACATGGTCGCCGAGATCAAGCCGATCGCCGAGCTCGTCGGCTCGCACCCGGAGTACCGCAAGGGCGCCGAGTACGTGAGCGGCCTGGACCTGCTGCCGCTCGCGCGCGTCGTCAACGACGAGAAGGTCACCGACCACCACGCGATCATCCCGACGCGCTCCGAGCACAAGCTCGAGAAAATGAGCTCCGACGACCGTCGGATCTTCGACATGGTCGCGCGGCGCTTCCTCGCGGTCTTCCACCCGGAGGCGGTGTTCGAGAACACTCGCGTCGAGACGACCGTCGGCGATCAGGGTCACATCTTCCGCACGCGCGGCAAGCTGCTGATCGTGCCGGGCTGGCGCGGCGTCTACGACGAGGTCGCGGCCGACGCGCAGCCGGCGAAGGGCGAGGAGGACGAGGGCGCCGACCAGCAGCTGCCGCGGCTGGAGGACGGCGAGACGGTCGCGACGAACGAGGTCGCGAGCGAGCGCAAGGAAACGAAACCGCCGCGACGCTACAGCGACGCCTCGCTGCTCGGCGCGATGGAGACGGCGGGCAAGCTCGTCGACGACGACGAGCTGCGCGAGGCGATGAAGGAGTCGGGGATCGGCACGCCGGCGACGCGCGCGGCGATCATCGAGCGGCTGATCACGGTCGGCTACGTCGAGCGCGACGCGCGCGCGCTCGTCGCGACCGAGAAGGGCCTGAACGTGATTCGTCTGCTCGACGCGCACGCGCTGACGTCGCCGGAAATGACCGGCAGCTGGGAGCACCGCCTCGGCAAGATCGAGCGCGGCGAGGACTCGCGCGAGAAGTTCATGAGCGACATCGCAGGCTTCGCCGACGAGACCGTGCACAAGCTCGACGAGACGCTCAAAGACGTGCGCATCCCGCGCGCGAAGCTCGGGCCGTGCCCGGTCTGCGGGCGCGAGATCAACGAGAACCGCAAGGGCTACTCGTGCTGGTCGCGCGAGGACCCGGGCTGCGGCTTCGTGATCTGGAAGGCGAAAGCGGGCAAGACGCTGACCGTTCCGCTCGCGCGCGAGCTGATCCGCACGGGCTACACGGAGAAACCGGTGACGGGCTTCCGCGGGCGCAGCGGCCGCTCGTTTCGTGCGCATCTCGCGCTGAGCCAGACGGAGGAGGGCAAATGGCGCGTCGAGTTCGACGAGCCGTGGGCGAAGGAGGGCGCGAAAGCGCCCGAGGCCGAGGTCGAGACGAACGAGCTCACCGCGGCGAAGTCGAAGGCCGACGCGCCGGCGCCGGTCAAGCAGCGCAGCGCCGCTTAGCGACGAGCTGAGCCCACGCGCGCTTCGCGCGGACGTTCCGAGCTGCCCGCCGGCGATGTCGGACGGGTGCGCCAGGATGGGCGAGGATGCCGATCACGCTGATCACGGGGCCCGCGAACGCGGGCAAGGCCGAGCTCGTGCTCGACGCGGTGCGCCGTGAGCTCGCGCACGGCGGCGAGCCGCTGCTGGTCGTCCCGACGCGCGCCGACGCCGAGCACTACCTGCGCGAGCTCGCCGGCGAGGGGACGGCGATGGGCGTGCGCGTCGAGCGCTTCGCCGGGCTGCTGGCGGAGGTCGTCGCGCGCGCCGGAATCCGCGAGCCAGTGCTGGGCACGCTCGCGCGCGAGCGTCTGCTCGAAGCGCTTGTCGTGCGCCCCTCGCTCGATCGCGAGGAGCCCGCGCCCGCCGCCGGCCCCGCCGGCGCCGGCGGGCGTGGGTTCGTTCGCGCGCTCGGCGAGCTGTTCGCCGAGCTGCAGGTCCGGCGCGTCTCGCCCGACCGGCTCGAGCACGCGCTGGAGCGCTGGCGCGCGGCCGACGGCCTCGGCGCGGAGCGCGCCGAGCTCGGCTCGATCTTCGCCGCCTACCGCGCCGAGCTCGACCGCCTCGGGCGGATCGACGTCGAGCGGCGCGCCGTGCGCGCGCTCGACGCGTTGCGCGAGCGGCCGTCGCTGTGGGGCGGCGCGCCGGTCGCCTTTTACGGCTTCGACGATCTCACGGCGCTGCAGCTCGACGCGATCGAGACGCTTGGCGCGGTCGTCGACGCCCCGGTTACGGTCTCGCTCGCGTACGAGCCCGGGCGTGCCGCGTTCGCAGGCCGCGCGGCGAGCTTCCACGCGATCGCGCCGCTCGCCGCCGAGCATCGCTCGCTGCCGGCGCGCGCCGAGCACTACGCGCCGGCGGCGCGCGCGGCGCTGAGCCATCTCGAGCGCTCGCTGTTCGAGCCTGGCGCCGCGCGCGTCGGTCA
Source organism: Solirubrobacteraceae bacterium (assembly GCA_035486335.1). Taxonomy (GTDB): domain Bacteria; phylum Actinomycetota; class Thermoleophilia; order Solirubrobacterales; family Solirubrobacteraceae; genus Palsa-744. The sequence continues at coordinate 2,391 of DATHND010000001.1, forward strand.
AGGCTCGGCCGTGCGCCTGCTCGAGGGAGGCGGCGAGCGCGCCGAGCTGGAGCTGGTATCGCGGGAGATCGTCGCGCTGCTCGACGAAGGATTCGCGGCCGAGGAGATCGCCGTGCTCGCACGCCCGGCGGGCGTCTCGCCGGAGCTGCTCGCGGAGGTGTTCGCCGCGTCGCGGGTCCCGCTTGCGATGCGTCGCCGCCGCGCGTTCGCGGACACCGCGACGGGCGGCGCGTTGGTCGGCCTGCTGCGCTGCGTCCCCTCGCCGCAGTCGCGGGAGGAGGAAAACGCGCCGGGAACGCTCGGCGACCTGCTCGCGTACCTGCGCGCGCCGGGGCTGCTCGAGCAGCCGGCGCTCGCCGACCGGCTCGAGCTGAGCGCGCGCCGCGTCGGCGCGCTCGACGCGGAGCGAGCGCGCGCGCTGTGGGAAGCGCGGCACTGGCGCCTGGAGGCGATCGAGCGGATGCTGGCGGCGCAGGAGCGCGGCGCGCGTGCGCTGCTCGACCGCGCCGCGCGCGAGCTTCAGCGGCTGTTCGCCGCGCCGCGCCGCGGGCAGGCGCGCGTGCTAGACGGCGAGGAGCTCGACGAGGCAAGCGCCGTGTCGGTCGCTCGGCGCGCGCTGGCCGAGCTGCGCGAGCTGGCGCGCTTCGCGCCGGAGCTCGCTCCGGCGAGCGCGGGCGAGCTCGCGCGCGTGCTCGCCGGGCTGACGCTGCTCGCCGGCGAGGGACCGGCGCCGGGGATCGTCGCCGTGCTCGACCCGCTCGAGCTGCGCGCGCGGCGCGTGCGCGCGCTGTTCGTGTGCGGGATGCAAGAAGGCGTGTTCCCGGCGCGCGCACGGCCACAGCCTCTGCTCGGCGAGGAGGAGCGCCGGCGCTTGGCGGAGCTCTCGGGCGTGCGCCTCGGCGAGCGCGAGGACCTGCTCGCGGCCGAGCGCTACCTGCTGTACGCGGTGCTGTCGCGCCCGCGGGAGCGGCTCATGCTCAGCTGGCACGCGGCCGACGACGACGGGCAGCCGACCCCGCGTTCGCTGTTCGTCGACGACGTCTGCGACCTGTTCGATCGCACGCTGCTCGACGAGCGCGCGCGCCGCGCGCTAGGCGCGAGCGACGCGGCGGGCCTCGAGCGCGCGCGCTCCGGCGACGCGCCGGGCGCGGGGGCTGGTGTCGCACCGAACGGCTCGCCGCCGGCGCGGCCCGACGAGCCGTTGCGCGAGGAGCTGCTGCTGGCCGAGCTGCGCGAGCGGCCGTGGTCGGCGTCGGCGTTCGAGCGGTTCGTCGCATGTCCGGTCAGCTGGTTCGTCGAGCGCGTGCTGCGCCCGGCAGCGCTCGAGCCCGATCCGGAGCCGCTCGTGCGCGGCGCGCTCGCGCACGCGGCGTTGAAGGACACGTTCGAGGCGCTGCGACGCGAGACCGGCAGCGCGCGCCTGACGCCCGCGCGCCTCGCGCTCGCGCGCGAGCTGCTCGCGCACGCGCTCGAGCAGGGCGAACGTGAGCGGCCGCTGTCGGTCGCGCCGGAACGGCGCAGCGCCGCGCGACGGCGGCTGCATGCCGACCTCGACCGCTTCCTCGCGCAGGCGGCGGCGAGCGAGAGCGGTCTCGAGCCGGCCGAGCTCGAGCTCGGGTTCGGCTTCGCCGAGGGCGACGAACGCGGCGAGGCGAGCGAGCTGGGAGCGTTCGAGCTCGGCGACGGCGTGCGGATGCGCGGGCGGATCGACCGCGTCGACGTCGGCGCCGCCGGCGCGGCGGTCGTCTACGACTACAAGGGCAAAGACCCGCCGCCGGCGGCCCGCTGGATCAGGGACGGCAAGCTGCAGGTGGCCTTGTACATGCTCGCCGTCGAGCAGCTGCTCGGTCTGGACGCGGTCGGCGGCTTCTACCAGCCGCTCGCCGGAGCCGAGCTGCGCCCGCGCGGCGTGCTCGACGGCGACGCGCGGATCGAGCTCGATTGCGTCTCGACCGACGCGCTCGAGCACGAGCAGCTGCGCGAGCTGCTCGCGCAGGCGCGCGCGAGCGCGCTCGAGGTCGCCGCGCAAGCCGCGTCGGGCCAGCTGCAGGCGCGGCCGCAGACGTGCGCGTTCAGGGGCGGCTGCATGTACCCGACGATCTGCCGCTGCGAGCGATGAGCGCGCGCCGCGCTGCGCCGCCGCAGCTCGAGACGCTGCCGGGGATCGACGCGGGCGCGACGATCGCGCTCGCGCGGGCTGACGCCGGCGAGCTGACGCCAGAGCAGGAGCAGGCGGTCTCGCGACGCGCCGAGTCGCTCGCGGTGTCGGCTGCGGCCGGCAGCGGCAAGACGTCGGTGCTCGTCGAGCGCTTCGTGCGCGCCGTGCGCGAGGACGGGATCGCTCCGGGGCGGATCCTCGCGATCACGTTCACCGAGCGCGCCGCCGGCGAGCTGCGCGCGCGTGTGCGCGCGCGACTGCTCGAGCTCGGCGAGCGCCAGGCGGCGCGCGACACCGAGGCGGCGTTCGTCGGCACGTTCCACGGCTTCTGCGCGCGGCTGCTGCGCGCGCACCCGCTCGCGGCCGGCCTCGACCCGGACTTCGAGGTCGTCGACGAGGGGCGGGCGGCGCGCCTGCGTGCGCTCGCCTTCCAGGAGGCCGTCCGTGGCTTCGTCGCGGACGGCGACGGCGGCGACGGCGACGAGCGCGCCGAGGCCGTCGATCTGCTCGCCGCGTACGGGATCGATCGCGTTCGCTCGATGCTCGAGCGCTGCTACCTGGAGCTGCGCAGCACCGGACAGCGCTTCCCGCGGCTGCCGCGGGCGGCGCTTGCGCCCGACGCCGAGCCGCGCGACGTCGAGGCCGCGCGCGTGTGCGAGCTGCTCGACGAGCTGCTCGAGCGCTTCGGGCGCTCCTACGAGCGCGGCAAGCGCGCGCGGGCGCGCGTCGACTTCGACGATCTCGAGCTGCTCGCGCAGGAGCTGCTAAGCGAGCGCGAGTCGCTGCGCGCGGCGTGGTCGGAGCGCTTCGAGCTGCTGATGGTCGACGAGTTTCAAGACACCAACCGCCGCCAGCTTGCGATCGTGCGTGCGCTCGACCGCGGGAACCTGCTGACGGTCGGCGACGAGTTCCAGTCGATCTACGGCTTCCGCCACGCCGACGTGCGGCTGTTTCGCGAGCGCCGCGCCGAGCTGCGCACGCGCGAGGCGAGCCTCTCGCTGACGCACAACTTCCGCAGTCGCGCGCCGCTGCTGGCCGCCGTCAACGCGGTCTTCGGCGAGCGCTTCGCCGAGTTCGAGGCGCTGCGCGCGGGGCGCGAGCAGGCGTCGGACGCGGGCGGCGCCGGCGAGCCGGCCGTCGAGCTGCTGCTGACGGACGCCGGCGGCTGGAACGAGGAGGGGGAGCCGGCGAAGTCGATCGCCGCGGGGCTGCCGGCGGCTTCGCTGTGGCGTCAGGCCGAGGCGCGGCTGCTCGCCGAGCGCGTCGCCGAGCTCGTGCGCGACGGGCGTGCGCGCGCCGGCGAGGTCGTCGTGCTGCTGCGCGCGAGCGGCGACATCGAGGTGTTCGAGCGCGCGCTGCAGCTGCAGGGCCTGCGCACGCTCGCGGCGGTCGGCGCGTTCTGGGGAGATCAGCAGGTCGGCGATCTGATCGCGTACCTGCGCGCGCTCGCGAACCCGCTCGACGAGATCGCGTTCTACGGGCTGCTCGCCTCGCCGATCGGCGGCTGCTCGCGCGACTGCCTCGCGCTGCTCGCGGGCGCCGCGCAGGCCGGCCGGCGCGGCGCGTGGGAGACGGCGCTCGGCGCGCTGTCGGGCGAGCACGACGCGCTCGCGCAGCGGCTGACGGCGCGCGACGGCGACGCGCTCGCGCGGGTCTGTCGGCTGCTCGCGGACGAGCGCGCGGCGGCTTCGCGGCGCACGCTCGCGGCGTTGATCGAGCGCGCGCTCGACGCGAGCGGCTACCGCGCGCACGTGCTGTCGCTCGACTGGGGCGAGCGGCGCCTGGCGAACGTGCAGAAGCTGCTGCGCCTCGCGCGGCGCTTCGAAGCGGAGGAAGGCCGGGACCTGCGCGCGTTCCTCGACCACGCCGAGCGGCTCGCGGGCGCGGCGGCGATCGAGCCGGACGCGCCGGTCGACGGCGCCGAGCCGGACGCCGTGCGGCTGATGACCGCGCACGCGGCCAAGGGGCTCGAGTTCCCGGTCGTGTGCGTGGCCGACCTCGGGCGTCAGCCGAGCTCGCGAACGCCGGCCCTGCTCGTCGACGGGACGCGCATCGGCATCCGCCTGATGCGGCTCGACGGCGGCGAGTCGGTGGCGGCGCTCGACTACGAGCGGCTGTGCGCCGAGCGTCGTGCGCGCGAAGCCGAGGAGGAGGATCGCGTGTTCTACGTAGCGATGACGCGCGCGCGCGAGCTGCTCGTGCTGAGCGGCGCGATCGACTTCGCGCGCTGGGCGCGCGTCGGAGCAGGCGCGACGCCGATCTCGTGGCTCGCGCCGGCGCTCGTCGAGGACCTGCCGGCGCGCCTGGCGACAGGCGAGCTGGCGAGCGAGGAGCTGGCGCTCGCCCCAGACCGGGCGGTGCGCGTGCGCGTCGCGTCGCCCGCGGCGCCGCCGCGGGCGCCGGCGGTGGCGCCGCCCGGGCCGGTCGAGCAGCCACCGCTGCGCGCTGCGGCGCCGGTCGCCGATCGGCCGCCGACCGCGTGGGCGCCGCGGCCCGCGCCGTTTTCGCCGGGGCGGGTGCGAGCGAGCGAGCGAATGTCGAGCTTGAGCTACAGCTCGCTGACGGAGCTGGAGCGCTGCGGCTATCGCTACTACCTCGAACGCGTTCTCGGACTGGCCGAGGATCGCGCGCAGGCGCGGGCCGAGGCGGCCGACTCGGGGCTGCAGGCGCGCGCGCGCGGGACGCTCGTGCACCGACTGATGGAGCTGCTCGACTTCGCGAGCCCGCGCGCTCCTTCGCCGCGGGACGTCGCGCGATCGGCCGCCGAGCTCGGGCTGCGCGTCGGGGCGCTCGAGCGCGACGAGCTGGCGGAGCTCGTCGCGGCGGCGGCGCGTGCGGCGCCGGCGCGACGCGTCGCGCAGGCCGAGAACGTGCGTCGCGAGCATCGGTTCGCGTTCTCGCTCGGTCGCGGCGAGCCGTTGATCGTCGGCGTGATCGACCTGCTGGCGGTCGAGGCCGGCGGCGAGCGGCTGGTGCTCGACTACAAGAGCGACCGCGTCGCGCCCGACGTCGAGCTCGAGGCGCTGGTCGAGCGCGAGTACGGGATCCAGCGGCTGCTGTACGCGCTCGCCGTCCTGCGTGAAGGCGCCGCGGCGGTCGAGATCGTGCACTGGTTCCTCGAGCGCGAGGAGTGGGTCGCGACGCGCTACGCGACGGTGGAACGCGCGGCGCTCGAACGCGAGCTGCAGGCGCTGCTCGCGCGCGCGCGCGAGCAGCCGTTCGTCGTCAGCGAGCGCCCTCACCGCGGCCTCTGCCTGACGTGTCCTGGGCGCGGCGATCTGTGCTCGTGGGGCGAGCGGTGGACGATGCGCGAGCGTCCCGACGATCCACCGTTGGGAGGCGTCTGAGCGCGAGGCGTTCCGCCTTTCTCGGATCGCCAAAGACCGCCGAAATGGCCCGGCGAGCGGGTCGTTTCCAATTGCCGGCCCGCTGGAATCGCCACGCGTTCCGCTGCTACGCTTTCTGGCTCCGCCTCAGGTGCCCGCCTGCCCGCGCTACGGGGTTCGCACCGCCCCAAGGGAGCACTTCCATGCACACGCAAATCAAGCAGCCGCCACAGGCCGTCGGACTGTACGACCCCCGCTATGAGCACGACGCGTGCGGGGTCGGCATGGTCGCGCGCTTGGACAACGAGCCGACGCACGAGGTGATCGCGCGGTCGGTCACGGCGCTCGAGAACCTCGAGCACCGCGGCGCCAGCGGAGCGGACCCGCGGACGGGCGACGGCGCCGGGATCCTGATGCAGATGCCCGACGAGCTGCTGCGCGGCGCCGTCGACTTCGAGCTGCCGCCGCTCGGCTCATACGGCGTGCTGATGTGCTTCCTGCCGACCGACGACGCCGCGCGGGCGAATGCCGAGGCGCTGCTCGAGCGGACCGCCGCCGCCGAGGGCCAGCGGCTGCTCGGCTGGCGCGACGTGCCGGTCGACCCCGAGCAGGCCGGCGAGGTCGCGGGCGCGTGCCGTCCGGTGATCCGCCAGCTGTTCATCGGCGCCGGCCCTGCGCAGGCCGACGACCAGGACGCGTTCGAGCGCAAGCTGTACGTGATCCGCCGCGTATGCGAGCTGACGGCGCAGGAGATCGGCTCGCCCACCCTGTACATAGCGTCGAGCTCGTCGCGCACGCTCAACTACAAGGGGATGCTGATCAGCTTCCAGCTGGCGGCGTTCTACGCCGACCTGCGCGACGAGCGCTGCAAGAGCGCGCTCGCGCTCGTGCACTCGCGCTTCTCGACGAACACGTTCCCGAGCTGGGAGCTCGCGCATCCCTACCGCGTGATCTGCCACAACGGCGAGATCAACACGGTGCGCGGCAACGTCAACTGGATGCGCGCGCGCGAGTCGGAGCTGCGCAGCGAGCTGTTCGGGGAGGACCTCGCGAAGATCCTGCCGGTCGTCGGCGCCGGCAACTCCGACTCGGCGACGTTCGACAACGTGCTCGAGCTGCTGATGCTCGGCGGCCGCTCGCTGCCGCACGCGGCGATGATGATGATCCCGGAGGCGTATCGCGACCGCGACGACCTGCCGGACGACCTGAAGGGCTTTTACGCCTACCACTCGTGCCTGATGGAGCCGTGGGACGGCCCGGCGTCGGTCGCGTTCACCGACGGGCGCGTCGTCGGCGCGACGCTCGACCGCAACGGCCTGCGCCCGGGGCGCTGGGTCGAGACGACCGACGGCCATGTCGTGCTCGGCTCGGAGATCGGGCTGCTCGACATCCCGCCGGAGCAGGTGCGCCGCCTCGGCCGCCTGCAGCCGGGCAAGCTGTTCCTCGTCGACCTCGAGCGCGGGCGGATCGTCGAGGACGAGGAGGTCAAGCGCGAGGTCTCGACGCGCAAGCCCTATCGCGAGTGGTACGAGCAGAGCGCGGTCCCGTTCGCCGAGCTGAAGCCGTCCGACCAGGTGACGATCTCCGACCAGCCGCTGCGCACGCGCCAGCGCGCGTTCGGGTACTCGCAGGAGGACCTGCGCGTGCTGCTGACGCCGATGGCGCGCGACGGCGCCGAGCCGGTCGGCTCGATGGGCAACGACCTCTCTCTGGCGGTGCTCTCCGACCAGGCGCCGCCGCTGTTCTCCTATTTCAAGCAACTGTTCGCGCAGGTCACGAACCCGCCGATCGATCCGATCCGCGAGGAGATCGTGATGAGCCTCGCGACGAGCCTCGGCTCGGAGCTGAACCTGTTCGAGGAGACGCCCGAGCACGCGCACAAGCTCGTGCTGAGCCAGCCGATCCTGCTGAACCGCGAGCTGGAGACGCTGCGGCACGTCTCGCACGACGTGTTCGCGGCGCGCACGATCAACATCACGTGGTCGCTGGAGGACGGGCCGTCGGGGATGCGCGACGCGCTCGCGCGGATCTGCCGCGAAGCGTCGGAGGCGATCGAGCAGCGCGTCAACATCATCGTCCTGTCGGACCGGCTGCTCAGCGCGCGTCGCGTGCCGGTCCCGTCGCTGCTGGCGGTCGCCGCCGTCCACCACCACCTCGTGCGCGAAGGGACGCGCCTGCGCGCGGGCATCATCCTCGAGTCGGGCGAGCCGCGCGAGGTGCACCACTTCGCGACGCTGATCGGCTACGGCGCGGTCGCGATCAACCCGTACCTGATGCTCGAGACGCTCGACGAGCTGGTCGTCGAAGGACGGATCGCCGCCCCCGACGCCGACGGGCTCGCGCCGGCGAGCACGAGCGACGAGCTCAACGAGCGGCTCGAGCGCGCGGCGCAGAACGTCGTCAAAGCGCTCGGCAAAGCGCTGCTGAAGACGATCTCGAAGATGGGCATCTCGACGATCCACTCCTACTGCGGCGCGCAGATCTTCGAGGCGGTCGGCCTCGCGCCGGAGCTGATCGACACGTACTTCACCGGCACCGCCTCGCGGATCGGCGGCGTCGGCCTGGACGTGCTCGCGACGGAGGCGATCGAGCGCCACGCGCGCGCGTACCCGGTGCCGCACGACTCGCTGCTGCCGGTCGGCGGCGTCTACGCATGGCGGCGCGACGGCGAGCACCACCAATGGAACCCGGAGACGATCGCGCTCGTCCAGCACGCCGTGCGGGCGGCCAACGGCAACGTCGCGGCGGCGCTGCACGGCGACGCGGACGCGCTGGAGACTGTGCGCGACAGCACGGCGTTCGAGAAGTTCCGCGAGTACGCGCACGCGATCAACGAGGACGCGGCGCGCAAGGCGACGCTGCGCGGCCTCTTGCAAATCGGCCCGGGCGACGGCGCGACGGAGGACTCACGGGCGATCCCGCTCGAGCAAGTCGAGCCGGCGTCGGAGATCGTCAGGCGCTTCTGCACCGGCGCGATGAGCCTCGGCTCGATCTCGCGCGAGGCGCACGAGACGCTCGCGATCGCGATGAACCGGCTTGGCGGCCGCTCGAACACGGGCGAGGGTGGGGAGGACCCCTCGCGCTTTCAGCCCGACGCCAACGGCGATCGCCGCCGCTCGGCGATCAAGCAGGTCGCCTCCGGGCGCTTCGGGGTGACGATCCACTACCTCGTCAACGCGGACGAGCTGCAGATCAAGATGGCCCAGGGCGCCAAGCCCGGCGAGGGCGGCCAGCTGCCGGGCCACAAGGTCGACCGCTACATCGGCTCGATCCGCCACACCACCCCCGGCGTCGGGCTGATCTCCCCGCCGCCCCACCACGACATCTACTCGATTGAGGACCTCAAGCAGCTGATTTACGACCTGCGCTGCGCGAATCCGACCGCCAGCGTGTCGGTCAAGCTCGTCAGCGAGGTGGGGGTCGGCACGGTAGCCTCAGGTGTCGCCAAGGCCAAC
>DATHND010000002.1:0-2909 GCA_035486335.1 Solirubrobacteraceae bacterium
CCGCGCGTGCGCGCGCTCGTCGGCGCCGACGTCGCGGTGGAGGTCGACGGCGGCATCGAGCCGCTGACCGCGCCCTCGTGCCTGGAGGCTGGCGCCAACGTGTTCGTCGCCGGCTCCGCGATCTTCTCCGCGCCCGACCCGGGCGAGTCCTATCGCGCGATCGCCGCGTCCGTCGACGCCGCGGATCCCGTCACGGACTGAACCTGACCCCACCCGCTGGCGGCCGTGCCGCGGCGGTAGAGCAGCGCCAGCGCCAGCGCCAGCAGCGCCGTCGCGCCCGCGTAGCCGATCTCCGCGCGCAGGAGCTGTTCGCCGATCGGCGCGCTCAGCATCCACACGAGGAACGCCGCCGCCGCGCATGCCCAGCAGCCCGCCGCCGCTCGCGCGCGGTCGCGCGCCAGCGCCGCCTGGTTGAGCGCGCCCGACATCAGGTGCAAGCCCATGCCGACGCCGATCAAGGCCAGGCCGAAGCGGTTGTAGCTGAACGCCTGCCCGAAGAACACGTGGCGCAGCGCGAACGGGCCGAGCGCCAGCAGGCCCAGCGCGACCGCCGTCGCGAAGCCAGCGATCGCGAGGATCGTCACGCGGATCGCGCGCGCGAACGCCTCGTGCCCGTCCGTCGCCTCGAGGCCCGTCAGGTGCGGCAAGAGCGATGTCTGGATCGCCTGGAACAGCTGCAGCGGCGCGCGCGCGATCAGCAGCACGTTGAACACGATCCCGGCAAGCGCACGGTTCGGCGAGGTAGCGTCGACGGTCAGCACGGCGGCGTTCAGCAGCGTCTGCTCGGAGAGCATGATCCCCGACACCCACACGGCGAAGCCGCCGCCGCGTCGCAGCGACAGGTCGTCGTGCGCGGCCGTCTCCTGCACGCCCTCGGTGCCGGGACCGGCGAGCGCCGCGTCGGCCTCGTCGACCGTGATCGGCGCGGGCGGCAGCGCCTGCGCGCTGCGCGCGAACGCGAGCGGCACGACGATCAGCGAGACGAACGGCGCGGCGGCGATGCCGAGCGCGACGGCGGTCTGGCCGCTGGCGATGCCGATCGCGACGGCCAGCGCGAAGCAGATGCGCGAGACCGACTCCATCAGCACGAGGCCGCCGAACAGGCCGAAGCGCTGATGGCCGGCGAGCCAACCGCGCGCGAAGTAGCTCGCGGCGTACGCGAGCGTGCCGAGCACGAGCACGACGTACAGCGCTTCCTCGCCTTCGAACACGTGGTTGACGAGCTCGTCGCGCAACGCGAGCGCGACGATCAGGAAGACCAGCGCGAACGTGCCCTGGATCAGGACCGGCACGCGCAGCGTGTGCTGTCCGTGGCCGCGCGCGCGGCGTTCGGCGATCGTGCGCGAGAGCAGCTGTTCGATCGGCCGGTAGATCACGGAGATGATCACGAACATGACCGACCACAGCAGGTCGATCCGCTTCGCCGGCTGTTCGCCGAGCACGTGGCTGGCGATCGAGAAGTACGCGAACGTCAGCAGCCCCGTCGAGGCGATGCCGACGGACAGGATCCGCGCGCCGCTTCCGTATGAACGCTGCCGGCCCTCGCCGCCGCGCGCGGGCGCGTTGGCGGAGGCGCTAGAGGCGGACAAGCAACATCGTCCAGGGGAACGGCGAGCGCGCCTCGACGACGTCGCCGTAGCCGGCGAGCAAGCGGACGAACGAGCGCTTGGACCAGTGGTTGAGGTGCCCCGGCGTGTTGCCGAGTTGGGCGAGGTAGGCGCCGCGCGCGATATTCAGGCCGCGCCACAGCGGCTCGCGCGGAACGGACACGAGCAGGTGGCGCTCGGCGCAGCGCGCCATCTCGGCGAGCGTGTGCTCGGGGTCGGGCACGTGCTCGAGCACCTCGATCGCGCTCGCCAGCTCGAACTCGTTCGCGGCGAACGGCAGGTCCTCGGCCGGCATCGTGCGGTATTCCAGGTTCGGCGCCTCACGCTCAGCCCAGCCGGCCTGGATCGACTCCTCCTCGAGGTCGATGCCGACGAGGCGCGAGTGCGGCAGCTTGCGCGCCCAGTGGTGAACGAGCACGCCCTCGCCGCAGCCGACGTCGAGCAGCGAGCGCGGCTCGACGCGCGCCATCAGCTCGTCGAGCGTGCGCTCGAAGCCGGTCATCAGCCGTCGCACGACGGGGTTGCTCGAGCCGTACTTGTCGTACGTGTTGCCGGTGACGACGCCGTCGGCGGAGACCGTCACGCCGCTCACAGGCGCACCGCCTCCTGGCGCGGCTCGCCGCGCGCCTGCTCGGCCGCGGGCGGCGAGCCCGCACCGGCCGCGCCGGCGCTCTGCGGCGAGGACCCCGGTTCGTAGTGCGAGGGCGCGACGCCGAGCTCGAGCTCGATCCGGCGCACGCGCTCGAACGTCCGCTGCGTCATCACGCGCTGCGCCGCGAGCAGGTCGCCGATCACGCCGAGCGCCCACAGCACGACGGCGGCGATGAACAGCACCGCGCCGAGGATCAGCGACTGGACGTGCCCCTTGCCGTTGCCTTCGGCGTATGCGACGACGAAGCGGATCCAGACGCCGAGCGACGCGAGGCCGATCAGCAGCGCGAGGCTCCAGAACACGCGCAGCGGCTCGTATTGGGCGTAGATCCGGAAGATCGAGACGGCGTTGCGCCGCACGTACGCGCCCATCGACGGGAACAGGCGCGACTCGCGCGTCTTCGGGTTCGTGCGGACCGGGACGTGGTCGACGGCGACGAGCAGCTTGCCGGCCTGGATGATCGTCTCGAGCGTGTACGTGAATTTTGATACGGCCTGCACCTGCAGCGCCGCCTCGCGGTTGTAGGCGCGGAACCCGGACGTGGTGTCGGGGATCTCGGTCGAGGACGCGTGCCGGACGACCCACGAGCCGAGCCGCTGCAGCAGCTTCTTCGGGGCCGAGAAGTGCTCGAGCGTCCCCACCTGCCGGTC
>DATHND010000003.1:0-3306 GCA_035486335.1 Solirubrobacteraceae bacterium
CGGAGGAGGTCGAGGGCGCGCGCTTCTACGAGCCCGACGCGGCCGAGGGGGAGCTGGCGGCGCGGCTGCGCGAGATCCGCCGGGCACGTGGCTTGACGAGCTGATGCGTTACATGTAACGTCTCGGGCATGCCGTCGACTCGCGACCGAGTACGCCAGCACCGCGAACGCCTGCGCCGCCAAGGCCTCCGCCCCCTCCAGATCTGGGTCCCGGACGTTCGAGCGCCCGAGTTCGTCGCCGAGGCGCACCGCCAGTCGGTCGCGATCGCCTCGAGCGAGCGAGAGGCGGACGATCAGGCCTTCGTCGACGCAATCTCCTCCCCATGGGAGGCCGAGGACGAAGAGTCTTCCTCTCGGTGACGCGCGGCGAGATCTACACGGCCGCGGCACGAGGCCCCTACACCGGCAAGCCGCGTCCAGTCGTGATCGTTCAGGACGACCGCTTCGACGCAACCGCGTCACTCACGGTCTGCCCATTCACGACGAGCCCCGTCGAGGCTCCGCTGCTCCGGCTCCCGATCCGTCGATCCGACGAGAACGGCCTCGACCAGCCGAACCAGTTGATGATCGACAAGGTCACGACCGTGCCGAGGTCCGGCCTCGGCGAACGTCTCGGCCGACTGCGCGACGACGAGCTCGTAGCGCTGAACCGGTCGCTGATCGTGTTCCTCGGGCTCGCTACCGGCCCACAGGCCTGAACGTCGGGCTGGCGCCCGCGCTTCAGGCGTTCGCCGCCGCGAGGGCTCGAATCACAGATAATCGCGCGATGAGCGCGATCGCGAGCGAGACGAGCAGCGCCGGCGAGACGCTGCTGCACGCGCGCGACCCGGCGACCGGCGCGCCGCTCGGCGACGTCGTCGCGACCGCGCCCGTCGCGATCCCGGCGCTGGTCGCCGACGTCGCGAAGGTGCAGCCGCTGTGGGCGCTGCTGCGCGTGCGCGACCGCGCGCGCTACATGCGGCGGATGGCGCAGGCGGTGATCGACGACTTCGACGAGCTGCTCGACGCGCTCGCGCGCGAGCAGGGACGCCCGGCGGCCGAGATCGCGGCGCTCGAGCTGCTGCCGGCGATCGACGCGCTGATCTGGATCGCCGACGACGGCGGCGACGTGCTCGGCGGGCGGCGCGTCGGCGTCAACCGCTCGCTGGCGATCGCCAAGCGCGCGCGCGTCGCGTACGAGCCGTTCGGCGTCGTCGGCGTGATCGGCGCCGGCTCGGCGCCATTCGCGCAGCCGCTCGGGCAGATCGCCGGCGCGCTGCTCGCCGGCAACGGCGTCGCGTTCAAGCCGGCCGCGCGCGCGGCGCTCGCGGGCGAGCGGATCGCGCGCGTGCTCGCGCGCGCGGGGCTGCCGGAGGGGCTCGTGCGGATCGCGCACGGCGGCGCCGACGTCGGCATCGCGCTCGCCAAATCTCCCGTCGACAAGATCCTCTTCACGGGCTCGCCGGCCGTCGGGCGCGTCGTCGCGGGCGAGGGCGTCTCGCGCGAGAAGGAGGTGACGGTCGAGCTCGGCGGCAAGGACGCGATGCTCGTGCTTGCCGACGCGCGGCTGCCGGGCGCGGTCGCCGGCGCGCTGTGGGCGGGCTGCGCCGGCGCCGGACAGGCGCGCGGGGCGGTCGAGCGCGTGTACGTCGCCGGCGAGGTCCACGACCGCTTCGTCGACGGGCTCGTCGCGGCGGCGCGCGCGCTGCGCGTCGGCGACCCGTCGGATCCGCGCACCGACCTCGGCCCGCTCGCGTCGCCGCGGCGCCTCGCGCACGTGCGCCGGCTCGTCGACGACGCGCTCGCGCACGGCGCGACGCTGCGCTGCGGCGGCCCGGTCAGCCCGGCCGGCTGTGATTACGGCTCGTTCTACGCGCCGGCGATCGTCACCGGCGTCACGCACGAGATGGCGCTGATGCGCGAGCCGCTCGAGGGACCGGTGCTGGCCGTGATGGCCGTCGACTCGATCGCGCAGGCGATCGCGCTGGCAAACGACAGCGACTACGCGCTCGGCGCGTCGGTATGGAGCGCCGATCGCTATCAGGCGCTGCGCATCGCGCGCGAGCTGCACGCGGGGATGGTCTGGCTCAACGACCACCTGCCGTGCCCGACCGTCTCGCGCGGGCCGTGGGGCGCCGCGGCCGGCGGCGGCCTGGGGCGCACGCTCGGCCAGGCCGGCCTACGCGCGTGCGCGCAGGAGAAGCTGATCACGTGGGACCCGCCGGCGATCCGCGGCCTCTGGTGGGGGCCGTACGACGCGCGCACGACGCGCGCGGCGCGCGCCGTCGCGAAGATGCGCTCGGATCGCGAGCGCGACCGCGAGCGCGCGTGGCGCAACGGCGCGCTCGCGCTGACGCGGATCGGCGCGCGGGCGCTCGGGCGGGGACTGCCGAAGTAGCTGGAGCGGTTGAGTTGAGTGCATGTTCGTTTTTTCGCGCGCACACAGATGTACATACAGCGATCGGCCGCGCGCCAGCTGTATGTAGATACATTTGTGTGCGTTTGTTTTTGCAAGATCCACTCCGCCCGCCTCAAGCGCTCGGCGCGGATCAGATCGCGGCGGCGGCTGCACTACCCTTGAACGATGCCCGCCCAGGCCTACGCCGGTAAGGAGTGCGTCTGCCAGCTGCGCAAGGGGATCTGCGATCAGAGCTGCGTGCAGGGGATGCTCGAGACGCCGTTCTACATCGCCTGCCTGAAGCTCTCAGGACGGCGTTGCGTCGTCGTCGGCGGCGGCGAGATCGGCCTCGAGAAGGTCGAGGGGCTGCTCGCGTGCGACGGCGAGGTGACGCTGATCGCGCCCGACGCCGTGTCGGCGCTGCAGGAGTACGCGCGCGAGGGCTCGATCCGGTGGGAGCGGCGTCGCTACGCCGGCGCGAGCGATCTCGACGGCGTGTTCATGGCGATCGCGGCGACGAACGACACCGACGTCAACATCGCCGTGTACGACGACGCCGAGCGTCGCGCGATGCTCGTCAACGTCGTCGACGTGCCGCCGCTTTGCAACTTCATCCTGCCGGCGATCGTCCGCACGGGGCCGCTCGCGATCGCGATCTCGACGGCCGGCGCCTCACCGGCGCTCGCCAAGCGGATCAAGAAAGAGATCGCGGAGCAATTCGGCGAGCCGTACGCGCGGCTGGCGGTGCTGCTCAACGAGGTGCGCGGGTGGGCGAAGGGCACGCTGCCGACGTACCAGGACCGCAAGGAGTTCTTCGAGGGAATCGTCGGCGGCGAGCCCGACCCGATCGCGCTGCTGCGCGAGGACGCCGCGCCGGGCGGCCCCGGCGAGCGGGCCGTGCGCGAGCTGATCGCCACCGCGCAAGCGCGT
>DATHND010000004.1:0-3845 GCA_035486335.1 Solirubrobacteraceae bacterium
CCGCTCAGCGCGAGCGCGATCGCGCGCGAGCGAATGCGCAAGCTCGTGGCGCTCCCGGTCCTTTCCGCCGACGCGCTCTCCTCGGTCGCCTACGGACCGGAAGCGATGCTCGCGATCCTCGTGCTGGCCGGCGCCGCGGGCCTCAAATACTCGCTGCCAATCGCCGCGACGATCGCGTTCCTGATGCTCGCCGTCGGCGTCTCCTATCGCCAGACGATCCGCGCGTATCCCCACGGCGGCGGCTCCTACATCGTCGCGAGCGACAACCTCGGGCGCGTTCCCGGGCTGATCGCAGCGGCCGGCCTGATGACCGACTACATCCTCACCGTCGCGGTGTCGGTCGCCGCCGGCGTCGCCGCGGTGACCTCGGCGATCCCCTCGCTGTCCTCGGCGACCGTCCCGATCGGGGTCGGCGCGATGGCGCTGCTGCTGGCCGGGAACCTGCGCGGCGTGCGCCAGGCCGGCGCGCTGTTCGCCGCGCCCACGTACGCGTTCATCGTGATGATCTTCGTCCTCGTGATCGTCGGCCTCGCCGACTCCGCCGGCCACGGCTTCCACCCCGACCGCACGCCGCGGCTGAGCGCGACCGAGGGCGTCGGGCTGCTGCTGGTGATGCGCGCGTTCGCCTCCGGATCGACGGCGATGACGGGGATCGAGGCGATCTCCAACGCCGTGCCGGCGTTCAAGTCGGTCGAGTGGCGCAATGCGCGCACGACGCTGACCTGGATGGTCAGCCTGCTGATCGCGCTGTTCGCCGGCACGATCGCGATCGTCCATCTCGACGGCGTCGTCCCGAACGCGAGCGAGACGATCCTCTCACAGCTCGCGCACCGCAGCTTCGGCTCGGGCGTGATGTACGCGCTCACGCAGGCGGCGACGGCCGCGATCCTGCTGCTGGCGGCGAACACCGCCTACAACGACTTCCCGCGCGTCCTCTACCTGCTGGCGCGCGATCGGCAGGCGCCGCGACGGTTCCTGCGGATCGGCGACCGGCTCTCGTTCAGCAACGGGATCATCGCGCTCGGCGTCGTCGCCGCGGTGATCTTCATCGCCTTCGACGGCAAGACCGAATCGCTGATCCCGCTGTACGCGGTCGGCGTGTTCCTTGCCTTCACGCTCTCCCAGAGCGGAATGGTCGTCCACTGGTGGCGCCTGCGCGACGCGCACTGGCGGCGAAGCATGGTCTTCAACGGCACCGGGGCATTCCTTTCCGCGGTCGTGTTCATCACCGCCGGGATCACGAAGTTCACCGCCGGCGCCTGGGTCGCGGTGCTCGTCGTCGCGCTGTTCGTCCTCGCCGCGCAGCGGATCCACCGCCACTACAGCCTCGTCGCCGACGCGACGCGGCTGCAGCCGCACACGATCGAGCTGCCGATCAGCACGATCTCCCCGACCGTCGCGCCGCCGCCACGGAGCGTCGCGCGCGACGACGGCTCGGAGGACGAGCCGGCGTCCGTCGAGAGCGAGGAGAGCCCCGAGGAGATCCACCACCTGACGATCGTGCCCGTCGCGGCGCTCGACCTGCCGACGATGCGCGCGCTCGCATACGCCGCCTCTCTGCAGCAGCCCGTGCTGGCGCTGCACATCAGCCCCAGCGAGCAGGAGGCCGAGCGCTTCCGCGAGTACTGGCGACGCTGGGGCGATCACCTGCCGCTCGAGGTGATCGTCTCGCCGCACCGAGCCGTCGTCGCGCCGATGATCAACTACATCGGCGCGCTGCACCAGCAGCGCGCCGAGCTGACGCTGACCGTGATCCTCCCCGAGCTCGTCGTCAGGCGCTGGTGGCAGCGCGCGTTGCACAACCAGACCGCGGCACGGCTGCGCCGCGCGCTGCGCCCGCTGCCGAAGATCGTTGTCACGACGGTCCCGTTTCACCTGCCGCGCTAGGCGACGCCCCCGGGCGCGCGGCTCGACGCTCAGCGCAACGTGCAACTCTCGCGCTCGACGCACTGCGACGGCCCTCAGGCGGCGAGCATCCGCCGCAGCGCCGACGGCGTCATTCCGGTCTCGGCGCCAACGACACGGCAGAGATGGCTCTGGTCGGCGAAGCCGACGTCGGCGGCCACGCGTGCGAGGTTGCGCTCGCCGCCGGCGACGCGCTCGAGTGCATCGCGCGCGCGCAGGCGCATCCGATGGCGCGAGATCGTGTGGCCCGTCATCTCGCGAAACGCGCGGCTGAGGTGATGCGGCGAGACCGCAAGCGCCCGCGCGAGCGACGGCAGCGACGTCTCGGTCGTGCTCGCGAGCAGTTCGCGCGCGCCGTCGGCGAGCGCACGACGCGCGTGCGTCGTGCGCGGCATGCCGGCGCCCACGCGCGCCGCGTCGGCATGCGCGAGCGTCGCCGCGACCAGGTCGATCGCCCGTTCGAGCACCTCGTCGCGATCCTCGTCACGGCGCGCCGCCGCGAGCAGCAGCCGGTGACGGACGTCGATCGCCGGCGCGACCGGCAGCGGCGCTCGCGGCAGCGCGAGCTCGCCTCCCCACAGTGCGGACACGAGGCCGGGGGCGAGCGCCAGCGACGTGCATGCGTCGCCGCCGTCATGCGGGTGGTCGTATCGCTGCTCCTCGCTCGGTCGCATGCTGTACGCGAGCGTCGGGTCGAGCAGCGCCTCGCTGCCGTCCGCGCTGCGGCGGAAGCAGCCGCGCCGGACGAGCACGAGCACGTAACCCGCGGCCTGCTCGCTCTCGCGACCCCTCCCGCGCGCGTGCGAGCACACGACGTCGGCCATCTCGACGCCGTCGCCCTGCAGCAGCGTGCGCACGGTCAGCACGCCGGCAGTCTCTCAAGATGCGCACGATTGTCCAAGCCCCGCGACTCGTCCGCTGCGAGGCTCGAGCGAGTTGGACAGCGATTCGACAGAGACGGCAGAGAGGAGATGAGATGGCCTGCATCCACGAGGAGATCCTGATCGACGCCGACCCCGACGACGTGTGGGCGGCGCTCGGCGACTGGGGCGCGCTGCACACACGGCTCGTGCCGGGCTTCGTCGTCGACACGAGGCTCGACGGCGAGGACCGCATCGTCATGTTCGGCAGCGGCGCCGTCGTGCGCGAGGCGCTGCTCGATCGCGACGAGCGCGCGCGGCGGCTGGCGTGGACGATCGTCGACGGCCCGTACACGCACCACAGCGCCTGCGCACAGGTGTTCCCCGCCGGCGCCGGGCGCGCGCGCTTTGTGTGGATCGCCGACCTGCTGCCGGCCGAGGCGGCGGAGCGGACCGCGGCGGCGATGGCCGAGGGCACGCGCGTCGTCAAGCGGACGCTCGAGGCGGCGTCGGCCTCGGTCGCGAGCGCGCCCTGAGGCCCGCTCAGCCGAACGCGCCACGCACGGCCTGCACGCCGGCGCTCGCGCGCTCCCAGAACGCGTACGTGCCCTGATCGCGCAGCTCCTCGGCTGCCGCGACGACGGCGCCGAGCGCGGCGAACGCAAACGCTCCGCCGACCGAGATCCGCGCGACGCCGACCGACGCGAGCTCGGCGACGGACGGGGAGGACGCGCGCACGAGCACGTTGACAGGGGCGTCGACGGCCGCGACGAGCGCGCGGATCACGCCGAGGTCGGTCGGGCCGGGTGCGTAGAGCACGTCGGCGCCCGCGCGCTCGTACGCTCGCAGGCGCTCGATCGTGTCGTCGAGGTCTGGGCGCCCGTGCAGATGGTTCTCGGCGCGCGCGGTCAGCACGAGTCGGACCGGACCGGCGTGCGCGATCTCGGCCGCCGCCGCGATGCGCTCGCTCGCGTGCTCGAGCTCGTAGATCGGCGCGTCGGCGTCGCCGGAGTAGTCCTCGATCGAGCAGCCCGCGAGGCCGGCGTCGAGCGCCATCGCGACCGTCTCGGTGACGCCGGC
>DATHND010000005.1:0-22124 GCA_035486335.1 Solirubrobacteraceae bacterium
AGGTCGCCGATCACGCCCAGCGAGCCGAGCAGCATCGCGCCGATGAACAGCACCGCGCCGGCGATCAGCGACTGGATATGGCCGCGGCCGGCGGTCGACGGGTTCTCGATGAAGAACACGATGAAGCGGATGAAGATCGCCAGCGCCAGCAGGCCGAGGACGATCGCGCCGCCCCAGAACACCTTCAGCGGCTCGTACTGCGAGTAGATCCTGAAGATCGACAGCGCGTTGCGGCGGACGTACGCGGGCGTCGACGGGAACAGCCGCGACTCGCGGGTCTTGGGGTTGGTCCGGATCGGTACGTGATCTACCGCGACGAGCAGCTTGCCCGCCTGGATGATCGTCTCGAGCGTGTACGTGAACTTCGAGACGACGAGCATCTGGATCGCCGCCTCGCGGTTGTACGCGCGAAAGCCGGACGTCGTGTCGGGCACGCTCGTCGAGGAGGCCGCTCGCACGACCCACGAGCCGAGCCGCTGCAACGACTTCTTCAGCGGCGAGAAGTGCTCGATCTCGGTGACCTCGCGGTCGCCGACGACCATGTCGGCGCGACCGTCGAGGATCGGGCGCACGAGGCGCGCGACGTCGGGGCCGTAGTACTGGTTGTCGGCGTCGGTGTTGACCACAACGTCGGCGCCGAGCTTCAGCGCCGTGTCGATGCCGGCCTGGAAGCCGGTCGCGAGCCCCTTGTTGTTGGTCAGGCGCACGAGGTGGTCGACGCCGTGTGCGCGCGCGACCGCGACGGTCTCGTCGGTCGAGCCGTCGTCGATCACCAGCCACTCGACGACGTCGAAGCCGTCCACGGCGCGCGGCAGGTCGGCGAGCGTCCGCGGAAGCTGGTCTGCCTCGTTGAAGCAGGGGATCTGGATGATGAGCTTCATCGGCGCGATTGCCTAGACTTGGCTCCCGGCAGTATCCCAAAGCGCGGCGGCGGTCCCGACAGGAGCCGTGCGGGCGGGCGCCGGCGCTCGCCGTTGACCGGCGCCGCCGGAGCTCGACACGGCCGAGTCTCGATGGAAAGCGCGACGCTCACCCGGCGGCGACCGGGCTCGATCCGGTTGGAGCGACTCCGCTCGGTGCGAGGTTGGCCGTGGGCGCGAATCGCGTTCGCCGCGATGTGCGTCGGCGCGCTCGCCGGCTACTTCCTGTACCCGACGTACCCGACGTACGACTCGTTCTACGCGCTCTTGTGGGGTCGCGACGTGCTGCACCTGCACCTGCCCGACTTTCGCGTCTACCGTGGGCCGACGGAGCATCCGCTGGCGATCGCGTTCGGCGTGTTCTGCTCGATCTTCGGAGGAGGCGGCGCGCGGCTGATGGTGCTCGGCTCGATCACGTCGTTCGTCGCGCTCGTCGCGACGATCTACCGGCTCGGGCGCCTGTGCTTCGGCCCCGTCGTCGGCGTGATCGCGGCGCTGCTCGTGCTGAGCCGCTTCTTCGTCGAGAACCTCGCGGCGCAGGGTTACCTCGACATCTCCTACGTCGCGCTGATCGTCTGGGCGGTCGTGCTCGAGGTCGAACGCCCGCGGCGTGGGCCGGCGGTGCTGCTCGTGCTCGCGGCGGCCGGGCTGCTGCGGCCCGACGCGTGGCTGCTGAGCGCGGCTTACTGGCTGTGGTGCGTGTGGCCGTCGCTGCGGCGCGTGCTCGCCGGCGCGCCGCTGCGCGCGAGCCTGCGCGGCCCGCTGCGCGACGCGACGATCGCCGCGATCGGGCCGGTCATCTGGGTGGCGACCGACCTGATCGTCACCGGCAAGCCGTTCTACTCGCTGAACTCGACAGCCGGCCTCGCGCAGGAACTGGGCCGCACGCAGGGCTTCGCGAGCGTCGTCGGCTCGGTCTGGACGTACGCCGTGCGGATCGACAAGACGCCGGTGCTGATCGGCGCGATCGCCGGCGCCGGGCTCGCCGTGTGGCTGACGCCGCGGCGCACGCGCACGCCGCTGGCGGCGCTCGTGCTGCTGCTCGGCGTGTACGTGCTCGAGGGCGCCGGCGGAGCGTCGGTGATCGACCGCTACCTGCTCGGCGCGGCGGTGATGCTAGTGCTGTTCTGCGCGGTCGCGGTCGGCGGCTGGGCGATGCTCCGTCCGGGCACGCTGATGCGCCGCGTGTGGATGGGCTTCGCGGCGCTGCTCGTGATCTACGGCGTCTCCTCGGCGGCGAGCACGTTGAGCCTGTCGACCCTGCGCACGACGCTCGCCTACCACGAGGACTTCCACAAGGGCCTCGCGGTCGCGCTGCACGCGCCGTCGGTCGAGCGCGAACTGCGCCGCTGCCCGCTCGTCACGCTGCCGAACAACAAGCTGATTCCCGACGCGCGCTGGATCCTCGACAGCGCCAACCAGCACGACATCGTCGCGCGCAGCGAGGCGCGCGCGGACGTCGGCAAGGGCTCGCACACGCTCGAGAACCGGATCAAGCGCGGCAGCGTGGCGGTCTTCCCGCTCGGCGCCGCCGTGTTCTTCGAGGCGATCGTCGACATCGGCGACGACCCACGCGACCAGGTCCCGCAGAGCGGCTACCACCGGATCTTCACGAGCGGCTACTACGCGGTGTATGGCAACTGCTGACCGTCCGGTCGCGACCGAGGCGCAGGTGTCGCTGTCGCGCCGCTGGGCCTGGCCGGCGCTCGCGGTCGTGCTCTTCGGCGGGCTCGCGCTGCGGCTGTGGGGGATCGAACAGGGCCTTCCGTACGCGTACAACGCGGATGAGGCCGACCACTTCGTGCCGCACGCGGTGGCGATGTTCGGGCACGGCCTGAACCCGCATTACTTCGCCAACCCGCCGGCGTTCACGTACGTGCTGCACTTCGCGTTCGCGATCGCGTATGGCGGCGGGAGCGGCGCGCGCGATGCGTTCTGGTTTCACCCGACGGAGGTGTACGCGCTTGCGCGTGTCGTGGCGGCCGCGCTTGGCGTCGCCGCGCTGTGGCTCTTGTACGCGACCGCCGCGCGCCTGCTCGGCCGCGCCGTCGCGCTGCTCGCGGCCGCGATCGAGGCGGTCGCGTTCCTGCCGGTCTTCTACTCGCACCTCGCGCTCAACGACGTGCCGACGTTGGCGCCGCTGACGCTGTCGCTGCTCGGCACGGCTGGCGTCGTGCGCCGAGGGCGGATGATCGACTACGCGATCGCCGGGATCGGGCTCGGGCTCGCGTGCGCGACGAAGTACACGGCCGGCATCGTCGTGCTGCCGCTCGTCGCGGCCGTCGCGATCCGCTTCCTGCGGGACGAACGCGACGGGCGCCCGGCGAGCGCCCGCGCGAGCGACCGCCCGCGGGTCGCGGCGCGCGCCTGGTCGGCTGCGCTCGCGAGGCCCGGTCCGCGCGCGCTGCTTGGACTGCTGCTCGCCGCCGCGTTCGCGTTCGCGGCGTTCTTCGTCGCGAACCCGTACTCGCTGCTCGACTACTCGGCGTTCCACGCCGAACTGGTGCACCAGTCGTCGCTGTCGGCCGAAGCGCAGGGCAAGCTCGGCGCGCCGCGCGATGGCGGCCTGGCGTACTACATGTGGACGCTGACGTGGGGCCTCGGCTGGGCGCCGGCGCTCGCGGCGCTCGGCGGCGCGATCGCGATCTGGCGGCGGGCGCCGGCGCTCGGCTGGCTGCTCGTGCCGGCGCCGCTCTTGTTCCTCGCGTTCATGGGCCTGCAGGGCCGCTACTTCGGCCGCTGGCTGCTGCCGATCTTCCCGATCGTGTGCCTGCTGGCGGCCTTCTTCGTGGTCGAGCTCGCGGGCGTGCTCGCAAGCTTGCTGTCCCGAGCTGTGGCCCGCCACCACGCGCGCTTGGACGGCGCCGCCGCGACACGCGCGCGGGCGCTCACGCTCGTGCCCGCGGCGCTGCTGGTCGCGCTCGTGCTCGCGCAGGGCCTCGTGTTCAGCGTCCACTCGGGCCTCGTGCTGGCGCGCGCGGACACGCGCAACGTCACGCGCAAGTGGATGCTCGCGAACGTGCCCGCAGGCGCGAAGATCGTCGCCGAGCCGATCTCGCCGAACGTGTGGGCGCGCGAGCGGCCGGGCGGCCGGCCGGGCGAACCGAACGCGTACCGCTGGAGCAAGTACCCGGGCCTCGTCTCGCGGATCGCGCCGGACGGCTCGCTCTCGCAGCAGCTGCGCGTCGTCGGGATCGAGGACTACGAGCGGACGCTGAGCCCGGCGCTGCTCGGCTACTACGAGCAGCACGGCTACTGCTACGTGCTGAGCGGCTCGACCGAGTCCGGGCGCGTGCTCGCGGACCGATCGAAGATCGGCCAGCACGCGGCGCCGTTGGCGGTCGCGTACTACCGCGCGCTTGAACGGCAGGGCGAGGTGGTGTTCCGCGCCTCGCCGTACGCGCGCGGCGCCGGGCCGGTCGCGTTCGGGTTCGACTGGAGCTTCGACTACTACCCGCTCGCGTATGCGCGGCCGGGTCCGTATGTCACGGTGTACCGCCTGCACGGAGGCAGGTGCGGGAGCTGAGCGGGGTTATCCTGGCGAGAGCGATGGCGATCAGCACGGACACCGACAGGGCACATCTTTCCCGCGCAATCGAGCTCGCGCGCAACGGCGCCGGCTCGGTCAAGCCGAACCCGGTCGTCGGCGCGGTCGTCGCGCGCGGCGAGCAGGTGCTCGGCGAGGGCTGGCACGAAGCGTTCGGCGCCGCGCACGCCGAGGTCAACGCGATCGAGGCGTGCGGGCTGGAGGATCTCTCGGACACGACGCTTTACGTGTCGCTCGAGCCGTGCTGTCACGAGGGCAAGACGCCGCCGTGCACCGACGCGATCATCCAGTCGGGCATCAGGCGCGTGGTCGTCGGCTCGGACGACCCGACCGAGAAGGCGTCGGGACGCGGCCTTGGGGTGCTGCGCGACGACGGCGTCGAGGTCGTGATCGCCGACGGCGAGCTGGCGACGCGCGCGCGTCTGCTCAACCAGGCGTTTCGCAAGCACGCGCGCGTCGGACGCCCGTGGGTGCTGTTCAAGTCGGCGATGACGCTCGACGGCAAGGTCGCGACGCGGACCGGCGACTCGCAGTGGATCAGCGGCGAGGACAGCCGCCTGCTGGCGCACTGCTGGCGCGCGTCGGTCGACGCCGTCGTCGTCGGGATCGGCACGGCGCTGGCCGACGATCCGCAGTTGACGGCGCGTCCGGAGGGCGCGCTCGCGCAGCCGCCGCACCAGCCGCGGCGCGTCGTGTTCGACACGCTCGCGCGGTTGCCGCCGAGCTCGCGCTTGGTGACGGCGGCGGCGGCGATCCCGCTGACGGTCGTCGTCTCGCGCGCGGCGGCGCGCTCGGAGACCGACGCGCTCGAAGCGGCCGGCGCGCACGTGCTCGTTGCGACCGGCGAGAACGAGCCGGCGCGCGTGCGCTCGGGGCTCGAGCAGCTGGGCGCGCTTGGTGTCTCCTCGATCTTGCTGGAGGGAGGGCCGCACCTGGCCGGCGCGTTCCTCGACGCGGGCGAGATCGACGAGATCAGGCTGTTCCTCGCGCCGCTGCTGCTCGGCGGCAGCTCGGCGCGGGACCCGCTCGAGGGGATGGGCGTCGAGCGGATCTCAGAGGCGATGCGCGCGCTGACGTTTGAATGCGCGCGGGTCGGCGAGGACCTGATGATCTCGGCACGCCTGCGCGAGTGGTGAGCGGATGTTCACCGGCCTGATCTCAGACCGCGGCAGCGTGCGATCGGTCGAGCGCGGCGAGGACGGCGCGCGCGTGCGGATCGATACGGCGCTTGCGCGCGAGCTGCGCGAGGGCGACTCGATCGCGGTCAACGGCGTCTGCCTGACCGCGACGCGTGTCGAAGAGGGCGGTTTCGCCGCCGAGGTGATGGCCGAGACGCTGCGGCGCTCGTCGCTCGGCGAGCTGCGCGAGCGCTCGCCGGTCAACCTCGAGCTGCCGCTGCGCGTGAGCGACCGGCTCGGCGGCCACGTCGTGCAGGGTCATGTCGACGGCGTTGGCACCGTCGCGGCGGTACGCGAGGACGGCTTCGCGCGCGTGCTCGACGTCGCGATCGAGCCCGCGCTCGCGCGCTACCTCGTGGAGGAGGGGTCGGTCGCGCTCGACGGCGTCAGCCTGACCGTCAGCGCCATCTCACAGCGCGGCTTCTCGGTGTCGCTGATACCGGAGACGCTCCGGCGCACGGGCTTGGGAGAGGTTGGGGTGGGGACGAGGGTCAACGTCGAGGTCGACGTGCTCGCGAAGCACGTCGAGCGTCTGATGCAGGCGCGAGCGCGGGAGTCCGCGACCGAAGGAGCAGCGACATGAGCAGCGACATGAGCACAGCACGCACGACAACGCCGTTCGCGACGATCGAGGAGGCGATCGAGGAGATCCGCCAGGGCAGGATGGTCGTCGTCTGCGACGACGAAGACCGCGAGAACGAGGGCGATCTGGTGATGGCGGCGCAGTTCGTCACGCCCGAGGCGATCAACTTCATGGCGAAGGAGGCGCGCGGCTGGATCTGCCTCGCGCTGACGCCCGAGCGCTGCGACGAGCTCGGCCTCGAGCTGATGACGGCGAAGAATGAGTCGGCGCTGCAGACGCCGTTCACGATCACGATCGAGGCGCGCGACGGCGTCACGACAGGCGTGTCGGCGCATGACCGCGCGCACACGATGCAGGTCGCCGTCGACCCGAAGACTCGACCCGAGGATCTCGCGCAGCCGGGGCACGTCAACCCACTGAAGGCCAAGCCGGGTGGCGTGCTCGAGCGCACGGGCCACACCGAGGCGAGCGTCGATCTCGCGCGCCTCGCCGGCCTGATCCCGGCGGGCGTGATCTGCGAGGTGATGAACGAGGACGGCTCGATGGCGCGCGTGCCCGATCTGGCCGAGTACTGCGAGCGCCACGGGCTGAAAATGGTCACGATCGCCGACCTGATCGCCTACCGGCGGCGCAACGACCGACTGGTCGAGCGCGTCATTTCGACACGCCTGCCGACGACGTTCGGCGACTTCGAGGCGGTCGGCTACCGCTCGACGGTCGACGACAAGCACCACGTCGCGCTCGTCAAGGGCAACGTCGCGGGCGAGGCCGACGTGCTCGTGCGCGTGCACTCGGAGTGTCTGACGGGTGACGTGTTCCACTCGCTGCGTTGCGACTGCGGCGAGCAGCTCGAGTCGGCGCTGTCGATGATCGAGCACGAAGGGCACGGCGTGCTGTTGTACCTCGCGCAGGAGGGTCGCGGGATCGGGCTGCTGAACAAGCTGCGTGCGTATCGGCTGCAGGAGGACGGCCTCGACACGGTCGAAGCGAACGAGCGACTTGGGCTGCCGGCCGACCTGCGCGACTACGGGATCGGCGCGCAGATCCTCGCCGACCTCGGCCTGTCGTCGATCCGGATCCTGACGAACAACCCGAAGAAGATCAGGGGCCTGGAGGGCTACGGCCTGTCGGTCACCGCGCAGATCCCAATCGAGCACGCGCCGAACGCGCACAACGAGGCGTACATGCGGACGAAGGCGCAGCGAATGGGTCACACGCTGCACCACCAAGGACTGAACCTCGACGAGGAGCTGTTGCACGCCGAGCGCGAGCACGACCGCGCGCTCGCCGAGGACCGCTCCGCAGCCGGCGAGCGGTCGTCGGCGACGGAGCACCCGGACGAGCAGGACAGCCGGTGAGCGACGCCTACGCGATCGTCGTCGGTCGCTTCTACGAGGACCTCGCCGAGCGGCTCGTCGCCGGCGCGAAGACTGCGTTCGCGCAGGACGGCGAGCACGCGGTCGAGGTGTTCGACGTGCCGGGCGCGTTCGAGCTCCCGCTCGGCGCGAGCTACGCCGCGCGCAGCGGACGCTTCGCCGGCGTTGCGTGCCTCGGCGCGGTGATTCGCGGCGAGACCAGCCACTACGAGTTCGTCTGCGCCGAGGCGGCCGCAGGTGTGATGCGCGTACAGCTCGACACCGGCGTGCCGTGCGCATTCGGCGTGCTGACCGTCGAGAACATGGAGCAGGCGCTCGCGCGCGCCGGCGGCGACAAGCGCGATCAGGGCGCGCACGCGGCCGAGGCCGTCCTGCGCATGGCCGAACTGCGTTGCAGACTCGCTCCGCCCTGAGACGCAAGCGTCGCGGTCGTCCGATCTCGATCAAAAACCATCTAGACTGCGCGCGATGGCAAAGGTGTGTCACAGCTGCGGCAAGGGACCCGCGTTCGGTCAGAGTCGCAGCCACTCGATGGTCGCGACCAAGCGTCGCTTCGACCCGAACCTGCAAAAGGTGCGGATCATCGTCGGCAAGGCGCCGAAGCGCGTCTACGTCTGCACACGTTGCCTCAAAGCCGGCAAGGTATTGAAGGCTGTCTAGTCGTTTCGGCGCCCGCGGTGCGCCGCGGCCGGATGAAGTGATAGACGTGTCAGCGTGACGGATACCAACCTTGGCCGGTTTCGTACGGCCGTGGCGGGCGCGCTGGCACATCTGGAATCGCGCCGCCAGGAGGTCAACGACCTGAACGTGTTCCCCGTCGCCGACGGCGACACCGGCGACAACATGGCGCTGACGCTGCGCGCCGTGCTCGACGAGCTCGACCGCCTGCAGGGCGCGGGCGGCGGGCGCACGATCGACGAGATCGGGCGCGAGGAGATCGTCCAGTCGGTCGCGCGCGCGGCGCTGCTCGGCGCGCGCGGTAACTCCGGCGTGATCCTCTCACAGCTGATCCGCGGTGCCGCCGAGGAGCTCGTCTCGCGGCCGGGGCAGCTGATCGACGCGACGCTGATCGGCGCGGCGCTCGCGAACGCCGCCGACCGCGCGTACTCGTCGGTGCGCGAGCCCGCCGAGGGGACGATTCTGACGGTCGCTCGCGAGATGGCGCACCAGATCGTCGCCGACCTCGCGCACAGCTCCGAGAATCCCCGCCTCGGGCCCGCGACCGAGCGCTCCGAGCAGGACGCGGCGATCGCGGCGGCGCTCGAGCGCGCGGTGATCGCCGGGCAGGACTCGGTCAAGCGCGGCCCCGAGCTGCTCGCGGCGCTGCGCGACGCCGGCGTCGTCGACGCCGGCGGCTACGGGTTGACGATCATGTTCGCGGGCGTCGTCGCGGCGCTGCGCGGCGACGAGCCGCCCGCGCTCGATCATCACGCGCCGGCGCGCATCACGCACCCGGAGCACAGCTCGAGCACGTACCGCTTCTGCACAAATTTCGCCGTCACCGGCAGCGGGTTGAGCCCGGGACGCTTCATCACGCCGCTGGAGGAGCTCGGCGACTCGGTGCTCGTCGTCGGCGACTCGAGCACGCTGAAGGTGCACCTGCACACCGACGACCCCGAACGCGCAACCGACGTGTTCGCGGGCGCCGGCGAGGTCTCGCGCCTGGACGTCGCCGACATGCGCCTGCAGGTGCAGGAGCGCGAGGCGCGACTCGACGCGACGAGCGACGACGGTCACGACTCCGCCGGCGCGAGCAACGGCGCCGCGGCGGCGCACAACGGGCGCCGCCCGCACGGCGCGCCGCGCGAGGCTCCGATCGCGCGCTGCGGCGCCGTCGCCGTCGTCAGCGGCGACGGTCTCGCGCAGCTGTTCAAAGAGCTCGGCGTGCAGACGCTCGACGGCGGGCCGACGCTGAACCCTTCGACGTACGACCTGCTTGCGGCGATCCACGAGGCGCCGCCCGAGGAGGTCGTCGTGCTGCCGAACAGCGCGAACGTGGTGATGGCCGCCGAACACGCCGCGCGGCTGTCCGACAAGGAGGTCAAGGTCGCGCGCACGACGAGCCAGCAGGCGGGGCTCGCGGCGGCGGTCGTGCTGAGCCCCGACCGCTCGGTCGAGGAGAACGCGCAGGCCGTCGACGAGGCGCTCGCGCGCGTGCGCACCGGCGCCGTCGCGCCGGCCGCTCGCGACGACGCGCACGGCCGCTTCGTGCGCGGCCAGGCCGTCGGCTTCGTCGGCGAGGAGGTGCACGCGTGGGGCGATCCGACGGACACGCTGCGCGCGGTCCTGCACGCGCTCGCCGCCGGCGACGACGGGCGCGAGCCGGAGCTGATCAGCGTGCTCGCGGGCGCGGACGCGCCGCTGCGTCTCGGCGAGATCGAGGGCATGGTCAACGGCGGCGTCGAGCTCGAGCTGCGCGACGGCGGGCAGCCCGCCTACTGGTGGCTGATCGCCGCCGAGTAGCGGACCGTCGACGCTGCGCGGAGCGGCGTCCTCGGTCGCTCGCGTGCTGGCCGATCGGCGACCCCGTCGATCGACGATCGGTACGCCACGCTCCCTGCGTCCTTGCTCCGCTTGGTCGACGGCCCGCTACCGGGTAATGGCTCAGGCTTTGGCGATGACCGGCGCGGTGATCATCATGGAGGCGGATGGCTGCTGCCGCGAGCACCGAGATCGCAGACCGCGAGCCGCCGGTGCCGGCAGGCGCCGAGCGTATGGGGGCGTCTGTGCGCGCGTTCGCCGGCGAGCGCGCGCTGAGCCGCGCCGAGATGCTCGAAGCCGGCGTGCGCTGGCCGCGTCCCGAGCGCCTCGCCGAGCCGCTGCGGCTGCCGAAGGGCAAGCTCGCCGACGGGATGCGCGCGCTTGGGTTGGACACGGTCGGCGACCTGCTCGAGCACCTGCCGCGCGAGCGCCGCGAGTCGCGCACGGTCGCCGAGCTGCGCGCCGGCGAGCAGGCGACCGTCGCCGTGCGCGTCCGCGCGATCGGCGCGCGGCCGGTGCGCCGCCGCGGCATGCGCCCGCTTGTCGAAGCGACCGTGTTCGACGTGACCGGCACGATGCGGGCGACGTTCTTCAACCAGCCGTGGCTCGTACAGCGCTACCCGCCGGGCACGGACCTGCTGCTGCACGGCAAGGCCGACGCGCGCGGCGGCTTTCGCGTCTCGGGCCACGCGGTCGGCTCGCAGCCCGCGCGCGGCGATCAAGCCGGCGGCGCGGTCGGGCATTACGCGGCGAGCGAGGGCGTCAGCTCGACGCAGATCTTGACGCTCGTGCAAGGCGTACGCGAGCGGCTCGCCGATGTGCTCGAGTCGCTGCCGGCGGGCGCGCGCGTGCGCGAGCGCCTGCCCGACCGAGCCGGCGCGCTCGCGGCGATGCATTTCGCGCGCGAGCACGACGACAGCGAGCGAGGGCGCGAGCGACTCGCGTTCGAGGAGTTGCTGCTCGCGCAGATGGCGTTCCTGCGCCGCCGCGCGCGGCGGCGCGCGCTGCAGGACGCGACGCCGCTCGGCGAGCCGCCGCAGCTGAGCGCGCGCTGGCTGGTCGGCGGGCTGCCGTTCGAGCCGACCGGCGACCAGCGCCGGACGCTTGTCGAGATCGATGCGGACATCGCCGGCGCGTGCGCGATGCAACGCCTGCTGATGGGCGAGGTCGGCAGCGGCAAGACGGTCGTCGCGCTGTACGCGATGCTGCGCGCCGTCGAGCACGGGCGCCAGGCCGCGCTGATGGCCCCGACCGAGACGCTCGCCGAGCAGCACTTCGCGACGATCCAGCGCCTGCTCGGCGGCGAGCAGGTCTCCTGCGCGCTCTTGACCGGCTCGACGGCCGCCGCCAAGCGCCGCGACACGCTCGGCAAGCTCGCAAGCGGCGAGCTGTCGCTGATCGTCGGCACGCATGCGCTGATCGAGCCCGACGTCGCGTTTCGCTCGCTCGCCGTCGCCGTCGTCGACGAGCAGCACCGCTTCGGCGTGCGCCAGCGCTCGGCGCTTCACCGCAAGGGGACGCCGCATATGCTGCACATGACCGCGACGCCGATCCCGCGGACGCTCGCGCTCGCGGGCTACGGTGACCTCGACACAAGCACGCTGCGCGAGCTGCCAGCCGGGCGCCAGCCGATCGACACGCGCGTCGTCGCCGGCGAGCGCGGCCGCGCTCGCGCGTACGAGGAGCTGCGCAAGCACCTGCGCGCCGGGCGCCAGGCGTTCGTCGTCTGCCCGCTGATCGAGCAGCAAGAGGCGGCCGTCGGCGCCGAGCGGGCGCCGTCGGCGCGCGGCGCGCTCGATGAGCTGCGCGCGGCGACCGACGAGCTCGAGCGTTTGCGCTCGGGCGAGCTGCGCGGGCACGAGCTCGTGCTGATGCACGGCGGCATGCGCACGCGCGAGAAGCAGGAGGCGATGGCCGCGTTCTCCTCCGGCGCGGCCGACGTGCTCGTCGCGACGACCGTCATCGAGGTCGGTATCGACGTGCCCAACGCGACCGTCATGCTCGTCGAGAACGCCGAGCGCTTCGGGATCTCGCAGCTGCACCAGCTGCGCGGTCGGATCGGCCGCGGCGAGCACCGCGCGACCTGCTTGCTGATGGGTCCGCCCGGCTCGCCGCGCCTGCGCGCGCTGGCCGCGCACTCCGACGGCTTCCGCCTTGCCGAGATCGACCTCGAGCTGCGCAGCGAGGGCGAGCTCGTCGGCACGCGCCAGTCGGGAGTCGGCCAGTTCGACGTCGCGCGGCTGCCCGACGACGCGCTCCTGCTCGAGCGCGCGCGTGTGTGGGCGCAGGAGATCGTCGCCGCCGACCCCGAGCTGCGCGCGCCCGAGCACGCGCTGCTCGCCGACGCGCTACTGCGCGCGTTCGGCGCCGACGCGCTCGAGCCGATCCCGGCCTGAGCATGCGCGTGATCGCGGGCGAGCTCGGCGGCAGGCGCCTGCGGGCGCCACGCGGCCGCGCCACGCGCCCGACGTCCGAGCGCGTGCGCGAGGCGCTGTTCGCGATGCTCGGCGACGTCGAGCGCGCGAGCGTGCTCGACCTGTTCGCCGGCAGCGGCGCGCTCGGGATCGAGGCGCTCTCGCGCGGCGCCGCCGACGCCGTGTTCGTCGAGCGCGACGCGCTCGCGCTACGCGCCCTGCGCGCGAACCTCGACGCGCTGAAGCTGGCGCCGACGCGCGCGAGCGTGCGCTCCGTCGACGCGCTCGCCGCGCTCCTGAGCGCACGCAGACGCAAAGACACATACGATCTGATCTTCATCGACCCCCCGTACAGCCAGGCGCGCGACTGGGGGCCGGAGCTCTCGACGGCGCTGCCGCCGCTGCTCCGGCCGGCGGCGCGCGTGGTCGTCGAGAGCGATCGGCGAGCTCCGTTGCAACTGGGGCTCGAGCTCGACCGCGAGCGACGCTACGGCGACACCACGATCAGAGTCCACCTGCACCGATGACGCCGTCAACGAAGTCGATCGCCGTCTGCCCAGGGTCGTACGACCCGATCACGAACGGGCACCTCGACGTGATCCGCCGCGCCTCGCGCCTGTACGACGAGGTGGTCGTCGCCGTCGTCAACCGGTCAGTGCGCAAGAGCACGGCGCTGTTCGACATCGACGAGCGGATGCGCTTCATCGAGGGCGCGATCGCCGATCTCGACGGCGTCCGCGCTGAGCCGTTCTCGACGCTCGTCGTCGAGTTCGCCAAGCACGTCGGCGCGCGCGCGATCGTCAAGGGGCTGCGCGCGATCTCCGATTTCGAGTACGAGTTGGAGATGAACCAGCTCAACCGCCGCCAGGATCCCGAGATAGAGTCCGTGTACCTGATGGCGAGCCCGCAGTACAGTTTCCTGTCATCGAGCGGCGTCAAGGAGCTCGCCACGTTCGGAGGCAGGATCGACGACCTCGTCCCCGATGAGGTCGCCCGACGCTTGCAGGAAGAGCTGAAGCGCTGACGAATGGGACGTGACACGTGATCTCGAACTTCAACGGCGGCTCGATTGGGCCGCAGACCACGCTCCGCTAGGCCGCAGATGGACGTTCTCGTACTGATAGACAAGCTCGACGACTTGGTGCACAACGCCAAGCCCGTGCCGCTGACCGACCAGGTGCGCGTCGACAAGGAGGAGATCTACGACATCCTCGACCAGATGCGCGCGACGATCCCCGAGGAGATCAAGCAGGCGCGCTGGATCGTCAAGGAGCGTCAGGAGATGCTCGCCGAGGCCAAGAAGGAGGCTGAGCGGATCATCAAAGACGCGCGCGAGCGCCAGGAGCGCCTCGTCGGCGAGGAGGAGGTCACCAAGCAGGCCGAGCGCGCCGCCGAGGACATCGTCGAGGACGCGCGCGCCCGCGAGCGCGAGATCCGCCTCGGCGCCGAGGACTACGCCGACGAGATCCTCAACACGCTCGAGATCAACCTCTCGAAGTTCATCGCCGCCGTGCAGCGTGGCCGCGAGCGCCTGCAGGGCAAGGACGAACCAGCCGAAGTCGGCTAGGACGCCGCGGGGCGGCGCGAGGCTGTGTCCTCGGTCGCTCATGTGCTCTCGCACATTTCGCTGCCTGCGTCCTTGCCTCGCTTGCCCGCGACGGCCTAGCGGCGGCGTTGCACGTCGGAACGGCGCGCGACCGCGCTCGTCCCGCTGACGGGCGGCGGCCGGCGCCTGCAGGCGCCGCGGTTGGGGTAGGGTCCGCGCCGTGGATGCGCAGGAGGTGAAGTACAAGCTGCAGGTCGCGCGCGCGCTGCTCGGCACGGGCATCGTGCATCCCGAGCGACCCGACAAGACCGTGCGCGTGCTCGCCGCGCTGCGGCGCTGGGGGCCGAGCTCGCCGGCGGCGTACAAGGGCGGCGCGGCTCGCTTCGCAGACCGCGCGGCGGTGATCGACGACCGCGGCGCGGTCGCGTTCGGCGAGATCGACGAGCGCACGAACGCGCTCGCCAACTCGCTGCGCGCGGCCGGAGTCGGCGAAGACGACGACGTCGCGATCATGTGCCGCAACCACCGCGGCTTCGTCGAGGCGACGGTCGCGTGCGCGAAGCTCGGCGCCGGCGCGCTGTATCTCAACACGGCGTTCGCCGGCCCGCAGATCGCCGACGTGCTGCGACGCGAAGACCCGGTCGCGGTGATCTACGACGAGGAGTTCGCCGGGCTCGTCGCCGACGGGACGGAAGGGCGCAAACGCTACGTCGTGCGCAGCGAGCCCGCGGCCGGCGGCCCCGAGCAGACGCTCGAGCAGCTGATCGCCGCCGGCCCCCCGTCCGAGCCGCCGCCGCCGGCCGAGAAAGGCCGCGTCGTGATCCTCACGTCGGGCACGACCGGCACGCCGAAGGGCGCCGCGCGCAAGCAGCCCGACACGCTCGAGCCGGCCGCCGCGCTGTTCTCGAAGATCCCGCTGAAGGCGCGCGAGACGACGGTGATCGCCGCGCCGATGTTCCACTCGTGGGGCTACGCGCACTTCACGCTCGCGCTGGCGCTGTCCTCGACGCTCGTGCTGCGACGCCGGTTCGATCCCGAGGAGACGCTGCGCGCGGTCTCGCAGCATCGCGCGACCGCGCTTGCCGTCGTGCCGGTGATGCTGCAGCGGATTCTCGACCTCGGCGAGCGGACGCTCGCGCGCTACGACACGAGCTGCCTGCGCGTGATCGCCGTCAGCGGCTCGGCGCTGCCGGGCGAGCTGGCGACGCGCGCGATGGACGCGTTCGGCGACGTGCTCTACAACCTGTACGGCTCGACCGAGGTCGCGTGGGCGACGATCGCGACGCCCGAGGACCTGCGCGCGGCGCCTGGCACGGCCGGCCGCCCCCCGATCGGCACGGTCGTGAAGCTGCTCGACGCCGACGGGCGCGAGGTCCCGCCGGGCCTCGGCGGACGGATCTTCGTCGCCAACGAGATGATGTTCGAGGGGTACACGGGCGGCGGCGGCAAGGAGATCGTCGGCGGCCTGATGAGCACCGGCGACGTCGGGCACTTCGACGGCGGCGGGCGGCTGTTCGTCGACGGGCGCGACGACGAAATGATCGTCAGCGGCGGCGAGAACGTGTTCCCGCGCGAGGTCGAGGACCTGCTCGCCGACCACCCGGCGATCGAAGAGGCGGCGGTGCTCGGCGTCGCCGACGAGGAGTGGGGCCAGCGACTGAAGGCGTTCGTCGTGCTGCGCGCCGGCGCCAAGCTGAGCGTCGAGGACGTGCAGGAGCACGTCAAGGAGAACCTCGCGCGCTACAAGGCGCCGCGCGACGTCGTGTTCCTCGAGCAGCTTCCGCGCAACGCGACGGGCAAGGTGCTCAAGCGCGAGCTGCAGACCTGCGCCGCCCCCGCGTAGCGCACGTGCCTTACGCGGCCGCGCGCCGGGCGCTCCGCACGCGGTCGGTCGAGCAGACGCGCGCGCATGCCTCGCTAGCCTGGAGCGATGGCCGCGCAGACGCACGACTTCGATCTCGGCGCGCTGCGCCTGAGCACCGGCGAGGGCCGGCGCTTGCAGCTGCGGGCGCCGATCGAGTCGCTGCAGCTCGGCGGCGAGCGCTACGAGGCCGCGCCGCTCGATCGCACGGCGTCGGGCGTTGCGGTCGTGCTCGACGTCTCGCGCATGATGGGCGGCGGCTACGCCCTTCGCCTGCGCTTCTCGGCGGCGCTGAGCGGTCCGTGCATGCGCTGCCTGCAACAGGCCGAGCCGACCGTCGAGGTCGACGTCCGCGAGGTCGATCGGCCCGGCGAAGGCGAGGAGCTGGAGAGCCCGTACGTGCACGAGGAGACGCTCGACCTCGCCGCGTGGGCGCGCGACGCGTTCGCGCTCGCGGCGCCCGTCAAGGTGCTGTGTCGCGAGGATTGCGCCGGGCTCTGTCCGGTCTGCGCCGCCGCCCTGGACGAGGCCGGGCCTGCGCACGCTCACGAGTCGGCGCTGGACCCGCGCTGGGCGAAGCTGCGCGAGCTGAAGCTCGAGTAGGCGAACGCGCGGCTGGTACCCTTCTGCACCGCATGGCCGTCCCGAAGAAAAAGCAGTCACACAGCCGCACCGCCAAGCGTCGAGCGCAGCACAAGATCGGCACGCCGGCGGTCAACGCCTGCCCGCAGTGCCACAGCCCGCGCCGGCCGCACCGCGTCTGCCCGGTGTGCGGGCACTACGCCGGCCGCGAAGTCGTCGCGCCCAGTGGGTCCGGGCACGACCACGATCACGAGCACGAGCACGAGCAGTAGCGGGGCCGGTGGCCTCGACGCCGCTGTCCGCCGCATCGCCGAACGGGACCGCTGAGCCGGTCGTCGCGGTCGACTGCAACGGCGCCGATCTCGGACCTGCGGAGGTGGCCGCCGGCGCGGCGATCGCGGCCGCGCGCGGGGCGCGCGTGCTGCTGTTCGGCCCCGCCGCCGAGCTGGGCGACCCGCCCGACGGCGTCGAGATCGTCGACGCGCCGCTGTCGATCGCCAAGGGCGCCGATCCGGTCAGCGCCGTGCGCGCCAACCCGACGGCGTCGATCGTGCAGGCGGCGCGCGCGGTCGCGGCCGGGCGCGCGCAGGCGCTCGTCTGCGCGGGCGGAACCGGCGCGGCGCTCGCGGCGGGCCTGTTCAACATCAAGCGCATGCGCGGCATCTACCGTCCGGCGCTGGCGCTGCCGCTGCCGGTTCCCGGCAGCCCGGTGACGCTGCTCGACGTCGGCGCGAACGCCGTCGTGCGGCGCGAGCACCTCGTGCAGTTCGCGTTCATGGGCGCGGCGCTGTCGAGCACCGTGCTCGGCGTCGCGCGCCCGCGCGTCGGCCTGCTCTCCAACGGCGAGGAGGCCGAGCGCGGCAGCCCGCTCGTGGTCGAGGCGGCTCAGGAGCTGACGCGGCGGCTCGGCGGGGACGCTGGCGCGTTCGAGTTCGTCGGCAACGTCGAGGGCGGCGACGTGACGGGCGGGGTCGCCGACGTCGTCGTCACGGACGGCTTCACGGGCAATGTCGCGCTGAAGTTGATGGAGGGGGTCTCGCAGACGCTGCTCGGCGGCATCAGGCAGGCGGCGACGTCGACGCCGCGCGCGAAGCTCGGCGGCCTGCTGCTGCGCCCGGCGCTCGGCAAGCTCCGCGCCGAGATCGATCCGGAGCTGCAGGGCGGCGCCTACCTGCTCGGGTTGCGGCGGCTCGGCGTCGTGCCGCACGGGCGCTTCTCGCGTCACGGCTTCGCCGAGGCGATCGTCCGCGCGCAGCTCGGCGCGCGCGAGGACATCGTCGGGCGCACCGGGCGCGCGCTCGCCGAGGCCGGCGCGCTGCGGGAGTCGCCCGCGTCCGCGCCTGGCGCTAGCCTGCGACCGACCGCATGAGCTTCTCCGAACGGCCCACGACGACGCGGCCCTCGCGCGCGCTGGCGAGCGCGCCTGTCCCCGGCGCGAGCGCTCGGCGATGACGACGCTCACGAGCGATCAGGTGTTCGCGCTGATCCGCGACCACCTCGCCGACGAACTCGACGTCGAGCCGGGCGCGATCGCCCAGGAAACGCGCTTCAAAGAGGATCTCGAGGCCGACTCGCTCGACCTCTACACGCTCGTGCAAGAGCTCGAGGACACCTACGGAGTCAACATGTCCGACGAGCAGGCGGCGCAGATCCTGACCGTCGGGCAGGCCGTCGAGTTCGTGATCGCGCACCAGCGCCAAAACGGGGCAAGCGATGGCCGATGAAGCTGCTGGCGGAGCTGCTCGACGAGCTGCCGGAGGACCTGGCGCGCCAGGTCTTCACGCACGCGTCGTGGAGCGAGCGCCGCGGCGACTCCTACGCGCGGCTGGCGTTTCTCGGCGACAGCGTGCTCGCGCTGGCGGTCACGACGCACCTGTATCCGCGCCTGGAGGCCGAGCGCTTCGGCGCCGGTCGTCTGACGAAGATCCGCGCGCAGGCCGTCTCGGGGCCGTCCTGCCGCGCGGTGGCGGTGCGACTCGGGCTGCCCGAGCGCCTGCGCGCCGCGGCGCCGGTGGGCGTGCAGGGCAGCGCAACCGCGCTGATCGAGACCGAGCGTGTGCTCGCCTCGGTGATCGAGGCGGTGATCGGCGCGTGCTACCTGCACGCCGGCTACGAGCGCACCGCGCAGGCCGTCGTCGAGGCGTTCACGCCGGAGATCGAGGAGGCGCTCGAGCACCCGGTCGACTTCAAGTCGGCGCTGCAGGAGCTGCTCGCACGGCGCGGCGAGGAGGTCGCCTACCGCGTGATCTCAGAGGAGGGGCCGCCGCACGAGCGCACGTACACGATCGCGGCGAGCGTCGACGGGCGCGAGCTCGGCTCAGGGAGCGGGCGCAGCAAGAAGCACGCCGAGCAGGAGGCCGCCCGCGAGGCCGTCGAGCGGATCGAGTCGTGAGCGCGCGATGCGGCTGAAGTCGCTGACGCTGAAGGGATTCAAGTCGTTCCCCGATCGCACGACGCTCGACTTCGGGCCGGGCGTCAGCGTCGTCGTCGGCCCGAACGGGTCGGGCAAGTCGAACGTGACCGACGCCGTCCTCTGGGCGATGGGCGAGCAGTCGCCGCTCGCCGTCCGCGGGCAGTCGATGCAGGACGTGATCTTCGGCGGCGGCCACGGCGTGCAGGCGCGCAGCTCAGCCGAGGTCGAGATCGTGCTCGACAACTCCGACGGCACGGTCGACGTGCCGCTTTCGGAGATCTCGATCGCCCGTCGCCTGGATCGCACGGGCGACGGCGGCTATCGCCTCAACGGCGCGCGCTGCCGGCTGACCGACGTGATCGAGGTGCTCTCCGACACGGGCCTGGGCAAGGAGAACCACTCGGTCATCTCGCAGGGACGCGTCGAGCAGATCGTCACCTCCAAGGCGCGCGACCGGCGCCTGCTGATCGAGGAGGCGGCCGGCCTCGGCAAGCATCGCAAGCGCCGTCGCCGCGCACAGCTGAAGCTCGAGCGCACGCAGGAGAACCTCGACCGCGCGCTCGACGTCGAGCGCGAGGCGCGCACGCGGCTCCGTCCGCTCAAGCGCCAGTCCGAAGCGGCGGAGCTGCACGAGCGCCTCGAGCGCCAGATCCTGCAGGCGCGCTGGGAGCTCGCGCAGGACACGGTCCGTCGCTGCCGGATCGAGCTCGCCGAAGCCGAGCGCAACGTCGCCGAGGCGCGCGCAGCGCGCGGCGAGGTCGAGTCGACGCTGGCGCGGACGATCGAGCGTCGCGGGCACGCCGAGCGCGCGCTGTCCGAGCACGCCGAGCGCCGCGACGCGCTGTCACAGCGCGCGTACGAGTGCCGCTCGGCGCACGAGCGACTGGAGCTGCGCGGCGAGCAGATCGCAGCCGCGTACGAGGCGCTGGCGCGACGCGGCGAGCGGCTGCGCGCCGAGCTCGCCGAGCTGCAGGCGGACGATTCGCGCGCCGGCGCGGGGCACGCGGGCGCGGCCGGCGGCGAGCGCCTCGCCGAGCTCGAAGCTGAGCTCGCGCGCGTCCTCGGCGAACGCGAGCAGGAGCTGCAGGCGGCGCTCGGCGGGCTCGAGCCGCAGCTGAGCGAGCAGCGCGCGCTCGTGCAGGAGCGCGCCGAGTCGCTCGCCGACGCGCGCACGGCGCGCGGCGCGGCCGACGCCGCCGCCATGCGTGCACGTGAGCGTGTCGGCGACGCCGAGCGCGGCGTCGAGCGCATGCGCCGCGAGGCGGCCCGCGTCGGCGCCGAGCTGGCGGCGGCGAACCAGTTCCTGCGCGGTCACGCCGCCGTGCGCGGAACCGCGCACGAGGACGCGCCGAAGGCGCTGAGCGAGGAGCTGCGGGTGCGCGACGGGTACGAGCTGGCGCTCGCCGCGGCGCTCGGCGGTCGTCTCGACGCGGCGCTTGTCGCGGACGTCGCCGACGCCGAGTCGCTGCTCGACCGCGCCGGTCCGGACGGCGGCACGGCGCTGCTCGCCTTCGAGGTCGACGCGGAGCGCGCGCGCGACGCGCCCGCCGCGCCCGTCGCTGGCGCCCAGCGATTGCTCGATCTCGTCAGCGGGCCGCCGCAGTCGCTCGCGCTCGCCGAGCGACTGCTCGCCGACGCGTGGATCGTCGAGCGGCTGGAGGGGTTGCCGCGGGAGTTCGCGGGGATCGCCGTGACGCGCGCCGGGCGGGTCTGGTTCGCGGCGTGGGGCGAGGTGCGTCAGCTCGCCGAGGGCGGCTCCGAGCGGGTGCTCGCGCGGCGCAACGAACGCGACCGGCTGATCGCGGCGACCGAGCGCGCCGCGCAGGACGAGCAGGCGGCGCGGATCGCCGCCGACGAGGCCGTCGCGCAGCTGCAGGAAGCCGAAGCTGCGCGCTCGGGCGCGGAAGAGTCCGAGCGCCTGCGTGAGCGCGAGCACGCCGAGGCGCAGGAGGGGGCGCGCCGCGCCGAGTGGTTGATCGAGCAGCGCCGTGCGGCGCCGGCGGACGGCCCGCTCGCCGTGCGCCGGGCGGAGCTCGAGGGCGCGCTCGCGGCCGAGCGCTCGCAGGCGGCGCGCGCCGCGCGCGAGGCCGCCGAGCGGCAAGCGCGGATCGCGCGCGCGCGCGCGCAGCTGCAAGCCGACGGCGAGACGTCGCCACGTGCCGCTCGGCTGCGCGCCGCGGTCGCAGCGGCGGCCGAGGCGGTCGGCGCGCGCTTCTCCGAGCTCGAGCGCGAGCTCGCCGCCGACCGCGTCGCGGCCGAGGAGCTGGCGGGGGAGTTGCGCGCATGCGCCGCGCGCGAGGCCGAGATCCAGGCGGCGCTGCGCAGCGCCGGCGAGACGGTGACGGCGACCGAGGTCGCCGCGCAGCGCGTGCGCGACCAGGCCGCCGAGGCCGAGCTCGAGCTCGGCGGGCTCGGCGAGCGCCTCGGCGTCGTCGTGTCCGTCGACGGCGCGGAGGCGGTCGAGCTTGGCGAGGAGGAGATCGCCGCGCTGCGCACGCGCGTCGAGCGCCTCGCGCGCCGACGTGAGCAACTCGGGCCGGTCAACCCGTTGGCGCAGGAGGAGTACGCGGAGGCGATCGCGCACGTCGAGGAGATGGAGACGCGACGCGCCGACCTGGAGACCGCGCTGCGCGAGCTGCGTGGCGTGATCCGCGACACCGACCGTCAGATCCAGGAGGCATTCGAGCAGACGTTCGCGGCCGCCGCGCGCAACTTCGAGGAGCTCGTCGGCGACGTTTTCCCGGGCGGCTCCGGCCGCCTGCGGCTCGTCAGCGAAGAGCAGCCGCCGCGCGCCGTGCTCGGAGGCGAGCGACTCGCAAGCAACGGCGCCGACGCCGGGGCGGCGCGCCCGCTGGGAGGGTCCTCGGCGGAGGGCGACGCGGCGGGCGCCGCCGCGGCGGCGGAGCTCGCGGCCGAGCGCGAGGCGGAGATCGACGAGCGCCGCGAGCAGGACTCCTCGGAGATCGGCCAGCTCGGCGTCGAGATCGAGATCACGCCGGCGGGCAAGTCGACGAAGCGGCTGTCGTTGCTGTCGGGCGGCGAGAAGTCGATGACCGCGCTCGCGTTCCTGTTCGCGGTGTTCCTCGCCCGTCCATGCCCGTTCTACATCCTCGACGAGGTCGAGGCGGCGCTCGACGACCTCAACCTCGACCGCTTCCTGGCCTTGCTGCGCCGTTACGCCGACCGCGCCCAGTTCATCGTGATCACTCACCAGAAGCGCACG
>DATHND010000006.1:0-8098 GCA_035486335.1 Solirubrobacteraceae bacterium
GCCCCCGAGAGATCGTGCACCCGGGCGACGAGATCCGCGTGAAGATCCTCGAGATCGATTCCGAGCGCCGACGCCTGTCGCTGTCGGCCAAGCGCGTCGAGGACCAGATCCTGCCGGTTTCGCGCCCGGGCGACTCCCAGCCGGCCGCGGGCGCCGACGAGGCTGCCGCGCAGGCGCCGGCCGAGGCGAGCGCCGAGGCCGCCGAGGGCACGGCCCCCGAGGGCAGCGCTCCCGAAGCGCCGGCGATCGAGGGCTCGCCGGTCGAGGACGCGCTCGCCGAGCCCGCCACGCCCGCGCCCGCGACGGACATGAGCGCCGAGCCCGTCGTCGCCGAGCCGGCGAGCGACGAGCAGCCCCAGCCCGAGGCTGCGGCGAGCGACGATTCGACCGGCCAGGCCGCCGAGGCGCCGGCCGAGCCTGCGGCGGAGCCGGCGGCGGCCGAGTCCACGCAGGACTGACGCGCCCTGGACGAGGCCGAGCAGGTTGCGCCGGTCGTGCCGTTCGTCGGGCTGACAGGCGGCATCGGCGCCGGCAAGTCGACGGCGCTCGCGGCGCTCGAGCGTCTCGGCGCGGCGACGATCTCGAGCGACGCGATCGTGCACGAGCTGTGGGCCGATGACGAGCAACTGCGCCGCGCCGTGGTCGAGCGGTGGGGGGTACAGGTCGCGCCCGAGGGCGCGATCGATCGCTCGGCCGTCGCCGAGCGCGCATTCGCCGATCCCGCGGAGCGCGCATGGCTCGAGGCGATGCTGTGGCCGCTCGTCGGCGCGCGAGTCGCGGCGTGGCTGGCCGGCGCACGCGCCGAGCGGTCGGACGGATCGCCGCCGCCGCGCGCGGCGGTCGTCGAGGTTCCGCTGCTGTTCGAGGCCGGACAGGAGGGCGTCTACGACGCGACGATCGCCGTCGTCTCCGACGAGGCGGTGCGCCGCGAGCGGGCCGCCGCGCGCGGCCACTCCTCGCTCGACGAGCGCGCCGCGCGGCAGCTCTCGCAGGAGGAGAAGGCGCGACGCGCGACGTTCGTCGTCCGAAACGACGGCAGCGAGCGTGATCTCGAGCGCGAGTTGTCGTCGGTCCTTGACAAGCTAGGACGATGAGCCGGCAGACGGCGATCCCCCACCATCGCGTCCGGCGCAGGCGGCGCGCCGGGCGGCGGACGCTCGGGACGTTGGCGACGCTCGCGCTCGTCGCGCTGCTCGCGGTGATCGTCGCGACCGAGGTCGACCACGCGGTCAACCGCCTCGGCCTGCCGCTGACCGACGCGGCGGTGATCCGCCAGCAGGCCGCCGAGAAGCGCCTGGACCCGGCGCTCGTCGCGGCGGTGATCTACGCGGAGAGCAAATTCGACCCGCGTCCGTCGTCGGCCGGCGCCGAGGGCCTGATGCAGATCCTGCCGGAAACGGCTTACTTCATCGCGCATCTGTCGGGCGGCACGCAGTTCACGGCGAGCGACCTGTCGACGCCGAGCATCAACGTCGCCTACGGCGCCTACTACCTGCGCTACCTGCTCGACCACTACGAAGGCAACGAGATGCTCGCCGTCGCCGCATACAACGCCGGCTTGGCGAACGTCGATCGCTGGGTGGCGCAGGCGCGCGCGCGCGGAACGACGCTCGCCGTCTCGGCGATCCCGTTCCCGGAGACGCGCGCGTACGTGGAACGCGTGCTCGGCGCACAGCAGGAGTACCGCGCGTCCTACGCGCGCCAGCTCGGGCTGCAGTGACGCCGCCCGCGACCCGCGCTCGCGCGCCGTGGTCGCCGGGCGCCCCGGGCGCTCCTCGGCCGTCGATCGCCTCGCTACGGTAGAGCGATGGCCGAGTTCAAGCTCGATTCGATCTTCACGCCGACCGCCGATCAGCCAAAGGCGATCGCCGCGCTGGCGGAGGGCGTCGAGGCGGGCGAGCGCTTCCAGACGCTGCTCGGCGCGACCGGCACCGGCAAGACGATGGCGATGGCCGGCGTGATCGAGGCGGTGCAGCGGCCGACGCTCGTGATCGCGCACAACAAGACGCTCGCGGCGCAGCTGTGCAACGAGTTCCGCACGTTCTTCCCCGACAACGCCGTCGAGTACTTCGTCTCGTACTACGACTACTACCAGCCGGAGGCGTACGTTCCAAGCCGCGACCTGTACATCGAGAAGGACTCGGCGATCAATCAGGAGGTCGACCGGCTGCGCCACGCCGCGACAGCCGCGGTGTTCGCGCGCCGCGACGTGATCGTCGTGGCGTCGGTCTCGTGCATCTACGGGCTCGGCTCGCCGGAGACGTACGAGATGAACATGCAGATTCTGGGCCGCGGCCAGGAGATCGACCGCGACAAGCTGCTGCGCAAGCTCGTCTCGATCCAGTACACGCGCAACGATCAGGTGCTCTCGCGCGGCAGCTTCCGCGTGCGCGGCGAGACGCTCGAGGTGTTCCCGGCCTATGCCGAGACGGCGTTCCGCGCGACGCTGTTCGGCGACGAGGTCGAGCGCCTGCAGCACTTCGACCCGCTGACGGGCGAGCTGCTCGAGGACGACCTCGAGCACGTCGCGATCTGGCCGGCGACGCACTACAACGTCAAGGAGGGCACGATCGAGGACGGCGTCGCAGCGATCGGGCGCGAGCTGAACGAGCGCTGCGAGCAGCTCGAGGCGGAGGGCAAGTTGCTGGAGTCCCACCGCTTGCGCCAACGCACGCAGTACGACATGGAGATGCTGAGGGAGATGGGGTTTTGCTCGGGGATCGAGAACTACTCGCGAATCCTCGACAAACGCCAGCCCGGCGAGCGGCCGTACTGCCTGATCGACTACTTCCCCGACGACTTCGTCTGCTTCATCGACGAGTCGCATCAAACGGTGCCGCAGATCGGCGGCATGTTCGAGGGCGACCGCTCGCGCAAGCAGACGCTCGTCGACTACGGCTTCCGCCTACCGAGCGCGCTCGACAACCGCCCGCAGCGCTTCGAGGAGTTCCTCTCGATCACGCCGCAGTTGATGTTCGTCTCGGCGACGCCCGGCGAGTACGAGCGCACGCAGTCGACGCGCGTCGTCGAGCAGATCGTCAGGCCGACGGGGATCGTCGACCCGCGCGTCGAGGTGCGCGAGACGAAGAACCAGATCGACAACCTGATGAACGAGGTGCGCAAGCGGACCGAGCGCGACGAGCGCGTGCTGGTCACGACGCTGACGAAGAAGATGTCCGAGGACCTCTCGCAGTATCTGCTCGAGATGGGCTTCAAGACGCGCTACCTGCACTCCGAGATCGATACGCTCGAACGAATCCAGATCATCCGCGACCTGCGCCTCGGCGAGTACGACGTGCTCGTCGGCGTCAACCTGCTGCGCGAGGGGCTCGACCTGCCGGAGGTCTCGCTCGTCGCGATCCTCGACGCCGACAAGGAGGGCTTCCTGCGCGGCGAGACGTCGCTGATCCAGACGATCGGCCGCGCGGCGCGCAACGTCGACGGGACCGTGCTGATGTACGCCGACAAGGAGACGAAGGCGATGCGCGCGGCGATCTCCGAGACCGACCGCCGCCGCGAGATCCAGCTCGCATACAACGAGGAGCACGGGATCACGGCGGCGACGATCGTCAAGGGCATCTCCGACATCGCCGAGTTCCTGCAGTCCGAGTCGAAGCTGCCGAAGGGGCGCAAACGTCGTACGGGCAAGCGCGGCAAGAGCGAGGAGATGCCGCGCCACGAGCTTGAGAAGATGGTCGTCGAGCTCGAAGAGGAGATGGTCGCGGCGGCCGACGAGCTGCGCTTCGAGTACGCGGCGCAGCTGCGCGATGAGTTGCGCGAGCTGCGGCGCGACCTGCGCGAGATCCAGGCCGGCGAGGCGCCGCAAGGCGCCCCCGACATCGCCTAGGATTGCCCCCGTGGACATCGACCGTC
This sequence comes from Solirubrobacteraceae bacterium, assembly GCA_035486335.1. Lineage (GTDB taxonomy): Bacteria > Actinomycetota > Thermoleophilia > Solirubrobacterales > Solirubrobacteraceae > Palsa-744. Next base: position 3,874 of record DATHND010000006.1, read on the forward strand.
AGGCGATCGAGCGGCGCGACTTCCCGATCGCGCGGCGCGGGTACGAGCCGACCGCCGTCGACGCCCACCTGCGTGCGCTCGCGAGCGAGATCGAGGAGCTGCAGCGCGAACGCGACTCCGGCGGGCCGGGCGTCGAGCCGTCGCTCGCCGCGACCGCCGGCACGCAGGTCCAGAGCATTCTCGCCGCCGCCGAGGCCGCGGCTGTCGAGATCGAGCAGCAGGCGAGCGATGGCGCCGCCGCGACGCGCGAGCGGGCCGAGCACGACGCGGCGAGCACGCGCGACGACGCCGTCGCGCAGGCGCGCGTGCACGTCGCCGCCGTCTCGCAGGCGACCGCTGTGCTGCTCGAGCGCGTCGGCTCGATGGACGGCGACGTCGCCGCGCTCGTCGACAGCCTGCGCGCCGGCGCCGGCCGGCTCGCGAACGACCTCGCGGCGCTCGACGCGAACATCGGCGAGCTGTACGACGCCGCGTCGGGGCGCACCGTCACGCAAGCCGTCGCGCGCGATGCGCCGGCGCAGCCTTCGGTGCCGGCTCCGCCGGCTCCACCGGCAACGCCGCGGCCGGCCGCGAGCGCGACGCCGGCGCCGGCGGCGACGCGGGTGCCGGCCGCGCCACCGATGCCGCCGCCGCTGTCGCCGGCGGAGAGCGCCGATCCGCACGTGCACCTCGACCCCGAGGTGCCGGCGCTGGCGACGGCCGAGAACGGCGACGTCGACAGCGCGCGGCTCGTCGCGCTGAACATGGCGTTGAACGGCGAGTCGCGCGAGGACGCCGAGCGCTATCTCGCCGAGAACTACCAGCTGGCCGATTGCCGGAAGCTGATCGACGAGGTTTTCGCGGCGATCGAGGGCTAGGCGCGATCGCGCGGCGGGGCGCGGCGTCAGGCGGTCGGGTCGAGGATCTCGAGGTCCTCGAAGTAGCGGTGGTAGAAGCCGCGGTCGCGCGTGAGCAGGCGGTCGGCCTGGTGCAGGGCATGGGCGCCGACGAGGAAGTCGGGGACGACGCGGTCGCGACTGCCGCCGGACCGTCGGTAGGCTCGCCAGCTCCGACCGGCGCCGCCCGCCGCGGATGACGACAGCGGCGAGAACTCGACGCGGAGCTTGGCGAGTGCGGCCTCGGCGTCGCCGGGCTCCGCGAAATGGGCTGCTGTCTCAGCCCAAACGGCCTCGCACGCGACGAGCGCGCCCTGACCGAGACAGCGTCTGACGGCGCGAGCGGAACTCAGCCCGAACTCGGCGTCGGCGTCGAACACGTCGATCAGCACGTTGGTGTCGACGGCGGTGATCAAACGGCGTCGACGGGGCCGCGCATTTCTTCGATGATCTCGTCAGTGCCGCGATCGGTCTCGATGATGCCGTAGACCGCCGCCACCGGATCGTCGGGGTCCGCCTTGGACAGGACGATCCTGCCGTCCTCGTCGACCACGTCGAGCTCGTCGCCGGGGCGGATGCCGAGTCGCTCGCGCACCGGCTTCGGGACGGTGATCTGCCCCTTCTCGGAGACCTTCGTGCGCATGTCATGCCAATCTAGCATTGATTCCTACCGTCCATTCCGACCGTGACGTCGAAATCGGACGGGACTGGCGCGCCGCCCGCAAAGTGCGGGAATCCAGCGCAGGGCGGACGCGAACGTCTGTTCGGGCTCATAGAATGGCTGTGCAGATGCCGAAGGACAATCAGATCGTCGTCTCGGGCGCGCGCGAGCACAACCTGAAGGACGTATCGCTGTCGCTCCCGCGCGACGCGCTCGTCGTGATCACGGGGCTGTCGGGCTCGGGTAAGAGCTCGCTCGCGTTCGACACGATCTACGCGGAGGGCCAGCGCCGTTACGTCGAGTCGCTGTCGGCGTACGCGCGCCAGTTCCTCGGGCAGATGGACAAGCCGGACGTCGATTCGATCGAGGGCCTTTCGCCGGCGATCTCGATCGACCAGAAGACGACTTCGCGCAATCCGCGTTCGACCGTGGGGACCGTTACGGAGATCTACGACTATCTGCGCCTGCTCTGGTCTCGCGTGGGCAAGCCACACTGCCCGATTTGCGGCCGCCCGATCGTCGGCCAATCGGCGGAGCAGATCATCGACCAGGCGATGGAGCTGGCCGACGGGACGCGCTTCATGGTGCTCGCGCCGGTCGTGCGCGGGCGCAAGGGCGAGTACGGCAAGCTGCTCGACGAGCTGCGGGCCGACGGCTTCGCGCGCGTGAAGATCGACGACCGCGTGCGAATGCTCGAGGAGTCGATCGTGCTCGACAAGCGCTACAAGCACGACATCTCGGTCGTCGTCGACCGGCTCGTGATGCGCTACGACGTGCGCAAGCGGCTTGCGGACTCGATCGAGACGGCGGTCGGGCTCGCCGACGGGCTGGTCGAGCTCGAGGTCGTCGGTCGCTCCGGCTCACGGGAGGAGCAGGCGCAGAACGAGTCGACGCAGGGGGCGAAGGGCGCGAAGGCGCCGCGCGCGGCGGCGGCGCAGATCGTGCCGGGCGAGACGCCGCAGGCGGGCGTGATCTTCACGTTCTCAGAGCGCTTCGCGTGTCCCGAGCACGGCCCGTCGCTGGTCGAGCTCGAGCCGCGGATCTTCTCGTTCAACTCGCCGCACGGCGCGTGCGACCGCTGTACGGGGCTCGGCTCGCAGATGGAGATCGACCCGGAGCTCGTCGTGCCCGACCCCAGCCTGTCGATCGGCGACGGCACGCTTGCGCCGTGGGCGAACTCGTCGTCGAACTACTACGAGCAGGTCACGGAGGCGATCGCCGACCGCTATCGCGTCGACCTCGAAGCGCCGTGGGAGCAGTTGCCGCAGGAGCAGCGCGACCTGTTCCTGTACGGGACGAACGGCGACCCGGTGAACGTCACGTACCGCAACCGCTACGGGCGCCGGCGCTCGTACGCGACGCGCTTCGAGGGGATCGTCAAGAACCTCGAGCGCCGCTACCGCGAGACCGACTCGGAGTGGACGCGCGAGAAGATCGAGGAGTACATGTCGCTGCGTCCGTGCCCGGTGTGCGGCGGCGCGCGGCTGCGCGCCGAGTCGCGTGCGGTGCTCGTCGGCGGTACGCGAATCGAGGACTTCTGCGCGCTGTCGGCGCGCCGGGCGCTGGAGTGGCTGGCGCAGGTCGAGCTATCGGAGACCGACCGCCACGTCGCGCGATTGATCTTGCGCGAGATCTCCGAGCGGCTGCAGTTCCTCGAGAACGTCGGGATCGGCTACCTCTCGATGAACCGCGCCGCCTCGACGTTGTCGGGCGGCGAGGCGCAGCGGATTCGCCTGGCGACGCAGATCGGCTCGTCGCTGGTCGGCGTGCTGTACATCCTCGACGAGCCGTCGATCGGACTGCACCAGCGCGACAACTCGAAGCTGATCGCGACGCTCGAGCGACTGCGCGACCTCGGCAACACGGTGATCGTCGTCGAGCACGACGAGCAGACGATGCGCGCGGCCGACCATCTCGTCGACCTCGGGCCGGGCGCGGGCGAGCATGGGGGGCGGATCGTCGCGCAGGGCACGGCGACACAGGTGCAGCGCGTGAAAGGCTCGCTGACCGGGCAATATCTGGCGGGTGCGCGAACGATCGATCCGCCGGCCAAGCGTCGAACGCCGAGCGGCTACGTCGAGATCGTCGGCGCGAGCGAACACAACCTGAGGGAGATCGACGTGCACGTGCCGCTCGGCGTGCTGACGTGCGTGACGGGCGTGTCGGGGTCGGGCAAGTCGACGCTCGTCAACGAAGTGCTGTACAAGGCCGTCGCCAACCGTCTGCACCGTGCGCGCCAGCGCCCGGGCGCGCACCGGGCGATCCACGGGCTCGAGCAGCTCGACAAGATCATCGCCGTCGACCAGTCGCCGATCGGGCGCACGCCGCGCTCGAACCCGGCGACCTACACGGGCCTGTTCGACGTCATCCGCGACCTGTTCTCGAAGACCCAGGAAGCGCGTGCGCGCGGCTACAAGCCGGGGCGCTTCAGCTTCAACGTCAAGGGCGGGCGCTGTGAGGTCTGCCGCGGCGACGGGCAGATCAAGATCGAGATGCACTTCCTGCCCGACGTGTACGTGCCGTGCGAGCAGTGCCACGGCCGCCGCTACAACCGCGAGACGCTCGAGGTGCGCTTCAAGGGCAGGACGATCGCCGACGTGCTCGACATGCCGGTCGAGGAGGCGCTCGTGTTCTTCGAGCACATCCCGTCGATACGCCGGCGGCTCGCGACGCTCGCCGACGTCGGCCT
>DATHND010000007.1:0-17843 GCA_035486335.1 Solirubrobacteraceae bacterium
AGACGCTGTCGCTCACCGGCATCGTCGAAGCGCAGAAAGGGATGTGGTACATCATCCCGCAGCTGGTGGGCTTCCTGATCTTCCTCACCGCGAGCTTCGCCGAGATCAACCGCGCGCCGTTCGATCTCACCGAGGCCGACGCGGAGCTCGTCGGCGGCTACAACACCGAGTTCGGCGGCGGTCGCTTCGCGTCGTACTACTTCGCCGAGTACCTCAACGTGCTGGTCGTCTCGGGGATCGTCACGACGGTGTTCCTCGGCGGCTGGCTGCTGCCGTTCGGGATCCACCCGCCCGGATGGGTCGACCCGTTCGTCGTGCTGTTCAAGATGTCGCTGGTCACGTTCCTGTTCATCTGGGTCCGCGCGACGCTTCCGCGCTTGCGCTATGACCAGCTGATGAGCTTCGGCTGGAAGGTGCTGCTGCCGCTCGCGACCCTCAACACTCTCGTCACGGCGATCGTCGTCGTGGCGACCCACTGATGCCCCGCTCCCCTGACACCAACGACGACGCGCTCGTTCCGGCGCTGAACGTGACCGCGTGGAGCCCGGGCGAGGACGTGATCGAGGTCACGCGCAGCCCGAAGCCGGGCGCGCCGCGCAGCGCATGGCGCACGTTCCGCGAGACGGCGCGCGGGCTGAAGACGACGGCGGCGCGGATCGTCGAAGGCCCGTCGACGATCCAGTACCCGGAGGAGAAGGTCCCCGTCTACCCGCGCTTTCGCGGCCGCCACAAGCTGCACCGCTTCGAGGACACTGGCCTCGAGAAGTGCGTCGGCTGCTCGCTGTGCGCGGCGGCGTGCCCGGCAGACTGCATCCGCGTCGTCGCCGCCGAGAACACGCCCGAGAACCGCGTCTCGGCCGGCGAGCGCTACGCGGCCGTCTACGAGATCAACCTGTCTCGCTGCATCTTCTGCGGCTACTGCGAGATCGCGTGCCCGTTCGACGCGATCACGATGGGCCACGACTACGAGCTCTCCGACTACGACCGCCACGACCTGATCTTCACGAAGCCGATGCTGCTCGCCGAGCCGCTCGAGCGCACGCCGCTGAGGAACGAGGGCGAGTGAGCGCGGGGGGCGCGACATGAGCCAAGTTCTCTTCTTCCTCGCGGCGATCGGCGTGATCTCCGGGGCGGTCGGCGTCGTCGTCCTGCGCAACCCTTTCTACGCGGTGCTCGCGCTCGTCGCGCACCTGCTGTCGCTCGCAGTCCTGTTCCTGCTGCTGCGCGCCGAGTTCGTCGCGGCGATCCAGGTCGTGATCTACGCCGGTGCGGTGATGGTCCTGTACGTGTTCGTCGTCGCGTACGTCGGCGACCAGACCGAGCCGATCGGCGAGCGGCTGGGCGGCGGCGGCGCGGTCGGCTCGCAATTGCGCCTCGGCGGCGCGATCGCCGCCGGCGCGCTGCTCGTCGAGCTGTTGATCGCGCTGCTCGGCACGGGACTGCAGGCGATCAATGGGAAGGGCGCCGGCTATGTGCCGGGCCCGCAGACGTACGGCACGCCAGCGTACATCGGCAAGCTGCTGCTGACGCGCTTTTTGCTGACGTTCGAGATCGCCTCGTTCCTGCTGCTGGTCGCGGCCGTCGGCGGCGTCGTGCTCGCGCGGCGGCGCCACGGCATCACCGAGGACGAGGACGAGCTGACGCTGACGCCGATCGACGTGCTGCGACGCGGCGCCGTCGGAACGATGTCAGAGGGGGTCGGGCGTCGATGAGCATCGCGTGGTACCTCGCCGTCTCGGCGATCGTCTTCGCGCTCGGCGCAATCGGCGTGATCACGCGGCGCAACCCGCTCGTCGTGCTGCTGTGCCTCGAGCTGATGCTGAACGGCGGCAACCTCGCGCTGATCGCGTTCTCGCGCATGTGGGGCAACGGCGACGGTCAGATCCTCGCGATCGTCGTGATGACGGTCGCCGCGTGCGAGGTGTGCATCGGCCTCGGGATGATCGTCGCGCTCTATCGCCGCAGGCTGCCGATCGACGTCGACGAGCTGAGAGAGCTGCAAGGCTGAGGGACGCCGCGTGACGCAGACGACATTCGGCTGGCTGGTGCTGGCGTTTCCGCTCGCGGGCACGCTGACGATCGCATTCGGCTTCAAGCGGCTGCCCGGCCGCAGCGCCGGCTGGATCGGCACGGGCGCGATCTTCCTCGCGTTCCTCGCGGCGCTCGGCGCGCTGATCAAGATGCAGGGGCTCGCGCCGGAGCACCGGCAGATGGCCTCCTCGCTGTGGAGCTACGCCTCGACGGTCGGGATCGACGCGCAGATGTCGATCCTCGTCGACCCGCTGTCGGTCTTCATGATCCTCGTCGTCACGGGCGTCTCGACGCTGATCCACCTGTACTCGATCTCGTACATGACCGAGGACAGGGGCTTCGCGCGCTACTTCTCCTACCTCAACTTCTTCGTCTTCTCGATGCTCGTGCTCGTGCTCGCGGGCAACTTCGTCCTGCTGATCGTCGGCTGGGCGTTCGTCGGCGCGGCCTCGTATCTGCTGATCTCGTTCTGGTACCGGCGCACGACGGCGACGGCGGCGGGGATCAAGGCGTTCGTGATCAACGTCGTCGGCGACGTCGGGCTCGTGCTCGGCACGTACTTCATCTTCAAGCACACGCACACGCTCGACTTCCTCCGGACGTTCCACGCGACGCAGGCTGGGGCGTTCGGCCGCGGCACGAACAGCGGTGATCTCGTCGCCGGCTGCGTGCTGCTGCTCGTCGGCGCGTTCGCGAAGTCGGCGCAGATCCCGCTGCACACGTGGCTGCCGGACGCGATGGAAGGGCCGACGCCGGTCAGCGCGCTGATCCACGCGGCGACGATGGTCACGGCGGGCGTCTACCTGATCGCGCGCATGCACCCGCTGTTCGAACTCGCGCCCGCGGCCGAGGACGTCGGCGCGGTCGTCGGCGCGGCGACGCTGCTGATCGCCGGCACGATCGCGCTGACGCAGACGGACATCAAGCGCGTGATCGCCTACTCGACGATGTCGCAGATCGGTTACATGATCATGGGCGTGTCCGTCGGCGCGTACGCGGCGGGGCTGTTCCACCTGATGACGCACGCGTTCTTCAAGGCGCTGCTGTTCATGGCAGCGGGCTCGATCATCGGCGCGATGGCCGGCGAGCAGTCGCTGGAGAAGATGGGCGGCTTTCGCAAGGCGATGCCGTTCACATACGGCGCGTTCATCGTCGGCGGCCTGGCGCTATCGGGTATCCCGCCGTTCTCGGGCTTCTTCTCGAAGGACGACATCCTGCTCGTCACGGCCGAACGCGGCGGCTGGCACTGGGCGCTGTACGTGATCGGCTACATCGGCGCGCTGCTGACGGCGATCTACACGTTCCGGATGATCTTCCGCGCGTTCCACGGCGAGCCCGTGCCGGAGGCGGTCGAGCTCGAAGGAGGCCACCTCGCACACGCCGAGCAGCCGCGCAACCCGGCGAACGGCGAACTCGAGGACACCGACGTCGGCTTCCCCGGCCCGTTTCACACGATCGCCGAGCGCGCGCTGCCGATGCGCGTGGCGATGGGCGTGCTCGCGCTTGGCGCGGTCGGCGCTGGGCTCGTGCAGATCCCGCGCGTGGACTTCGTGATCGACGACTTCCTGCGACCGAGCTTCACGGGCTCGCACCTGTACGCCTCCGAAGCGCACTCGCGCACCGGGCTGCTGCTGTTCGGAATCGTGCTCGGCACGGCGCTCGGGCTGATCGGGATCGCGATCGCCTACCGCGTGTGGGTGATGCGACCGGGCACGTCGGCGAGCGTCCGCGAGCGCCTGCGCCCGCTGTACGTGCTGTTCGTCAACAAGTGGTACTTCGACGAGTTGATCGGCGCGCTCGTCGTGCGTCCGGCTGCTGTCGTTGGCGCGTTCGCGCGCAGCACGTTCGAGCGCGTGTTCGTCGACGAGACGCTCGTCGGCGGCACGACCGGCCTCGTGCGCGCCGGCTCGGCGGCGGTGCGCGCCGCGCAAAGCGGCTTCGTGCGCTACTACGCGGCGCTGCTCGTGCTCGGCCTCGCCGGCGTCGGCTTCTACTTCCTGCTGCAAACGTGAGGAGCGAGGAGCCGAGCTGATGCCGCCGCTATCGATCATCCTCTGGCTGCCGCTCGCGTGCGGCGTGCTCGGCGCGCTGCTCACGCCGCTCGGCCGTCGTGCGCCTGCTGCGCTCGCGCTGCTCGGATCGCTCGGGGCGCTCGGGCTCGCGATCGGCTACATCGCCGACTACTCGCCCAGCCATCACGGCTTGGCGCACGTGACCGACGTCGTCTGGATCGCCGAACTGGGCATCCACTACAAGCTCGGGGTCGACGGGCTGAACGTGTTCATGGTCGGCCTCACGACGTTGCTGTTCGCGGCGGCCGTGCTCGCGGCGAACCTGCGCGAATGGGAGCGCCCGCGCTTCTTCTACTTCAACTTCATGCTCGCCGAGACGGCGGTGCTCGGCGCGCTGCTCGCGCAGGACCTCGCGCTGTTCGTCGCGTTCTTCGACTTGATGCTGATCCCGTTCTACTTCCTCACGGGGATCTGGGGCCGGGATCCCGGCCGGGTGAAAGCGACGATCAAGCTCGTGATCTACACGCTCGTCGGCTCGCTGCTGATGCTCTCGGCGGCGGTCGCGACTGGCGTGCTCGCGGCGCAGCAGGGCGGCGGGCACATCACGTTCGTGCTCTCCTCGCTGCAGCAGCTGCCGCTGAGCAAAGGCTCGCAGGAGTGGATCTTCCTGTTCTTCGCGGCCGCGTTCCTCGTGAAGATGCCGGCGTTCCCGCTGCACGGCTGGATGCCGGACGGCTACAAGGCGATGCCGATCGAGGTGCTGATGGTCTTCTCGGGCGTGCTCTCGAAGGTCGGCGCGTACGGCTTCCTGCGGATCGTGCTGCCGCTGTACCCGCAGGCGGCGGCGCACTTCCAGACGCTGATGCTGCTGATCGCGCTCGCGTCGATCGTGTACGGGTCGGTGATCGCGTTCACGCAGACCGACGCGCGGCTGATCGCCGGGTACTCGTCGGTCGCGCAGCTCGGCTTCATCACGCTCGGGATCTTCTCGTTGAACCCGCAGGGCGCACAGGGCGCGCTCCTGCAGATGGTCAACCACGGGCTCGTCGTCGCGCCGCTGCTGTTCATCGTCGGGCTGCTCGCGCAGCGCGCCGGCGGCTCGGAAGACGTCCGCGAGATGGGCGGCATCGCGTTCCGCGCGCCGGTGCTCGCGACGGTCTTCCTGATCGTCTCGCTCGCGACGCTCGCGATGCCCGGCTCGTCGAACTTCGTCGGCGAGTTTTTGATCCTGCTCGGCGTCTTCAAGGCCAAGCTCGCGATCGCGATCATCGCGTTCACGGGTGTCGTGCTCGCGAGCGTCTACGCGCTGCGGCTGTTCATCCGCGCGATGCACAACCGCGTCGGCAAAGACGTGCAGTCGCGCGACATCACCATGCGTGACGGGCTCGTGCTCGTGCCGGTGGTCGCCGTGATCCTGTTCATGGCGCTGTACCCGCAGCTCGCGCTGCATCGCAGCGAAGGGTCGGTGAAGACGGCCGTGGCGACGGCCCACGCAGACGCGACGGCTCCAAGCGGCGAACAGGTCGCGAGCGCGGCGGCACCGCAAGAGATCGAAGTCAAGGGGAGCGGCGAATGAGCGCCTCGACCGTCCTCGCGACGGCCCACCTGAAAGGCCCGCACATCGACTTCGCGGGCCTCTCCCCCCTGATCGCGCTGCTCGGCGGCGCGACGATCGTGCTGATCGTCGGCCTGATCCGCTCGCGCTTCGTGCGCGCACAGGTCGTGCCGTTCCTCAGCCTCGTCGCGCTCGGCGCGGCGGCCGGGCTGACGATCTGGCAGTGGAACTCGAACAAGTCAATCGTCGCAAGTGCACTGCGCATTGACGACTTGTCCCTCGTGCTCAACCTGATCCTCGTGGCGGGCGGCGCGTTCGCGGTGCTGCTCGCGTGGCGCTCGCTCGCGGCGCGCGAAGCGGCGCACGGCGAGTTCCACGCGCTGCTGCTGAGCTCGATCGCGGGCATGTCGCTGCTGGCGTCCGCGCAGAACACGGTCGCGCTGTTCGTCGGCCTCGAGCTGCTGTCGATCCCGCTGTACGTGCTGTGCGCAAGCGAGCTGCGGCGCGAGCATTCGCTGGAGTCGGGGCTGAAGTACCTGATCGTCGGCGCGGTCGGCTCGGCGACGCTGCTGTACGGCCTCGCGATGATCTACGGCGCGACCGGCGCGACCGACTTCGGCGCGATCGCGAGCGAGCTGTCGAGCGGCAGCCTCGCGAGCGACCCGCTGACGCTGACGGGCGTCGCGCTGTGCGTCGTCGGGCTCTGCTTCAAGGCTTCGGTCGCTCCGTTCCACCAGTGGACGCCGGACGTCTACGAGGGCGCGCCGACGCCGATCACGGCGTTCATGGCGGTCGCGACGAAGGCCGCCGCGTTCGGCGTCTTCTTGCGCTTCTTCGACGTCGCGCTGATCAACGTGCAGGGCGACTGGGGACCGGCGCTCGCGGTGCTCGCGACGATCACGATCGTCGTCGGCAACGTCGGCGCGCTCGGGCAGTCGTCGCTGAAGCGGATGCTCGCGTACTCGTCGGTCGCGCAGGCCGGCTACATGCTCGCCGGCGTCGTCGTCTCGACGCAGCTCGGCGTTCGCGCGACGGTCTTCTACCTCGCGGTCTACCTGTTCATGAACATGGCGTCGTTCGCGGTGATCGTCGCGCGCGAGCGCGAAACCGGGCTCGGCGACTCGCTCCAGGGCCTGCGCGGACTCGGCCGCGAGCGTCCGCTGCTGGCGTGGCCGATGACGATCTCGATGCTCGCGCTCGCCGGCATCCCGGCGACGGCGGGGTTCGCGGGGAAGTTCTATTTGATCGACGCGGCTGTCGCAGGCGGATACACGTGGCTCGGCGTCGTGATCGTGATCGGCTCGATGATCTCGCTCGGCTACTACCTGCCGGTGATCGCGACGATCTGGATGGGTCGCTCGCCGGCGGGCGAAGCGGGCGTCGGCGCGACCGCCGCGCCACTCGGCGCGCCGGCCGGCGGCGAGGGTCTGCCGGCGCTCGCCGGCGGTTCGCCGGAGCTCGACGATGCGGCGCTCGCGGCGTCGCCGAGCGCCACGACGCCGCAGCCGGAGGTGCTGCTCGTCGGCCTCGCCGCCGGCGCGGCGACGCTGTTCTTCGGGATCGTGCCGCAGCCGCTGTTCGACCTCGTCCACCACGCCGGCAGCGCGCTCGGCGGGCTGTTCTGATCCGATCGGTCGGCGCGACGTTCAGCGGCGCCTTTCGCGCCTCTCGCGGCCTCCGGACGTCGGCGGCCTACCAGGCGCGGCGCGCGCGGATCGCCTCGAGCGAGTAGCCGGCGAGCGAGATCGGCGACATCACGAACTGGTAGCAGAAGAAGTAGAACAGCAGCCCACGAACGTTCTTGCGCACGCGCAGGTTCACCGTCTTGAAGACGCGGCGCTGGTAAGAGAACATGATGCCGCCGAGCACCATGTTGAGCGGCAGCACCAGCAGCGTCATCGGCCCGACGATCGCGAAGTTGCCGGTCATCGCCAGCAGGACGCCGGGGATGAACGCGAGCGTGAACGTCAGGTCGACGAACGGGAACAGGAAGTTGACGGCCACCGCGTGCGAATAGAACTTGAGTTGGCTCAGCATGCCCAGGCCGTGATCGCGCAGACCCTCGATCATCCCACGCGCCCAGCGCCGGCGCTGGCGGGCGAACGCGCCCCAGTTCGAGGGCGCGTCGGTGAACGCGACCGCGGTCGGCTCGAACACGCTGCGACCGCCCTGCAGCAGCAGCCGCCAGGTCAGCACGATGTCCTCGCCGATCCGGTTCGGCCAGCCGTCGACGAGCCTGAGCGCGGTCGTGTCATAGACGCTGAAGGCGCCCTGCGCGACGAGCGTTCCTTGCAGCAGCGCCTGGCCGCGCTTGACGGAGGCGATGCCGAGGAAGTAGTCCCACTCCTGCGCTCTGGTCAGAAGGTTCTCGCGCGAGTTGCGCACGAGCACCGACCCCGCGACCGCGACCGTGTCGGGCGGTGAGACGAGCAGGCGCGCGACGGCGTGTTTGAGCGAGTAGGGCATCAGCAGCGTGTCGGCGTCGATCGTTGCGGTAAGCGGCGTGCTCACGGTCTCCAGCGCCGCGTTGAGCGCATTGGCCTTGCCGCCGTGGTCGGCCGCGAGCAGCCGCACGCACGGATAGCGCGCGGCGTACCCGGCGACGATCTCGCGCGTTTGATCGGTCGAGCCGTCGTCTGCGACGACGAGCTCGAAGTGGCCCGGGTAATCGGCTCGCAACGCGTAGTCGAGCGTCTCGGCGATCGAGTTCTCCTCGTTGTACGCGGCGATCAGCAACGTGATCTGCGGAAAATCGACGTCGACGCGCAAAGGCCGCGGGCTGTCGAGCAGGATCGAGCTGATCAGTTGGATGTTCAGGTAGCCGGGGATCAGCGCAACTCCGGCGATGACGACGATCGCCAGCGGCGTCGTGATGTCGTGCCCGAGCGTCCTGATCCAGCTTCGCGACAGCCATAGCGAGAGGCAGAACCACCCCGCGCCCACGACGAACGTGAGCGCGATCCGCAGTTTCAATGGGACGTAGACGCCGTACCGTCGTTTCACGCCAGGCGGGCGACGCCGGCGCTCGACGCGGGATACGAACTGCGGAGCCGCGGCGCCGACCGGCGTCGCCGGATCGGATGCCGGGAGATTGCGCGTCACGAGTCTGTTTCCGAGGAGTCGCATGTGCTGGGCGACATGTCCGCCCAGCACGGGTATCGACACGGCTCAACCGCCGCTGAAGCCGCGCTCATCGCGACCGCGACGATCGTCGAACGCGACGTGCTTTCCCTCGAGGAGGGCCATATCAATATGTGTATACTCATGCAGGTGGAGTTCTCCGCACTGATCCGCAACGCACGCGAGGCCGCCGCCATCACCCAGCTGGAGGCAGCCGAGCGAGCCGGCACGACGCAGCCGGCGGTTGCGGCATATGAGTCCGGCGCTCGGACGCCGAGCCTCCCGACGCTCGTGCGTCTGCTCGACGCGGCCGAATACGACGTCGAGGTGATTGCGAGTCCACGGATGCGCCGCGGCGCGGCGTCGCTGGCCGACCTCGCACAGACGATCGAGCAGGATCTCGAGGACGGTCGCGAGCAGGATGCGTTGCGACTGCTGTTCGGGTTCGCCGACGATTTCCGCGGCTCCTCGCGACCGGGCGCGATCGAGCTGATCGCCGCGAGGCCCCCGGCGACGGGGGACTCGCGCTTTGACGCGGCGCTCGCCGGCGTCGCGGAGCTCTTCGCGACCGAGCGCGGAATCCCGATCCCCGGCTGGGTCGATCGGCCGGACCGCTTCGTCGAGCCGTTGTGGTTCGTCGCGAGCCGGCCCGAGTTCGAGGCCTACACATTGGCCAACACGCCGGCCGTGCTCGCCCGCCACGGGGTGCTGATCGCGCGCGAGGTCTTCGACCGTGCCTGAGCGCCATTTCAGCAAGGCGAAGATCATCGCCGCCCTTCAGGCTCTCGGTGACGAGCTGACCCGCCAGGGCATCCGCGGGCAGGTCTTCATCGTCGGCGGCGCCGCGATGGCGCTCGCCTACTCGACGCGGCGCGTGACGAAGGACATCGACGCGGTGTTCGAGCCCAAGCGCGCGATCTATGCCGCGGCGGAGAAGGTCGCCGAAGAACAAGGGCTGCCCGCGGACTGGCTGAACGACGCAGCGAAGGCGTTCATGCCGGGGAAGGACGCTCACGCACGACCGCTGCCCGACGTCAAAGGGATCGAAGTCACGACCGCCTCCCCCAGGTACCTGCTCGCGATGAAGCTGATCGCGATGCGCTTCGGCGAGGACGACGAAGACATCGAGGTCCTGCTCGAGCAGTGCGACATCCGCACCCCGCAAGAAGCGCTCGAGCTCCTCAGGCGCATGTATCCGGCCAAGGAGCCGCCCGCGAAGACGCGGTTCTTCCTGGAACAGCTCTTGGGCTCGGGGTCGCGCGACTGATCGCCGCGCAGCCGGCCGTCGAGCCGGCCGGGCGCCTCAACCGTCGAGGCGCCCGGCAGGTCGCGCTTCCCGAGATCAGCGGCGAGCGACGCCGGGAAGCGTCTGCGTGCCTTCGATCCGGACCGCTTGCAGCGCGTCCGGGTCCAGCCCGAGCAGGTCGAGGATCGTCGGCGCGATCTGCGTCGTCTCGACCGGCGGGCGGTACGTCCCCGGCTGCACCGCTCCCGGCGCGTAGACGACGATCGGCACGTCGCGGTCGGCCGGGTTGGCGCCACCGTGCTCGGCGATCTTGCTGCCGCCGGTGTACACGACGCCGACCTGGACGACGCCCCACACGTCCGGGTGGCGCGGATCGCTGAGCGGCACGCCGAAGTACCGCGCCGCGTCCCTGCCGGCGTAGATTTCGGCCAGCCCCGAGTGCGCAAGCGTACGCGAGCTGCCGTCGTACGCGACGCCGGTCGCCGAGTGGCTCCACAGGTAGTCCTTGACGAAGTCGGCGGCCTGCTGCGAGGTGTCGGACAGGTAGCTCTGCCACGCATCGTCGTCGGTTCCGGCGACGATCAATGCGCCGGCGCCGGGGTGAGCGACGTCCCACGCGGCGTTGATCGCTTCGATGATCGGACCGTCCTTGATCCGCGTCAGCGAGTTCGGGTCCTGCGGCGACTGGCCGTGCTTGGCCGAGACGATGATCGCCGTCGAGCTCGCGAGGCCCTGCGCCTGGATCGCTTCGTCCATCGCCTGCAGCTTCGCGTCGACGTAGTCGAGCGCCCGCTGGAGCAGCGGCCCCGGCGTCGTCGTGCCCGGCAGATATCCGCCGTTCAGGCCATCCGACGTGATCAGCTTCTCAGCGGTCGAAACCGTCTGGAAGTTCATCCCGAGGATCGCCGGCACGCCCACCTTCGTCTTGCCGCTGTGGTCGTAGCCGGCGAGCTCGTTGAGTACCGCCTGGACCTTGTACGAGTCGTACTGCATCGTCGCCGCGTTGTCTTCGGTCCAGCTGATTTCGCCCGGGTACGGCGTGCCGTTCGGCTCGAGCGCCCGGCTGTCGATCTCAGGCGTGAACAGGTCGTCGATCCCTTTGCCCGACGGCCCCGCGAGCGCTTCGTAGGCGGGGTGCTTGTCCGACCACGCGGTCCGCAGCCCGTGATCGTGCGCGACTTCGAAGATCGTGTTGACCTGGAGGTATTCGTGGGGATAGATCGGCCTGCAGGTCTGCGAGTTGACCGACAGAGTGGCCGGGTTCAGAAGCGCGCCCGGCTGAGCGGTCATTTCGAGGATGCTTCCGGGCAGCCCCGCAAGGCCCTGGCCGGCGTCGAGTCGGGTCGAGTCCTGATCGTCTGGAGAGTCGTAGATGACTTCGCCGCCGGTCGGCTGGCCGTGGCACGAGGTCGTGCCCGCCGGCAAGACCGCGTGACTGTACTCGTCGTCGTAGTAGATGCCGGTCGTGCGCGGGTTTCCGCCCGTCACCTGGGCGGTCATGCCCGGGAACGAGTCCGACGGGATCGGCGTCTGCGCACGTGCGTACTCCGCGCCGCCGCCGACGAGCTTCGCGAGCTCCGAGCCAGGGTGGTTGGCGACGTACCATTCGACGTCTGACTGGTGCAGGCCGTCGACCGAGATCAGCAGCACGTGTTCGATCGCCTGCCCGCGGTGGTGTCCTCCGTGGCCTCCCGGCTGATCGGCGAGAACCACCGTCGCCGGAATGCCGATCGCGGCGGCGCCGACGGCGAGCGCGACGGCCGTCGCGATGTATGCGTCCGAGCATGAAGCAACCTCCTGGGTTGAGATGAGCGGTCGCATGCGAGCTACCCGCGCGCCGGCGCGGCGCTCGTTGCCGAGCTGTGGCGATTCTGTTGCGTTCTCGTGAAGCGCGTCTCCCGCCGGTCGGCCCGCCATGCGTCGGACGTCGTCGTGCGGCGCTAAGCCTTCGCCTGCTATCTGCCGAAATGGAGGCACGATGGAATCGCCTCAGCACGACTCGGAGCCCGACGACGTTGCTGCGCAGTCCGCGGACGGATCGCTCGACGGCGCGCATCAGCAGCCAGGGCCGAGCCCAGATCCGCCGGCAAGTGAGCCGCCGAGCGGCGCGGGTGCTCCCGAGCAAGCGATCTCGTCCGGCTCACGCCCCGACCGGCTCGGCCGCTTCAAGCTCGCGCTGGGTCGGAGGAGCGTCTGGGCGGGGGTGGCGATGCTGTGCGTCGCCGTGGGCGCGGCCGCCTCGGTGATCGGCGCGCGGGCCGTCGCTCGCAACGACGCCGCCGACGCGCGCCAGGCGTTCCCGCGCACCGCGGCGGGGATCGCGTCGACGCTGAAACTGACGCTTCAGCACGAGGAAGACCTGATCATCAGCGGGAGCACCTTCTTCGCCGGCAAGCCGGATGCGTCGGCGATCGAATTCAACACGTGGGTGAAATGGGCGCAGGCGCTCCGTCGTTACCCCGAGTTGCAGAAGCTCGGCCTCGTGGCGCTGGTCCGAGCGCCGGAGCTCGCCGCGTTCGAAGCGCGCGTCACCGGCCATGCGGCAAAGGCGACGCAATCGCCGACCCGACTGGGACAACGCTTGCCGGCGCTCGCCCGCGGGGGTCTCCATATCGTTCCGGCCGGCGGGCGTTCGTTCAACTGTCTCGCCGCGGTCGAACTCGCGCGGCACGCCGTCAAGAACGCGCAGCCGGGCCTCGACTACTGCGCGGTGACTCCGGGCCTGCTGCCCTCGCGCGACTCCGGCGTGAGCGTGTACGAGTCGGCATCGGCGGGCCATAGTCAGGGACTGGCGATCGAGACGCCCGTGTACAGAGGGAATGTGCTGCCCTCCACGTTGACGAGCCGCAGAGAAGCGTTCGTGGGGTGGCTGCGCGAGGTTCTGGCGCCCGCAACGATGTTGCAACAGATCCTGCGGGGCCATCCGCAGTACGCGGTTCGCCTGCGTCACAGGACCGGCTCGTCGAGCATCGTCTTCTCCAGCGGAGCAACGCAGCCTGGAGCGCAGAGCAGCGCCGTCAACCTGCACAACGGTTGGACCGTGCGAACCTCTGGACCGGCTCCTGCGACCGTTGACCTCTTCACGGACGGCGACTCGCTCGCGCTGCTGATCGTCGGCTGCCTGCTGAGCCTGCTGCTCGGCCTGTTCGTGTTCGTGCTTGGCGGACGCCGCGGGCCGGCGCCGGTGCGCAAGGTTCGTGCGCTGCCGCACGCCGACCTCTACGACGCCGTCACGGGGCTCCCGAACCGCGCGCTGATGATCGATCGCGCCGAGCGCATGCTCGCTCGGGCGGGACGCCAGTCGGGGCTGCTCGTGGGCGCGCTGTTCGTCGACATCGACTGGTTCCGCGACGTCAACGAGAAGCTCGGGCGGGAAGCCGGCGATCAGCTTCTGGCGATCGTCGGCGAGCGGCTGGAGGGCGTCGTGCGCGCTCACGACACCGTCGGTCGCCTCGACGGCGACGAGTTCGTCGTGCTGGTCGAAACGGCGGCGCGAGGAGCGCGCTTGGACTCGCTGGCGCGGCGCATGATCGAGGCGCTGCACAAGCCCGTCGAGCTCGACGGCTTTGGGCCGGGCGTCAACCTGACGGCGAGCATCGGCGTCGCGTTCGGGCGTTACGCGACGCCCGATGACCTCCTCCGCGACGCGCAGTTGGCGCTCTACGCGGCCAGGAGCGCGGGCCGGGACCGCTACACGCTGTTCAACGCGAACATGCGCTCGGTGATCGAGGGTCGCGGCGTGCTCGAGGCCGAGCTGAACAAGGCGCTGCAGGAGCAGCAGTTCTTCCTGCTCTACCAGCCGATCTACGATCTGAAGACGCGCAGGGTGGTTGGGCTCGAGGCGCTGATCCGCTGGCAACACCCCACGCAGGGAGAGCTGCCGCCCGCCGACTTCATCCAACTGGCCGAGGAATCCGGACTGATCATCCCGATCGGTCGCTGGGTGCTCGAGGAGGCCTGCGCGCGAGCGGCGGCATGGAATGTCGCCGGGCACCGAGTGGGCATCTCGGTCAAGGTGTCGGCGACCCAGCTGAACCGAGACGGGTTCATCACGGATGTTCGGCGAGCGCTGCAACAGTCGGGGATCGAGCCGGAGCTGCTGACGCTCGAGATCGCGGAGGCGACGGCGATCCGAGACGTCGCAGCGGCGATCGCGCGCCTGCAGGAGCTGAAGGAGCTCGGCGTGCGCATCGCGATCGACGACTTCGGCAGCGGATACGCAATCCACGCCGATCTGCAGAGCATGCCGCTCGACTTCTTGAAGGTCGACAGGGGCGCGCTCGCCACTTCGGACGACGAGGCCTACGCCAGCTGGCTGCTCCAGACGATCATCGTCCTCGGCCGGGACCTCTCGATACCCGTGATCGCGACGGAAATCGAGACTTATGAGGAGATGACGACGCTCCAGGCGATGGGGTGTGCGATGGCCCAGGGCTTCTTTCTCGGCAGACCCACGGCGGCGGACGCTGTCGCGAGCGTCCTGAACGAGGAGCTCCAGGTGTCAGCGACCGCCTCCACCACGAGCGTGCCCGGCTGACCCACGGCCACGCGGGCGTTCGGGGCGACGCCGCCTTACAGCCGTCCGGACGCCTCGGCGGCCGCTTCGGCTTCGAGCAGCTGGCGCTCGACGAGGTCGAGGCCGGCGTCCCAGAACCCCGGGTCGGCGAGGTCGACGCCGACGATCCGCCCAAGCTCCTCGGGGCTTTTCGAGCCGCCGGCGGCGAGCAGCTCAAGGTAGCGCGGAACCAACTCGGCGCCGAGCTCATCGTAGCGCTCGTACACCGACAGCGCGAGCAGCTGCCCGTACGCGTATGCGTAGACGTAGCCGGGCGAGCCGATGAAGTGCGGGATGTAGGACCACCACGAGCGGTATCCGTCGGTCACCTCGACCGAATCGCCGAGCAGCTCGGACTGGCTGTCGGCCCACAGCTCGCCGAAGCGCTCGACCGACAGCTCGCCCTCGTCGCGGCGCGCGTTGTGGACGAGGTCCTCGAAGCGGTTCATCGCGACCTGGCGGAAGACGGTCGCAATCGTGTCCTCGAGGTTCTCGGCGAGCAGCGCCAGGCGCGAGGCCGGCGCGCTGTCCTCCTCGAGCAGACGGCCAAAGACGATCGTCTCGCCGAACACCGACGCAGTCTCGGCGAGCGTCAGCGGCGTGCTCTGGTGGAAGATTCCCTGCCGCGCGGCGAGCGCGAAGTGGACGCCGTGGCCGAGCTCGTGCGCGAGCGTCAGCACGTCGCGGCGTTTGGAGGTGTAGTTGAGCAGCACGTACGGCTCGACCGACGGCACGGCCGACGCGCAGAACGCGCCGGCGCGCTTGCCCGGGCGCACTGGCGCGTCGATCCGGCGGTCATCGAAGAAGCGCCGCGCGACGTCGCCGAGCTCGGGTGAGAACGAGGAGTAGCAGTCGAGCACGATCTCCCGCGCCCGCGCGAACGGGAAGCTGACCTCGTCCTCGGTGACCGACGCCATCCGGTCGTAGTCGGCGAGGCGCTCGACGCCGAGCAGCTTCGCCTTCAACCGATACCAGCGCCGCGGGATCTCATAGCGCGCGCGGACCGCCTCGATCAGCGCCTGCACCGACGCGTCGCTGGCCTCGTTGGCGAGGTTGCGCGCGGCGAGCCAGTGCGGATAGCTACGCAGACGATCGTCGACGCCCTTGTCGGCAAGCAGCGTGTTGAACAGGAACGCGCGCGTGCGCAAACCCGGCGCGAGCGCCGCGGTGACCGCCTCGGCCGTCGTCCGTCGCAGCTCGCGGTCGGGCAGCGACAGGCGGCTGAGCGCGACGTCGAGCGGTGCCTTTCCCTCCTCGGCGTCGAGCTCGACCTCGATCGCCGAGATCAGCTCCTCGAACAGCCGCGTCCACGCGCCGGCGCCGGTCAGCGCCTTCTCGGAGAGGATCTTCTCCTCGGGCTCGGACAGCAGGTGCTCACGATAGCGGCGCACGTTGCGCAGGTGGTGGGCGCAGAACTCCAGACCATCGCCGCCGAGCAGCTGCTCGGCGCGCTCGTGGTCGAGCGCGGCCCACTCGAGCTCGAAGAACAGCAGCGTCGTCTCGATCGCCGTGCCGCGCTCCTGCGCGAGCTGCAAGAGCGCGCCGTTCGCCGGATCGGCCGTGTCCGTCGAGAAGCGCAGCGCCGCGTAGGTGCCGGCGCGGCCGATCAGCTCGTGGATCGCCGCTAGCTCCTCCATCGCGCCGCGCAGCCCGTCGGAGTCGAGCTGCGCGAGCTTTCCGGCGTAGCTCTCCGCGAACGTCTGCGCGCGCTCGAGTGCTTCGGCGAGGCGGCGCTCGACGCCGTGGGGACCGTCGCCTTCGACGAGCGGTTCGAGGTTCCAGGCAGCGCTCTGCAGCTCCTCGTCGGTCTCGATGCGCGCCGCCATCGCGGCCAGCTTAGCTACTCGGTCGAGATCGCCAGCAGCATGTCCAGGCGCGCCGCGCGCCGCGCCGGCGCCTGCGCCGCGAGCACGCCGGCCAGCGCCGCGACGATCAGCAACACGAACAGCGTGCCGACCGGGATCGACTGGATGTAGCCCGACCCGGACAGCGCGAACGTCGTCGTCAGCACGGCGCCGAGGACGCCTACGACCAGCCCCAGCACGCCGCCGATCAGCGCCGTGATCACGGACTCGTATCGGATCATCTGCCTGACCTGGCGGCGGCTCGTGCCGATCGCACGCATCATCCCGAGCTCCTTCGTGCGCTCGTAGATCGAGAGGATCAGCGTGTTGACGATCCCGAACAGCGAGACGATCACCGACAGCGCGAGCAGCACGTAGATCAGCGTCAGCAGCTGGTTGATCTGTCCCGCCAGGTCCTGCTTGAACTGGGCGGCGGTCCGGGAGCGCGTCTGTGGATATTGCGCGTTCAGCACGTCGTCGACCGCCGGCTGCACCCGCGCGTTGCTCCTCCCGGCGGCGTAACCGACGAAGTCGATCGCGTCTTCGCGCTGGCCGAACGCGTTCGTGGCAAGGTTGCGAGAGATCGTCACGCCCTTCAGCAGCCCGGCGTTTTCGTGGATGATGCCGCGCACCTGCAGGGTCACATGGCGAGTCGTCGGCGTCAGCAGCTCGAACGAGCCACCGACCTTCAGGTGTTCTTCTTTGGCGAACGATTCGGTCACGAGCGCGCCGCTTTCGCCGAGCGTGGCGAGCGACTGCTCGGAGCCGTGCTTCCATTCCACGCGGTACTCGCGCGCGAACGATTCGGGTTCGATCGCGGTCACCGCCTGGTTTGAGTGCTTGCCCCGCAGGCGCCCGACGGTGAACGCGACGGCGGTCACGTTCGCGACTCCCGGCACCTTGCGCACGGCCGGCGCGACGCCGGGCGGAATCCCCTGTTCGTTGCCCGACTGGGCGCTCTCGACGATCAGGCTGCCCCCGAACGACTGGTCGACCGAGTGGTCGATCGTCGCCTTGAAGCCGGACGCGAGCACCGCCACGAAGGCGACCAGCGCGAGCCCGACCGTCAGCGCCATCGCCGTGACGAGCGTCCGGCCGGGGTGGCGCACCGAGTTCGCCTCGGCGAGCTGCCCGGTGATGCCGCGCCAGCGCACGAGCGTGCCGAGCGCGTGGCCGAGCGCGGGGACGACGCGGTGACGCTTCGGCGGGCGCTCGCCGCCGCGGCGCAGGCGAGCGATCAGGCGCGCGAGGCGGACCGCCCAGAACACGAGCAGCACGACGCCGACGCCCTTGCCGACGGTCGCGCTGATCACGAGCACGATCACGAGCAGCACGGCGAAGCGGATCACGAGCACCCGCCGCGTCGGCAGCTGCCGCGGCGGGATCTCCACGCCCTCCCGCATCGCCGCGAGCGGCGGCACGCGCGTGGCGCGCAGCGCCGGCGGCAGCCCGGCGAGCAGCGTCACGACGACGCCGACGA
>DATHND010000008.1:0-15240 GCA_035486335.1 Solirubrobacteraceae bacterium
CCGACGCCATCGCCTCGAGCGCGACGAGACCGAACGGCTCGTAGTTCGACGGCACCACGCACAGATCCGCGATCCGGTAGAGCGAGTGCAGCACGTCGTCGCCGATCCAGCCGAGAAAGCCGCCGTGCCCCGACAGGCCGAGCCGCTCCGCCTGCTGCTTGAGCTCGCGCTCGTGCGTGCCGCTCCCCGCGACGAGAAAGCGCACGTCCTCGACCCGCTCGATCACGCCCGGCAGCGCGTCGAGCGCCAGCTGGAAGCCCTTCTCGTAGACCAGCCGGCCGACGAACAGCACGAGCTTCTCGTTCGGCCGCGCGAACTTCGCGCGCAACGACTGCAGATCCGCCGCCGGACGCAGTTCGCTCGGGTCGATCCCGTTCGGGATCACGACGATCCGCCGCTCGTCGATGTCGAAGATGTCGGCCACGTGCTCGCGCATGTAGTACGAGCAGACGATCACCGCGTCCGCGCGCCGCGCCATCCACCGCTCGACCGCGTGGATGTGCGACTGCGGCGGCTCCTGCACCCAACCTTGATGCCGGCCATGCTCCGTCGCGTGGATCGTCGTCACGTACGGCACGCGCGCGCTCTCCGCGAGCGCCGCCGACGCCCGCGCGACGAGCCAGTCGTGGCCGTGGATCAGCGCGTAGGAGCGCTCTTCGGCGAGCGCTTCGCCCGCCGCCAGCATGTCGCTGTTCATCCGCTCGACCCACGCCACGAAGCGGTCGAGGTCGCGCGGCCAACTCGGCTCGCGCACGCGGTGGACCGTCACGCCGTCGAGCTCGTCGACGCCCGGCTGCCCCGTCTGCGGGCCGTCGGCGACCCCGCGCGTCAGCACGTCGACGCTCGTGCCCTGGCGGACCAACGCCTCCGCGAGCTTGCGCACGTGGCGCGCCAGCCCCCCCTCGATCACAGGCGGGTACTCCCAGGAGAGGAGCAGCACGCGATTGCCCATGGCGCAGACCCTATCTCGCGCGCGGATCACCCGACCCCGGCGTGCGCCAGGCGCGCGGCGGGGCCAGGTGCGGCGGCCGCGCCGCGACGCCTCAGATCCCGATCAGTTCCAGCTCGTCGAGCCGACGCGTCGCGGCCGAAGCCCACACGCGGCCCTCCGAGCCGTCCAGCACGCCGACCTCGCTGAGATCGCTCAGCGCCGCCGTCAGCTCGCCCGCCGCGGCGCCCAGCTCGGCCTCCAGCTCGGCGATCGAGCGACTGCGCTCCCCGTCGTCGCTCAGCAGCTCGAGCACTATCGCCCGTTCGAGTCGCGACCCGCTCCCGTCCCGCGACCCGCTCGATTGTGTATGCATGGGAGCCATTCCTTCCAGTGCGCGGGCGCCGGCTGCCCCGCCTCGCGCTCGGGCGCCCGATTTCCGATCGCAGGGAAGATACACACAGCTTGGAACGGTTCAGCGCGGCGTCCGCCTCGGTCGAGCGCCGCGAGCGGCCTACGTCGTCCCTATCCACGTACCCCCACGGGGTATATTGAGGCGATGGCTCGCGCAACGCACACGCAGACCTCGCGCGTTCGGCGATGAGCGTTCTCGAAACGCTCTGGGAAGGCGTCTCGAACGCGCTGCTGATGGCGTGGACCGTCTGGTGGGCGCTCATCTTCGGCTTTGCGATCTCCGCGATCGTGCAGGCATGGGTGCCGCGCGAGCGGATCGAGCGCGCGCTCGGCGGCTCCGGCCCGCGGCCGCTCGCGCTCGCCACCGGGCTCGGCGCCGCGTCCTCGTCGTGCTCGTACGCCGCCATCGCGATCGCCCGCTCGCTGTTCGCCGGCGGCGCGTCCGCCGCCAGCGCGCTCGCCTTCCAGTTCGCGTCGACCAACCTCGTCGTCGAGCTCGGCATCGTCATCTGGATCTTGATCGGCTGGCAGTTCACGCTCGCCGAGCTGCTCGGCGGGCTGCTGCTGATCGCGCTCATCGCCGTCCTGTTGCGCGCGTTCGTCTCGCCGCGGCTCGAACGACGCGCCCGCGAGCACGCCCGCCGGATCGAAGACGATCACCAGCACCACGCCGTCGGCGCGCGGTTCTCGTTGCGCAAGCGGCTCACGTCGGTCGCCGCGTGGTCGGACGTGGCGCACAACTTCCGCAACGACTGGGCGATGGTCTATCGCGAGATCGCGATCGGCTTCGTGCTCGCCGGCTTCATCGGGCTGCTCGGCAACGGCTTCTTCAACGCCCTCTTCCTCGTCCACGCCGCCGCGCCGCTGCGGCTGATCGAGAACGTCCTCGTCGGCCCGCTGATCGCCGTGCTGAGCTTCGTCTGCTCGGTCGGCAACATCCCGCTCGCAGCCGTCCTGTGGTCCGGCGGGATCGGCTTCGCCGGCGTGATCGCGTTCATCTTCGCCGACCTGATCGTGCTGCCGATCGTCGCGATCTACCGCAAGTACTACGGAACAGCCTTCGCGCTGCGGATCGTCGCGCTGATGCTCGTCGCGATCGTGCTCGCCGCGCTCGCGATCGACGGGCTGTTCGAGGCCGCCGGGCTGGTCCCCCACGTCCGCCCCACGCGCGCCGACGTCTTCGGCGGCGTCAAGCTCGACTACAAGCTCGTCGCCAACGCGCTCGGCGTCGCGATCTTCGTCGCGCTGTTCGCGCTGACGACGCGCCGCGGCGCGACCGACCCCGTCTGCGGGATGAGGGTCGACCGCGACCGCGCGATCACGCGCGAGGACGGCGAGCGCACGCTCCACTTCTGCTCCGAGCACTGCGCCGCGCGGTTCGACGCGGGCGAATCCGCCGACGCCGACGCCGCGCCCCACGCGCGCGTCGAACGTGCGCGATGATTCACGCGTGTCCTCGCGCGAAGCCCCGCGCTTCTACTTCGGCGCGATGTCGCCGTACTCGTGGCTCGCCGCCGAGCGGATCGATCGGCTGCTGCCCGCCGCGCGCTGGCGCGGCGTCTTCGCCGGCGCGCTGTTCAAGCAGAACGGTCGCGTCTCGTGGGGATTGACCGACGAGCGCGAGCAGAAGCTCGCCGACTGCGACGCGCGCGCCGCGAGCTACGGGCTCGGCCCGATCCGCTGGCCCGACCGATGGCCCACCAACGACCTGCTCGTCGCGCGCGCGATGGCCTTCTGCGGCGACGAACCGTTGCTGAAGGCATACGCGCTCGCCGCGATGCGGCTGACCTTCCTCGAAGGCGCCGACCTCGGCGAGCTGGACGCCGTGCTCGAGGCCGGCCGGCGCGTCGACATCGACGAGCGCGAGCTGGCCGCGGGGCTGCGACGGCAAGGCGCCAAGGACACGCTGCGCGCCGCCAACGACGAGGCGGTCGCCGCCGGCGCGTTCGGCGTGCCGACGGTCGTCATCGGCGACAAGCTGTTCTGGGGCGATGACCGCCTCGACGAAGCCGCCGGCGCGTACCGCGCCGGTTCTTAGCCGAGCGCGTACGCTGCCCCTCGTGCGCTGGTTCGTCGACGGGATGAACGTGATCGGGACGCGGCCAGACGCGTGGTGGAACGATCGGCACGCGGCGATGGTCCGGCTCGTCCACCTGCTCGAGCACTGGGCCGCCGCCAACGGCGAGGACGTGATCGTCGTGTTCGAGCAGCCGCCGCGCCCGCCGATCTCCTCGACCGTGATCGAGGTGACGCACGCCCCACGCCCGCGCCGTGACTCGGCCGACGACGAGATCGTGCGCCGCGTCGCCGCAGAGGCCGAGCCGGCGCAGATTCGCGTCGTCACCTCCGACCTGTGGCTCGTCGACCGCGTCCACGCCGCCGGCGCCACCGTGCAGCCCTCCGACGCCTTCCGCACGTGGCTGGAGGAGCTGTGAGCGCGCGCGAGCGCACGAGCGGGCGGGCGCGCTCATGAAGCCCGTCACGCGCTACACGCGCAGCGGCGGTGCGAGCATCGCCTACCAGATCGCCGGCGAGGGCCGGCTCGACCTGCTGTTCATGACCGGCTGGATCTCGCAGGTCGAGCAGCTGTGGGAGTCGGCCGGGCTGCGCAGGATGCTCGAACGGCTGACGGACTCATGTCGTCTGATCCTGTTCGACCGGCGCGGCACCGGCCTGTCCGACGGCGCCGGCCAGACGTACACGCTCGAGCAGGAGGCCGAGGACGCGCTCGCCGTGCTCGACGCCGCCGGCTCCGAGCGCGCCGCGCTATTCACCTACGGCCTCGGCGGCCCCGTCGCGGCGCTGCTCGCCGCCGAGCGCCCCGATCGCGTCGGCGCGCTGATCATGTACGCCTCGATCGCGCGCACGCTGTGGGCGCCCGACTACGACTGGGCGATGACGCGCGAGGAGCGCACCGAATGGATCGAGCGGACCGTCGAGTCGTGGGGCGCGACCGACCATCCCGGCATCCCCGTGATGGCGCCCTCGATGGCCGACGACGCCACGCTCGTCAGCTGGTTCGCGCGGCTGCAGCGGCTCGCCGCCGGCCCCGGTGGCGCGCGCGAGCTGCTGCAGGCCTCGGCCGAGCTCGACGTGCGCGAGCAGCTGCCGCGGATTCGCGTGCCGACGCTCGTCATGCACCGCGCCGGCGACACCGCCTGGGACCCGCGCCACTCGCGCTACATCGCCGAGCACGTCCCCGGCGCGCGCTACGTCGAGCTCGACGGGACCGACTCGCTGCCGTTCCTCGGCGACAGCGATGCGATCGTCGAAGAGATCGAGGAGTTCCTGACCGGCGGGCGCGCCGGCGGCGAGCGCTCGCGCGCGCTGCTCACCGTCATGTTCACCGACATCGTCGACGCGACCGCGCGCGCAGCCGAGCTCGGCGACGGACGCTGGCGCGACCTGCTCGCGCGCCACGACGAGGAGCTGCGCAAGGAGCTGCACCGCTTCGACGGCCACGCGGTCAAGAGCGTCGGCGACGGCTTCCTCGCGACGTTCTCCGGGCCGCCCTCGCGCGCGCTGCGCGGCGCGCTGGCGATCACCGAGTCCGCGCGCGAGCTCGGCATCGAGGTGCGCGTCGGCCTCCACACCGGCGAGTGCGAGCTGATCGGCGACGACGTCGGCGGCATGGCCGTCCACATCGCCTCGCGCGTCGGCGCGCTCGCCGGCGCCGGCGAGGTGCTCGTCTCGGGCACCGTCTTCGGCACCGTCGTCGGCGGCCCGTTCACGTTCAGCGACCGTGGCTTTCACGAGCTGAAGGGCGTGCCCGGGCGCTGGCCGCTGTTCGCGCTCGGGGACCGACCGCCGGCGGCTCGGCGAGAGTTCGGGTAAGGTCGCGCGCATGGCCCCGCTCGGTCCAGCGACGCCCGCGCTCGAGCTCGCCGCCGCGCTCCGCGCCCGCGAGCTCTCGGCCGTCGAGCTGCTCGACGCGTGCCTCGGCGCCGTCGAGGAGCTCGACCCCGAGCTGAACGCCGTCACGTGGCGCAACGACGAGCAGGCGCGCGCCGCGGCCGCCGACGCCGACCGGCGCCTCGCCGACGGCGATCGCGCGCCGTTCCTCGGCGTGCCGCTGCCGATCAAGGACCTCACACCCGTCGCCGGCTGGCCCGTCACGTACGGCTCGCACGGCGCGCCCGACGGGCCGAGCGAGCGCTCCGAGCTCGTCGTCGAGGCGCTCCAGCGCGCCGGCTTCGTGCTGTGCGGGCGCACCAACACGCCCGCCTTCGGCGTGATCACCGCCGCCGAGAACCTGCGCCACGGGATCAGCCGCAACCCCTGGGACACGAGCCGCACGCCCGGCGGATCGAGCGGCGGCGCCGCCGCGGCCGTCGCTGGCGGCATGTTCCCGATCGCCCACGCCAACGACGGCGGCGGCTCGATCCGCATCCCCGCCTCCTACTGCGGCCTCGTCGGGCTGAAGCCGAGCCGCGGGCGCGTGCCGCGGCTCGCGCAGAGCTGGCTCGGCGCCGTCGTCGAGGGCGCCGTCGCGCGCACCGTCGCCGACTCCGCCGCCGTGCTCGACGCGATCGCGTACCTCGACCCGCTCGCGTGGTACAACGCCCCCGCTCCGTCGCGACCGTTCACCGAGGAGCTCGACGCGCCGCCCGGCGCGCTGCGGATCGGTTTGATGGCCGCCGCGCCGCTCGGCATCCCGACCGACGAGAACTGCGTCGCCGCCGCGCGCGTCGCCGCCGCCGCGCTCGAAGGCCTCGGCCACGCCGTCGCGGAGGTCGACGTCCCGACGATCTCCGAAGCGATGATCCCCTCGTTCATCGCGCTCACGCAAGGCGGCCTCGCCGACTACGACGGCGTCGACTGGTCGGCGACCGAGCCGCACATCGCCCACCAACGCCAGCTCGCCGGCGAGACCGGCGCGTACGACTACGTGCTCGCGGCGCGCACGCTCGAGCTGCTCAGCCGCGACGAGGTCGCGCGCTGGCGCCGCGACTTCGACGTGCTGCTCACCCCGACCTCAGCGATCTTGCCGCCGATCGCCGGCGCGACGATGGAGGCGCAGCACGCCACGCCCGAGCTGCCCGTCGGCGACGTCGTCGCGAGCGTCTCTTTCACCGCCTTCGGCAACGTCACCGGCCTGCCGGCCGTCAGCCTGCCGCTGCACAGCACCGACGCCGGCCTGCCCGTCGGCGTCCAGCTGACCGGCGCCCCGTGGGACGAGGCCACGCTGATCCGCCTCTCCGCCCAGCTCGAGCAGGCGCTGCCGTGGGCCGACCGTCATCCGACGCTCAGCGGCGTCGCGTAGCGCGCACGGCGCTTCGACGAACGCGACGCCCGACGATGGCCTTCGAGCAGATCACGACCGACCTCGCCGACGGCGTCCTCACGATCACGCTCAACCGCCCCGAGCGGCTGAACGCGTGGACGGCGACGATGGGCCGCGAGCTGATCGAGGCGTTCGACCAGGCCGACGCCGACGACGACGTCCGCGCGATCATCGTCACCGGCGCCGGGCGCGGGTATTGCGCCGGCGCCGACCTCGCCGCGGGAGGCGAGACCTTCGACTACAAGGCGCGCGCCGAGGAGGCCTCGTTGCTCACGCCCGCCGACGCCGGCGTCCCGCGCGACAACGGCGGCCAGTTCACGCTGCGCGTCTTCTCCTGCACGAAGCCCGTGATCGGCGCGATCAACGGCCCCGCCGTCGGCGTCGGCGCGACGATGACGCTGCCGATGGACGTCCGCCTCGCCGCCGACGACGCGCGTATGGGGTTCGTCTTCGCGCGCCGCGGCATCGTCCCCGAGGCCTGCTCGAGCTGGTTCCTGCCGCGCGTCGTCGGCATCAGCCGCGCGATGGAGTGGGTCGCGACCGGCCGCGTCTTCTCCGCGCAGGAGGGTCTCGACGCCGGCCTCTTGCGCAGCCTGCACTCGGCTGACGAGCTCCTGCCCGCCGCCCGCGCGCTCGCGCGCGAGATCGCCGAGAACGCCGCGCCCGTCTCCGTCGCGCTCGCGCGCCGGCTGATGTGGCGGATGCTCGGCGCCGAGCACCCGATGGTCGCCCACCGCGCCGACTCGCGCGGAATGCTCGCGCGCGGGCAGTCCGCGGACGCCGCCGAGGGCATTACCGCGTTCCTGGAGAAGCGACCTGCGCAGTTCCCAGACCGCATCAGCGACGGGCTGCCCGACATCTTCCCCGACTACGTCGAGCCGGGTTTCCACTAGCCGGCGCTAAGGCGCCGGCTGGATGATCGCTTCGCGCGGCACCTTGGCGCGCGGCACGCCGATCCCGTCGCACAGCTTCACGCAAGGCTCGTAGATCGGCCGGAAGCCGAGCAGCTTCGGGATCGTGACGATCCCGTAGCCGCGCCGGCGCAGCGCCGAGATGATCTGCGGGTAGGCCGCGAGCGTCTGCCCGCGCGGCCCGCCGCCGTCGTGCGAGATGATGATCGAGCCCGGCTGCACCTGCGCGAGCACGCGATGGATGATCGCGCTCGCGCCCGGCTGCGTGTAGTCGCTCGGGTCGACGTTCCACGTCACCGTCGCGAGGCCGAGCGAGCGGGCCGTCTGCACGACCGACGCGTTGACGTCGCCGTACGGCGGGCGGAACACGCAAGGGGTGTAGTCGGTCTGCGCGCGAATCACCGCGATCGTTCGCTGCAGCTGGCTGCGAACTTCGCGCGACTGCACGAGGTCGGGATGCGTGAACGTGTGATCGCCGAGCACGTCGCCTTCGCGCAGCTCGCGCAGCATCGTTTCGCGGTAGGCGCCGGTGATCTGATCGCCGATCATGAAGAACGTCGCCGCCGCGCGATTGGCCGACAGCATCCGCACGAACGCCGGCGTGTCCGGGTACGGGCCATCGTCGAAGCCGAGCGCGACCTCATAACGGCGCGGCCCGTGCGTGTAGACCGCGCTCCCGCGGCTGTGACAGCCGACGATCCGGTAGAGCGGCGTGCGCTGACGCGGCGTCGAGCCCCCGACCGACGCGATCAGCGCGAGCGGTGAGCGGATCTGCGCCGCCGGGCCGAGCCCCGCGCCACTCGATCCGCAGCCCGCGAGGAGCGCGACGAGGATCAGCGCGACGCCGCCGAGCATCGCTGAGCACGCCGTGCGCACGGCCCAACCTTATATCGACCGCCGCTCAGCCGAGCACGATCTCGGCGATCCTCGCGTCGCCGCCGGCGATCTCGGTCACGTATGCGCTCGCGCTCGCGAGCGCGGTCGGCCCGAGGCGAATCGCGCCGCCGCCGCCGGCGCCGCCGCCGGCGCACAGGCTGGCGCTGTTGTACGCGTGTTCGTAGCCGGGTTCGTAGCCGACGTCGCGGCGCACGGTCGAGCGCATTTGCAGCAGCGTCCGTTCGCCCGCGCCTGCTCGCGCCGCGCCGCGGGGCGCGATCGCGGCGCCGAGCCGCAGCTGCTGCGCGCAGCGCGTCGTGCGCTCGAACAGCAGCCGCCCGGCGAGCAGCGACGGGTTCGCGTACTGCGCGTCGCGGCCGGCCATGCGCAGCGGCCGGCGCGCGCCGCTTTGCAGATCGACCAGCTCGATCGCGCTGCGTCGCGCCGTGTTCAGCGCGAACACGGCGCGCGCGCCGTCGAGCGACGGGCGCCCGAGCTGGCCGGCCGGCCGCGGGCCGGCGAGCTCGCGAGGGTGCGACGGATCGGCCAGCGACACGGCGATCAGCCGCTCGACGCCGGCGCCGCTCTGGACTCGGTAGACGACCCACCCGCTCGACACCGCGAGCGCGCTCACGCCGGCGGCCGGCAGCGTCAGGCGCGGAGCGAGCGTCGCCGCATCGGCGACCGTCACGCCGCTCGCGCTCGCCCACGCCAGCAGCCCGCCGCCGAGCGCCGGCTGCGCGCCGGGCAGCACGCTGACCGCGCCGGCGCCGCTCGACAGCGCGCCCGATCCGGCGAGCCGCTGCCACGCGAGCTCGCCGCCCGCCGCGGACGGGTCGGTCGCGTCAGCGATGCTCGCCGCGCTCGCCGCGGCGCTCGCGCTCGCGCCGCCGAGCGCGAGCGCGCAGAGCGCGAGGCCGAGCGCGTCCAGGCGCCGCAGGCCGAGCCACAGGCGCGGCTCGCTGGCCATCTCGTCCAGGCGCCGCGCGCCCTCGCCGCGACGCAGGCCCGGCGCGAGCCACAGCACCGGCGCCGCGCGCCCGGCGGCGAACGCGACGCCGACGAGCGCGCCGAGCGCGGAATCGCCGGCGGCGAAGCTGATCCCGGCGAGCGCCCACACGGCGAACGCGAGCACGAACGTCGTGAAGCCGAGCCCGAGCAGGACGCCGTAGAGCGCGCACGCGAGCGGCAGCGGCATCGTCCAGCGCCAGCGCTCTGGCACCTGACGGCGAATCTGCGGCGCGAGCTCGAGCCCGCGCCAGTCGGCGAGCGCCGCCGCCAGCGCGAGAATCGCGCCGAGCGCGTCGCGCAGCCACGCCGCCTGTCCGCCGATCAGCGCGCCCGCGAGCGCAAGCCCGCCGAACGTCACGACGCCGCCGATCGCCGTGCCCAGCGCGAACGTCGCGCTCGCCAGCAGCGTCGCGCCGCGGCGCGCGTCGCCGAGCGCGCTGCCGATCGTCTCGACCATCGAGAAGCCGCACGGCGACCACGCGCCGGTCAGCCCCGCGACCGCCGCCGTGATCGCCGCGCACACGGCGAGCCCGCTCAGCACGGCGCGACCGCCGCGCCGGCGCGCGCGCTCAGCACGGAACCATCGTTTCGTAGTACTGCACGCAGAACACGCGCCGCCCCGCGTAGCAGTAGCCGACGAGCGCTTCGTCGCCGTTGATCCGCCTGCTCGTCACGCCGCAGCAATCCATCAGCCGCCGCACGCGCCCGCCGCAGCAGCGGTACCACGAGCCGTCGGTGCTCAGCTTCAGCCCGTAGGAGTCGCCCGCCGCCGGGCAGACCTTCGAGCGCGGCGCCGGCGCGAGGAGCTCGCCGTCCGGTTCGCGCAGCGCCTGGCCGCGCGCGTCGACCGGCTCGCCGCGCGCGTTGACCGGGCGCCCGAGGTCGTCGACCGGATGCCCGTCGGACGCCCGCAGCGGGTAGTCGTGGCGATCGACGCGCGGCAGCCCCGTCGGGTGCGGGCAGTTTCCGGTCGTGTACGTGTGCCCGCAGAAGTTCGTGTACGCGTCGGCTTCGTCCGGCAGGACGCTCTTCGCGATCG
Source organism: Solirubrobacteraceae bacterium (assembly GCA_035486335.1). GTDB lineage: Bacteria > Actinomycetota > Thermoleophilia > Solirubrobacterales > Solirubrobacteraceae > Palsa-744. The sequence continues at coordinate 10,464 of DATHND010000008.1, forward strand.
TGCGCGCGCCGGCGAGCGCGATGATCGCCGTGCCGGCCCACTCCAGGAAGCCGCGCCTGCTGCTGTTGCGCAGCACCGCGTCGGAGAGGCGCCCGCCCCCGTTCGCGACGACCTCCTCCCGATCGCGCCGATCGTCGCGCTCAGGCGGCAAGCCCGAGACCTCGCTCGCGAGCGCGAGCCGTCGCGAGCACGCTTTCGAGCTGACCGAGGCTGTTGAACGTGCCCTTCGCGAGCGTCACGCCGTCGCCGCTCAGCGCGACCGCGTACGGGCTGCCGGGCACCGCGGCCGCGCGCCACACGCGCTCGTCGGCGTGCTCGTCGAACACGCGGACCGCGACGAGCGGATCGGCGGCGACGTGCGCGACGGCCGGCTCGACCTGCCGACACAGCGGACATCCTTCGGAGCTGAACACCGCGAGCTTCAACAGCGCGCGTGGAGCGCGCTCGATCTGCTCCGACCACGGCTCGCGCTCGCCGACCGCCGGACCCTCCTCGGCGATCTCCAGCGCGCCGCGCGCGCCGCCGGAGAGCCGCAGCACGCCGACCTCGCGCGCGAGCGCGAACAGCGCGAGCGCCAGCGCGGCGATCGCCAGGACGCTCAGCGACAGCGCGAGCGTCAACCAGCGCTCGTAGCCGGATGGCGCCCGCGGCAGCCAGCCGAGCGCCGTCACGCCGGCGATCAGCGCGAGCGACACCGAGCGCGCGGGCGAGCTCCAGCCCAACCGCGCCGAGGCCGAGAAGCACGCGCACGGCGCGCCCTTGCGCCCGGCCGCCAGCGCGGCGGAGCTCGCCGCCGCGAACAGCGCGAACAGCCCGGCGGCGAGGCCGGCCGCCGCGCCGGCGCCCGCGGCGAGCGCGACCGCGAGCGCCGCCTCGCAGGCGACGAGCAGCGCCAGTCCGGCGCGCTGCAGGCGCGGCGCGGTGACGCCGTACGTCGCGAGCGCAGCCGCGCCGCGCGCCGGCCGCGCCGCCTTCAGGCCGGCGGCGACGAGCAGCGCCAGCGCGAGCCAGATCGAGACGATCGTCGACACGGCCGCGCACGATACGGGGGGTGTCGGATCGTCAGACGACGACCTCGCGCAGCCGGTGCGTGTCGACGTCGTAGACGAAGCCGCGCACGGCGTCGCGGTGCTCGAGGAACGACGAGCGGCGCACGCGCAGGATCGACTGGCGCACGTCGGCGTCAAGATCGCTGAACGACTCGATCGCGAACGGCGGAGCGACGCCGCCCACCCGTTGCAGCTCGGCGCGAAAGCCGTCGTCGGTGAGCTTCTGCATGCCGCAGTCGGTGTGGTGGATCAGCATCACCTCGCGCGTGCCCAGGCGACGCTGCGAGACGGCCAGCGAGCGGATCACGTCGTCGGTGATCACGCCGCCGGCGTTGCGCAGGATGTGCGCCTCGCCGTCGCGCAGGCCGAGCGCGGCGAACACGTCCAGGCGCGAGTCCATGCACGTGACGATCGCCAGGCGGCGGCTCGGGCGCACGTCGAGGTGGCGCTCGGCCAGCGAGCTCGCGAAGGACTGGTTGTTCGCCAGCAGCTCGTCGATCGCGTCCATCGGCGCGGACCCTAGAGGCTCGGCCGGCCGTTCGGCTCGCGCGAGGCGCATTCCCTACGATGGTGCTGTGCAGAGCGCAACGACCGCCGTCACGCACGACTTCGGCGAGCTCGATCGCCACCGGCGCGAGCTGACCGCCCACTGCTACCGGATGCTCGGCTCGCCGTTCGAGGCCGAGGACGCGGTCCAGGACACGCTGCTGCGCGCGTGGCGCTCGCTCGAGCGCTTCGAGGGCCGCGCGTCGTTGCGCTCGTGGCTGTACCGGATCGCGACGAACGTCTGCCTCGACATGCTCGACTCCAAGCAGCGGCGCGCGCGGCCGATGGACCTCGGCGAGGCGCGCGCGCCGGACGGGCCGATCGGCGAGATCTTGGCGGAGACGACTTGGATCGAGCCCGTGCCCGACGCGCTCGTCGTGCCCGACGACGGCGATCCGGCGGCCGTCGCGCAGGCGCGCGAGACGATCCGTCTCGCGTTCGTCGCGGCGCTGCAGCGCCTGCCGCCGCGCCAGCGCGCCGCGCTGATCCTTTGCGAGGTGCTGCAGTGGAAGGCCTCGGAGGTCGCAGAGCTGCTGCAGACGAGCGTCGCGGCGGTCAACAGCGCGCTGCAGCGCGCCCGCGCGACGCTCGACGCCACCCAGACGCTCGACGCCGGTCAGGGCGCGCTCTCAGAGCAGGACAGCGCGCTCTTGAAACGCTACGTCGACGCGTTCGAGCGCTATGACATGGACGCCCTGACAGGCGTGATCCACGAGGACGCGACGCAGTCGATGCCGCCGTATGAACTGTGGCTGCGCGGTCGCGAGGACATCTTCGCGTGGTGGGTCGGTCGCGGCGCCGGCTGTCGCGGCTCGCGCGTGTTCGCGACGCGGACGGCGAACGGCTCGCCCGCGTTCGCGCAGTACAAGCCGCGCGAGGACGGCGGCGAGGGCTACGAACCGTGGGCGCTGCAGGTGCTCGAGGTCAATCACGGCAAGATCGTCGAGCTGACGTTCTTCCTCGCGACCGACACGCTGTTCCCGCTGTTCGGCGTGCCACTGCGGTACCCAGGCGACTGAGCTCGATCGGGGCGAGGATTTCGAGGGCGCTCCGCGCCGCGAGCGTGGAGGCCGCGTCGCTGCTAACGGAACGCGCCGCTCACACCCGCCGCTCCTCGCGCACGTCGAGCACGTCGGCCAGGCCCGCGAGCGCGATCAGCTCGCGCAGCTCGCGCGAGGACCCGCGCACACACACGCGCGCGCCAGCTCGCCGCGCGGCGAGCGCCAGGCGCGCGAGCGCGTCGAGCGCGACCGCGTCGGCGGCGACGCCCGATACCTCGCAGAGCAGCAGCTCGCAGCCACGATCGCGCGCGAGCGCCGAGCACGTGCGCGCGAACAGGCCGGGGAGCTCGGCGCGGCCGAGCGGGCTCGGCACCGTCACGGTGACGGTCTGCCTGCGCTCGGCCATCCGCACCCCCCTCTGCGCCGTCCGGCTAACCCGCCTCGATCGAGCCCTGCACGGTCGCCGCCTGCGGCCCGCTCGGCGCTCGCGGCGGATCGGGCGCGAGCCCGCCGCCGTCGGCCGCCTCGGCGATCGGCTCCGCGCCCGCGGCGATCGCGCCGCGCGGCGCGCGCATCGCGAGGCTCAGCACGATCGCCACCCCGACGAGGCCGGCGGCGATCACGAACGCGACGTGGTAGCCGCTCGTCAACGCGTCGGCGAGCGGCTTGCCGGCCTTCGTCAGCGAGCTCGTGTGCGTCGCGGCGCTGGTCGCGAGCACGGCGAGCCCAAGCGCGCCGCCGACCTGCGCGGAGGTGTTGACGAGCCCCGAAGCCAGACCGGCGTCCTGCGGCGCGGCGTCGGCCATCGCGAGCGTCATCAGCGCCGGGAAGCTCGCGCCGACGCCGGCGCCGAGCAGCAAGAACACGGGCAGCACGTCGGTCGCGTAGCTGCCGTGCACGGGCACGCGAGCGAACAGCAGCAGGCCGGCGGCGACGAGCGCCATGCCCGGCACGAGCGTGCGCCGCGCGCCGAAGCGCATGATCAGCCGTTCGGAGTAGCGCAGCGACAGCGTGCCCATCACGAGCGTCACCGGCAGGAAGGCGAGGCCGATCTTCAGCGGGTCGTAGTGCTGCACGCGCTGCAGGTAGAGCGAGCCGAGGAAGAACGTGCCGAACATGCCGGCGACGAGCAGCGCCTGGATCGCGTTGGCGCCGGCCGTGGTGCGCGAGCGAAACACGCGCAGCGGCATCAGCGGCTCGCGCGCGACCGCCTCGCGCCAGACGAACAGCGCGAGCAGCACGAGCGAGCCGGCGGCGAACGCGAGCGTGGTCGCCGAGCCCCAACCTTTCGCGGCGGCGGGCGAGACGATCGTGTAGACGCCGAGCATCAGCGCGCCGACGATCAGCGCGGCGCCGGGCAGGTCGACGCCCTTGCCCACGCCGGGCATCCGCATGTCGTCGAGCAGGCGCAGCGCCGCGAAGCCCGTGACGAGGCCGATCGGGACGTTGATGAAGAAGATCCAGTGCCAGTCGATCGCCTGCGTGAGCACGCCGCCGGCGAGCAGCCCGACCGAGCCGCCGGCGGACGCGACGAAGCCGTACACGCCGATCGCCTTGGCCTGCTCGGCGCGTTCGGGGAACATCGTCACGATCATCCCGAGCACGACCGCCGAGGTCGCGGCGCCGCCGGCGCCCTGCACGAAGCGCGCGATCACGAGCATCTCCTGGCTCTGGGAGAGGCCGCAGACGAGCGAGGCGAGCGTGAACACGACGAGGCCGCCGAGGAACACGCGCTTGTGCCCGACCATGTCGCCGATCCGCCCGGCGAGCAGCAGCAGGCCGCCGAACGCGATCAGGTAGGCGTTGACGACCCACGCGAGCCCCGACCCCGAGAAGCCGAGGTCGGTCTGGATCGACGGCAGCGCGACGTTCACGACGGTCACGTCGAGCACGATCATCAGCACGCCCGTGCACAGCACGTACAGCGCCAGCCACCGCTTGCGGTCGTCGTCGATGCCCGTCATCTGAAGTCTCCTTGCCGGTCGATTCGCTTTGCCCGTGCAGACGACGCACGCGCGCGAAACTCATCGCAGCCCAGGCGAGCAATCGTATGTGCGCGGGTGGATGCGCTTCAGGAGATCTCGTCGAGCTGGAACTCGCCGTCGCGGTAGATCACGCGCTCCTCGCCCGAGCGGAGCGTCGCCGTGACGACGCGGTCGGCGGTCGAGACGACGTCGGTGT
>DATHND010000009.1:0-8525 GCA_035486335.1 Solirubrobacteraceae bacterium
TCGATGTTCGACTTCAACTGCCAGTAGCTCTGCAGCGCGTCGGCGTTTCCGACGAGGACCGCGCAGCGCCAGCCGGTCATGTTGTAGCCCTTCGACAGCGAGAAGACCTCGATACCGACGTCCTTCGCGCCGGGCGTCTGCAGGAACGACGGCGGCTTGTAGCCGTCGAAGGCGATCTCCGAGTAGGCGTTGTCGTGGACGACGAGGATGTCGTACGCGCGTGCGAACTCGACGACGCGCTCGAAGAAGCCGTCGGGCGCGAGCGCGCCGGTCGGATTGTTCGGATAGTTGAGGTACATCAGCTTCGCGCGCCGCGCGACGTCGTCGTCGATCTGACCGAAGTCGGGTATGAAGCCGAGCTCGGGCTCGAGCGCCATCAGCACCGGCTCGGCGCCGGCGAGCCACGGGCCGCCGGTGTAGACGGGATAGCCGGGATCGGCGGCGAGCGCGTAGTCGCCGGGGTCGAGGAACGCGAGGTTGAGGTTGAAGATCGCCTCCTTCGCGCCGATCGCGGGAATGATCTCGCCGGCGGGGTCGAGCGTGACGTCGAAGCGACGCTCGTAGAAGTCGCGCACGGCCATGCGGAAGTCGTCGCGGCCGCGGTTGGACGGGTACTGATGCGTCTCGGGCTCGGTGACGGCCTCCTGCATCGCCTCGACGATCAGCGGCGGCGTCGGGCGGTCGGGGTCGCCGATCCCGAGGCTGATCACGTCGACTCCGGCGGCGCGCTGCTCGGCGATCTTGCGCTCCAGCTCGGCGAACGCATACGGCGGTATGCGCTGCAGGCGCTTACTCGGTCGTGTCATGCAACTCCTTTGCGAACTCGTCGCTGAGCGTGCCCGCGAACACGGGTCGCGCCCAGCCTGTCAGGTTGACTTGCAGGTCTTGCGCCAGCTCGACGAGCAGCCCGCCACCGTCGAGCGCGACCGTCACGCGCGCGGCCTCAGGGTCGCGAGCGCGTTCGACGAAGTGGGCGACGGCGGCGCCCGTCGCGCCGGTGCCCGAGGAGAGCGTCTCGCCGACGCCGCGCTCGAAGATCCGCGCGCGGATCGTGTCCGGCGCGCCGGACCGCAGCTCGGTGTACCACGACACGTTCGTACGGTTGGGGAACTGCGTGTCGGCTTCGATCGCCGGCCCGATCTCGGCGAGGTCGAGCGCCGCGAGCTCCGCCAGCGAGTCGACGCGGATCGCGCATTGCGGGTTGCCGATCGAAACGTGGCGGAACGCCCATGAGCGACCGCCGGAGGACACCGTTCCCCGGCCGTCCTCGCCGCCGCCCGGGAAGTCGTCCGAGCGCAGCCCGGCGTGACCCATGTCGACCGTGCACGTGTCCGGCCCAGTTATCGTCGGGCGGATCGGACCGGCGGCGGTGTGGATCGTGAAGCTGTCGCGGTTCGTCCAGCCGCGCGTGCGCAGGTAGAGAATCGCCTCGCGCGCACCGTTGCCCGACAGCTCGGCCTCCGATCCGTCGGCGTTGAAGATCCGCAGATCGGCGACGTGCGCTCGGTCGGCGGGCGGCGAGAGCAGCAGCACGCCGTCGGCGAATACGCCGAAGTGCCCCTCGCACAGGCGCCTGATCCGCGCAGGCGTCAGCTCGAACCTCAGCTCGTCGCGCTCGACGATCAGGTAGTCGTTGCCGAGCGCCTGCCACTTCTCGAATCTCATCGGCCGGCGGAGTCTAGGATCTCGCCGGCCACGTCGCCCGGCCGGCGATCGGTCACGTCGATCACCGTCACGCCCGCGAGCTTGCGCATCCACGCGAGCTGGCGACGCGCGTAGTTGCGCGTTCGCCGCTTCATCGTCTCGACATCGCCCGTCAGCAGGTCCTCGAAGCCGAGCGCCTTGCGCGCGGTCTCCGATGCGCCCGCAGCGTGCGCGGCGCGCACCTCCTCGCCGGCGCCGGCGGCGACGATCGCCTCGACGCGCGCATCGATCCGCTCGTAGAGGCGCTCACGCTCCATCGTCACCCCGGCCAGCAGGGTCGGGTGGCGCAGCTCCTCGCTCCACAGCTGCGACGGCCCTTCCGGTTGCTCCAGCTCGTCGGCGTCGTGCAGCTCGAGCGCGCGCACGATCCGCCGGCCGTTCGTCGGGTCGATCCCCTCCGCCGCCCACGGGGCGCGCTCGGCGAGCAGCCGATGCAGCGCCGGCGCGCCCTCGCGGTCGAGCTCGGCTGTCCAGCGCTCGCGCGCGCCGGCCGCCGGCGCCGGGCGCAGGTCGAGGTCGGCGAGCGCCGCACGCAGGTAGAGGCCGGTGCCGCCGACGACGATCGGACGGCGCCCGGCGGCGAGCAGCGCGTCGATCTCGGCGTGCGCGAGCACGGCGTACTCCCCCGCGCTGAACGTCGCGTCGATCGGAACGAACGACAGCAGGCGGTGCTCGAGCGCCGCGCGCTCCTCGGCGGAGGCGACGCCGGTCAGGGTCTCGAGGCCGGCGTAGACCTGCAGCGCGTCGGCCGACACCGCGACGGGGTTCTCGCCGCGCTCGCGCAGGAGCCGTGCGAGCGCGACCGCGACCCGAGTCTTGCCGACGCCGGTTGGGCCGAACAGGGCGAAGATAGCCGGGCGCGGGGGCGCGGTCTCGGACACGGGCACCAGTATCTCCGCGCGACGCACACGATGCGCGGCGCGACGCCTCGAGCAGCACGGTCGCATAGGCTTCATCGATGCAGGTCTTCGGCGCCAACGTGCTGCTGACGGGAGCCACCGGCGGCATCGGGCACGCGATCGCGCGCGCGATCGCGGCGCGCGGCGGCAAGCTGACGCTGACGGGCCGTCGCCTGGACGTGCTCGAGCCGCTGGCGCAGGAGCTCGACGCGCGCGCGCTCGCGATCGACCTGGCGGAGCCGTCCGAGGTCGCGCGACTGGCGCAGGAGGCGGGCGAGGTCGACGTGCTGATCGCAAACGCGGCGCTGCCGGCCTCGGGGACGCTCGACTCGTTCACCGTCGAGCAGATCGATCGCGCGCTCGACGTGAACCTGCGCGCGCCGATCGTGCTTTCGCATGCGCTCGCGCCGTCGATGGTCGCGCGCCGGCGCGGTCATCTCGCGTTCATGTCGTCGGTGTCGGGGAAGGTGCCGAGCGGCGGCGCATCGCTCTACAACGCGTCGAAGTTCGGTCTGCGCGGCTTCGCGGGTGCGCTGCGCGACGAGCTGCACGACAGCGGCGTCGGCGTGTCGGCGATCTTTCCGGGGTTCATCAGCGACGCGGGCATGTTCGCCGAGGCCGGCGACGTGAAGCTGCCGCCGGGGATCGGCACGCGGACGCCGGAGCAGGTCGCGGATGCGACGATCGATGCGATCGAGCGCGACCGTGGCGAGGTCGACGTCGCGCCGATGACGCTTCGCGCGAGCGCGATCTTCGCCGGCCTCGCGCCCGAGCTCGCCGCCGGCCTCGCGCGACGACTCGGCTCGGACGAGATCGCGCGCCGCCTTGCAGCCGCGCAGCGCGACAAGCGCTGACGCTCGGTCCCCGCGCTCGTTCGGCCGTCCCGCGCATCGCTTAGAAAAGCGTCGCCTGCCGTTGGCGCTGCGTGGCGGGAGGACCTCCGTTCACCTCAGCGTCGGCCTCGCGCAGCGCAGCGACATGCCCGGTCCCGCGCGCGCTCGCGCGAAAGCCAGACGGCGTTCCCTTGCGCCTGACCATGCGCGCCAGTCGTTCGCGTTCCTCGCGCGGCGCGTACGCGCCGCGGTGGTACAGCTGCTCGTAGCGCGGCACGAGATCGGGGCGCTGCTCGCACAGCCAGCCCATGAAGACCTGGCGAACCTCGCCGCGCAGGTGCAGGCCGATTCCGCCGATGCTCGTCGCGCCCGCCTCGGTCGCGCGGTCGAGCAGCTCCTCGACCTGCCGCGGTGAGTCGTTGATGCCGGGCATCAGCGGCGCGATCAGCACGCCCGTCGGGATGCCGGCGCGATTCAGCTCGGCGACGGCCTCGAGTCGCGCCCGCGGGTGCGGCGTGTGCGGCTCGGTCGCGCGCCAAGCCTTCTCCTCGAGCGTCGGGATCGACAGCGACGCGCTGAAGCTCGTGCGCGCGGCGATTTCCAGCATCAGCTCGAGATCGCGCAACAGCAACGGCGACTTCGTCAACACCGAGCACGGGTTCGCGGCGTCGCGCAGCGCCTCCCAGATCCCGACCATCAGCCGGTAGCGCCCCTCGACCCATTGATACGGGTCCGTGTTCGTGCCGAGCGCGACGTGCTCGCCCTTCCAGGAGGGACGCGCAAGCTCGGCGCGCAGGACCTCCGGCGCGTTCACCTTGACGACGATCTCCTTCTCGAAGTCGCGGCCGGCGTTGAAGTCGAGGTACTTGTGCGTCGGGCGAGCAAAACAAAAAACGCACGCATGGCTGCATCCCCTGAACGGATTGATCGTCCAGCGGAACGGCATCCGCGACGCCGCGGGTACGCGGTTGAGCACCGATTTCGCGCGCACCTCATAGAAGCGCGTCTCGAGCGCCTCGGGCGCGTCGAATCGGCGCACGACGGCCTCCTCGCGATAGCCCGGCAGCCGGCGCTGCTCCTCCGCGTCGATCGTCAAGTTGCTCCAACGCACGAACGTATGTTCGCATAGGGCGCCGTCGGACCGGATCCGGCCAATGAATCCGGGCGAAACGTGCGAGTCGCGCGAGCGCTTACGCAACCCCTACGCACCCGTGCAAGCGTGCTTAGCAAGTCGGCGCACGATCTGATCACCAACGATCAACGACCCAAAGGAGGTCGATCGGATGACGATATCCAGACTGCTCGGAGCGACGATGGTCGCCGGCGCGCTCGCGACCGGCGGTGCTGCCGCCGGGATCGCCGGCGCGTCGGCGTCGACCGGGACCACGAGCACCGGCGAGAGCACGACGACGAGCCAGTCGACGAGCACGCCGACGACGAGTACGACGCCGTCGAGCGGCGCGAGCAAACAGACGACGCCGAAATCCGGCGAACAGGGCAAGAAGCCCTGCCCGAACATGGGCGCGCATCAGGGCGGCTCCGCCGCGCAGGGGCCGCCGACGTCCGGCGCCGGCTACCCGGCGGCTCCGGCGGGCGCAACCGCCTCGTAGCTCGTTCCGCAGCGACTCGAACGAGGCCGATCCGGCAGGCGCCGCAGCCGATGCGAGCGCCTGCCGGCGCCGGCGGCCTGGACGCCGAATCGCACACAGAACTTTCGTCCAATCGCGCTTCGGCCGGTTATCGTCCGTCGCACGCGCGCCGAGCAAGACGGTTGATGCAGGGGGAACGCGCGCAGCTGCCAGAGCCAAGGCTCGCGGAAAGCTCGTCATGGCTGTGCCGTGACGAGCTCGATCGCGACCGGATGCTCGACATGGAGGAGCGCGTGCGCCCCGTCAGGCAGCGCGCGCTCGCGATCCTCGCGGTCGCGCTCGTCGCAGCGGGACCGTGGCTCGGCTGGTGGCCGGCGCTGTTCCTGATCCCGGCTGCGATCTGCTTCGGCCTCGCCGACCGGCTGATGCCGCGCGTCGCCAAGCCCGAGCTGGTGATGTTCGGCGCGTGGATCGGGAGCGGCCTCGTGATCGGCGGCGCCGTCGCGCTCGGCGGCGGCCCCGACCAGCCGACGCTCGCCTGGCTGGCGATTCCGGTGATCACGCTCAGCTCGCGCTTCCCGATGCGCGGCGTCGTCGCCGGCGTGATCGTCAACTGCCTGATTCTGCTCGCCGTCGCGTTCGGCGTCGACGCGCACAGGGTGATCGACGACCCCGTCTACCTGATCGCGCCGCTCGCGCTGCTGCTGTGCGTCGCCGTCCTCTCGACGCCGCTGATGCGCTCTGACATCCAGCACCGCAGCGACGCCGTGATCGACCAGCTGACGGGCATGCTCAACCGCAAGGCCCTCAGCACGCGCGTCGCCGAGCTCGCACAGCAGTCCGTCGTGACCGGCGAGGCGGTCGGGATCATCGTCGGCGACCTCGACCACTTCAAGGCGATCAACGACACGCGCGGGCACACCGTCGGTGACATCGTGCTGAAGGAGGTCGCGTACGTGCTGCGCAAGCGACTGCGCGCGTTCGACCTCGCCTACCGCCTCGGCGGCGAGGAGTTCCTCGTCCTGCTCCCCGGCTCGGACCTGGCCCAGTCGGCGAGGCTCGCCGAAGCGCTTCGCCAGGGAGTCGCCGAGCACGGCGTCGCCGGCGGCGTCACGGTGACGATGAGCTTTGGCGTCGGCGCCTCCAAGCAGGGCCAGACGTTCGACTACTCCGAGGTCTTCAAGGAAGCCGACGAGGCGCTCTATCGCGCGAAGCGCAACGGGCGCGACCAAGTCTGCCTGTCCGGCGCCACGCCCCCAGCCCGGGCCGAGAGCGTCCCGGCGTTCGCCTAGCTCCTCAGGCGCCGACGCGCGCGAGCAGCAGCTCCTCGCCCGCGAGCGTCTGGCTAGTCGCCGCGTCGATTCGCACCTGCGCGAGCTCCCCCGCCGTCGCCAGGCCTGTGAAGTTGACGACTTTGTTGTGGCGCGAGCGCCCGCGCACACGCTCCGCGTCGGTGCGCGAGCTGCCTTCGACGAGCACGTCGAGCGTGCGCCCGACGAAGCGCTGCGCGCGCTCGCGCGCGCGCCGCTGCACGACCTCCAGCAGGCGCTCCATCCGCTCGACCTTGACCGGGTGCGGCACCGCCTGCTCGAGCAGCTGCGCCGCCTCCGTGCCGCGGCGCGGCGAGAACACGAACGTGAACGCCGCGTCGTAGCCGACCTCCTCGACGACCTCCAGCGTCTGCGCGAAGTCCTCCTCGCTCTCGCCAGGAAAGCCGACGATGATGTCGGTGCTCAACGCGACGTCCGGCACGTGCTCGCGGATCATCGTCACACGCTCCATGTAGCGGCGGCGGTCGTACGTGCGGCGCATCGCCTTGAGGATGCGCGAAGAGCCAGACTGCAGCGGCAGGTGAATGTGCTCGCACACGCTCTGAAGCTCCGCATGCGCGCGAACGACGTCCTCGCGCATGTCCTTCGGATGTGGGCTCGTGTAGCGGATCCGGTCGATCCCGTCGATCGCATCGACCTCGGCCAGCAGCCCTGCGAACGTCGGGCGATCCGGCAGGTCGCGCCCGTATGAGTTCACGTTCTGTCCCAGCAGCGTCACCTCGCGCACGCCGTCCGCCGCCATCGCCCGCGCCTCGGCGACCAGCTCCTGGAGCGGACGACTGACCTCACGGCCGCGCGTCGAGGGCACGATGCAGTACGAGCACGCGCAGTTGCAGCCGACGCTGATCTGCATCCAGCCCTGGAACGGGCGCGCGCGATGCGCCGGCAGGTGGCCCGTGAAGCCCTCGAACTCGAAGTACCCCTGCGCCGTCAGCGAGTCGCTCGTCAGGAACTCCGCCAGCTTGTGTACCTGTCCCGGCCCGAACGCGACGTCCACGAACGGAAAGCGCGCGAACACCTCCTCCTTGACCGACTGCGCCCAGCAGCCCCCCACCCCCACGACGCGCTCCGGGCGTTCGCGCTTGAGCCGGCGCGCTTCGCCTAGGTGCGCGATGAAGCGGCTGTCGGCCGTCTCGCGGATCGAGCACGTGTTGAACAGGATCAGATCGGCCTCGCCGCGCTCGCCCGCCTCCGCGTAGCCGAGCGACTCCAGCATCCCCTTCATCCGCTCCGAGTCGTGCTCGTTCATCTGGCAGCCGAACGTGGTGACGTGGTAGCGCTTCATCGGCAGAGCCTACCCGGGCTCGGCCGTAAGTCGACGAACTTGGCGGTCGACGCCAGTGCAGCGTTCCCGAAGCGCCTGTCGATTCGCGGCGTTGGCGACGATCGCTCGGACGCCTGCTTTTCGTCCGCAGCAGGCACGCGGAGGAGCCGACCGAGACGCGCATCTCCGCAAGGGGCGAGCGGCCGTGGCCCAGGGTTCAGTGGCGCATCTGTCTGATGCGGCTGCGCGTGAACCCGAGCCACGTTCGGGGACGTCGCACCAGGGTCAGTAGCAGTGGCAAGGAATCGAAGTAGGTGAACCGCTCGGTGGCGAGCCCGTCCTTGTTGAGAACGAAGCGGTCGACCGACTGCCAGGAGATAGGGGCTCCGTTTGCTGTACCGCGAACCGTGAACTCGATCAGAACGCCATCGGAGGTTGCGCCCCAGCGGTGGACCTCGGCGGTCATGTCGGGTATCAACTCGAAGAGCTCAGCGAAGGTGCGCTTGCCAGCGTCCAGTCCGTACGTGGTCGAAACCATCGGCGCGGAAAGACGGGCGTCGGGTGCAAGCACTGTGTCGAGGTGCTCGACCACCGGCGCTTGCCAGAACTCCGCGAAGCGCCTGACGAAGTCCGCCGCCCGATCCTGATCCATCCCCGCACTTTACCCGGAGCGGCGCTAAGACGCTCGCTCTACGCGCTTCTCAGGGCGTCCTTCACGACATTGACAGGGCCCTCGCGATGAGGGCCCCTGTGTCCGACGCGGGCTGGCTCATATGGAGGGGCGTCTGTCAAGTGGCAGCGTTGATCGGCCGTGGACGCGGCGGGGGTCGACATGGAGGGGGGCGGGGCGGTTCCCGGGGCGCCACGAGCTGAAGCGCCGGCTTGGTCGACCAGGTCGTGGTCAG
>DATHND010000010.1:0-12278 GCA_035486335.1 Solirubrobacteraceae bacterium
CGAGCGAGCGCGGCCGCCGCGGCGGCAGCCACAGCGGCGCGCCGACGTACAGCTGCGGGCGCTCCGCCGAGCATGCGTCGAGCGCCGCCGCGATCGTGTCGAGCTCGGCGAGCGGTCGGCCGCCGAGGAAGCACAGCGTCACGTGCATCGTCTCGGCGCCGAGCAGGCGCACGCGCGAGCCGGCCGTGCGCGTCTGGGCGTCGGCGTCGAGCCCGCGCAGGCCGCCGAGCGCCGCGCGCGCCCACGCCGCGAGCTCGCCGCAGACGGCCGGCGGCGGGTCGACCGCGACGAAGAGGCGCGTTGTCGCGTCGCGAGACACCGGAAGCACGATGCCAGCTTTGTGGGGCTGATATCCATTCGACGCGCCGATAGCAATCGTATCTACGGCGTATATACAACTGCTATCGGGGACGAGAAAACCGGAACACCGTCCCCGCTCCAACGACTGATGCCGTCCCCCGGACCCGACCCGGACCCAGGCCCAGGTGGGAGGTGATCCCCGCTCAGCCGCCGAGCGCGCGCAGGAGCATGTGCATCGCGACGGTCGTCGAGCGGTCGCGCACGTCGGCGCGCCCGCCGGGCAGGTTGACCGAGCGCGTCACGCTCGCGTCGCCGGGACCGGCGATGCTCAGCCAGACGAGCCCGACCGGCTTTTGCGCGCTGCCGCCGCCCGGGCCGGCGATGCCGGTGATGCCGATGCCGAGGTCCGCTTGCAGACGCTCGCGCGCGCCGGCGGCGAGTGCCTGGGCGACCTCGCCGGAGACGGCGCCGTGCGCGTCGATCAGCGTCTGCTCGACGCCCGCGAGCGTGATCTTCGCGTCGTTGGAGTAGACGACGAGACCGCCCTTGACGTATTCGGAGGAGCCGGGCCGCTCGGTCAGGCGCGCGGCGAGCAGGCCGGCGGTGCACGACTCGGCCGTCGCGATCGTGCGCCCGGCGAGCAGCCGCGCGACGATCTCGTCGACGGTGCTGCCGTCGGAGGAGAACAGCGTGTCGGCGTGGCGCTCGGCGACGATCGCGGCGAGCTCCTCGTAGATGCCATCGGCGTCGGGCTCGTAGCGCGTGACGACCTCGATCTCGCCGCGTTTGAGGCACGTCGTGATCTCGAGACGGTCAAGCTCGACGCCGTCGCGCGCGGCGACGCGCAGCGTCTCGGCGATCTCCGACTCGGGCATTCCGAACAGCCGCAGCGTGCGCTGGCGATAGCTCGTCGCGCCGGCGATCGCCGCCCGCAGCGCGTCGGTCTCGAGCGCCCGATCCCACATCGGCTGCAGCTCGCGCGGCGGCCCCGGCAGGACGACGACGGTCGGTCCCCCCTCGCGCCCCTCGCCGGGCGGCACGACGAGCCCTGGAGCGGTGCCGACCGGGTCGAGCACGGTCGCGCCGCGCGGGACGGTCGCTTGCTTGCGCGTGCCGGCTTCGATTGCGGCGACGTCGAGATTCGGCCAGCGTTTGGCGAGCGGCGCGACGATTTCGGCGATCCTCCGCTCGAGCGCCTCGTCGAGCGCCAGCTCGCGCCCCTGGAAGCCGGCGACGACCTCCGCCGTCAGGTCGTCGGCGGTCGGCCCGAGGCCGCCGCTCGTCAGCACGACATCCATCCCCCGCTCGGCCATGAACGCGAGCGCCGCGGCCATGTCCTCGCGGCGATCGCCGACGATCTGGATGTGCGCGAGATCGACGCCCAGCTCGCGCAGCCGATCGGACAGCCACGGCCCGTTGCGATCGCTGACGCGACCGGCCAGCACCTCGGTGCCCGTCACGACGATGCCCGCACGCGCGCTCACGCGCAGGTCGGCAGGCTGCCCGGCGCCAGGCGCTTGCGGCGCCCGAAGCTCGAGATCGAATAGCCGATCGCCTGGCTCGACGGCGGCACGATCCGCGCGTGCCCGTCGACGTACATCGTCACCGAGCTGTTGCCGAGCGTGATCGTGAAATGGTGTGCGTGGAACGTCGGCGTGCTCACGCCCGCGTGCAGTTCAACGCCTGAGATCACCTTGCGGCCGCCGTCGCCGATCAGACAGACGTACACCGTCGCCGTCGGCTTCAGCGAGAGCGCGACGATCGAGTTCTGCGAAGGGCGCGTCACGGTCGTGCTCCGGTGAGCGTTCGCGTGCTGTGTCGCCTTTTTCTTGGATGACGACGAGCGAGCCGCGTTCTGCCCGGTCGACGAATTCGTCGGTGAGCCGCCGCCGTTCGTCACGAGGCCGACGATCAGCAGCACGATCACGACGAGCACGACGCCGACGATCGCGAGGTAGCCGCGCGAGGGGCCGCCCGAGGAGGAACGCCCGCCGCCGGGACGGCCGCGGCTTCGCTGCGGAGCGGCGACGATCGGCTCGAGCGCCGCCTCGGCGGGGTCCTCGAAGCGCAGCCGGTACTCCTCGACGAGCGCCTTGCCGTCGAGCCCGAGCGCCTGCGCGTACGTGCGCAGGAAGCTCTTGACGAACGTCGGCCCCGGCAACAGGCCCCACTCCTCGTTCTCCAGCGCGCGCAGGTACTTCGCGCGGATCTTCGTCTTCGCCTCGATCTCCGAGACGTCGATGCGAGCGCGCATACGCGCGTCGCGTAGCGTTTCACCGATCTCGGCCATATCGCGGAAAGGCTAGTCGCTTGCGCTCGCGGGCTCGACCGTCTCGCCGAGCGCAGCCAGCACGCGCGGCAGGTCGGCCTCGGTAATCAGCACCTGCCGCGGCTTCGATCCTTCATAGCCGGAGATCACGCCACGTCGCTCGAGCATGTCGATCACGCGCCCGGCGCGCGTGTAGCCGAGGCGCAGGCGGCGCTGCAACATCGACGTCGAGGCGGTCTGCATTTCGGCGACGAGCCGGATCGCGTCGCCGAGCAGCGGGTCCTCGTCGGGATCGAACTCGTCGGGCGAATCCGATCCCGTCGCCCCCTCCTTCTCGACCTCCTCGAGCAGCTCCTCGCGCAGCTCCGGCTCACCCTGCTTGCGCCACAGCGACGTGAGCCGCTCGATCTGGCGCTCGTCGATGTACGCGCCCTGGATCCGCTGCAGGCGCGAGGTGCCGACGGGGCTGAACAGCATGTCACCCTGGCCGAGCAGTGACTCGGCGCCGTTCTGGTCAAGGATCACGCGCGAGTCGGTCTGACTGGAGACCGAGAAGGCGATCCGCGAGGGGACGTTGGCCTTGATCATTCCCGTGATCACGTCTACGCGCGGGCTCTGCGTGGCGAGCACGAGGTGGATGCCGACCGCGCGCGCCTTCTGCGCGAGGCGGATGATCGAGTCCTCGACGTCGGCCGGCGCGACCATCATCAGGTCGGCGAGCTCGTCGATCACGCAGAGGATGTAGGGCAGCGGCGCTTCGCCGCGCTTTGCGCGCGCCTTGTTCAGCTCGACCAGCCCACGCGTGCGCGCCATCGACATGATCCCGTAGCGGCTCTCCATCTCCTTGACGAGGTTCTGCAGCGCGTTCGCCGCCATCCGCGGGCTCGTGATCACCGGCGTCAACAGATGCGGGATCGACTCGTAGTGGTTCAGCTCGACCTGCTTTGGGTCGACGAGCACGAGGCGTACCTCGTGCGGGCTCGCGCGCAGCAGCACGCTCGAGAGCATCGCGTTGATCGCGCCCGACTTGCCCGCGCCGGTCGTGCCGGCGACGAGCAGGTGCGGCATCTTCGCGAGGTCGGCGCCGATCGCCTTGCCGGCGACGTCCTTGCCGAGCCAGACGGTCAACGGCGACCAGTCGTTCGGCGGCCGTTGGAAGACGTCGCCGAGGCGGACGATCCGCCGGTGGACGTTCGGCACCTCGACGCCGACCGCCTGCTTGCCGGGGATCGGCGCGAGGATGCGGATGTCGGTCGCGGCCAAGGCGTAGGCGAGGTCATCCTTCAGCTGCGCGACCTTCGCGACCTTCGTGCCCGGCGCGAGCCGCAGCTCGTAGCGCGTGATGTGCGGGCCGGCGACCGTGCCGATCACCTTCGCCTGCACGCCGAAGTGCCCGAGCGCCTCGACGAGCGCGGTCGCCGTCTGCGCCTGCCCGGCCGTGTCGGGCCGTGTCTGCTCGCTGCTCGAGCGCGTCAAGAGCTTGCTCGCATCGGGCAGCTCCCAGACGAAGCTCGGGTCCTCGGTGACAATGTCGCGCAGCCGACCCTGCGGCGTCAGCTCGCCTGGCTCGGCGCGCGCGACGCCGGTGATGTCCTCCTCCTCCTCCTCCTCCTCCTCGCCTGGCGCCGGCTGCGACTCAGCGCCGGCAGCCGCCTTGAGTGCGCCCCGGCGGCGCGCGGCGTCGCCTGCGCCTGGGCCGCCGCCGCGCGAGGGCGCCTCCTCGGCGAATGGGTCCTCGACGGCGTCCAGCTCGGAGGTCTCCTGCGCCGGTCCCTCGACGTGCGTCGCGCGGACGACGAGCTCGCCGGCGCCGGGCTCCGGCGGCTGCATGCCGGGCAGCGCGGCCGCGTACGCGTCGAGGTCGAAATCATCCACGGGCGCGTCGTCGCGCTCCGAATCGTCCTCGCGCGCGGCGAGCGAGCGCATCATCCGCGTCGTTTCGAGCACGCCGCTGCCGGTCGCGCGCAGCGTGCCGCCGAGCGAGGCGCCGGTGATCAGGATCACGCCGACGAGCAGCAGGAAGACGACGAGGATGCCGACGCCGACATCCTGCACGAGATGGTGCGTGAGCTGGTAGAGCGCCTCGCCGAACGCGCCGCCGCGCGACTGCAGCTGCGCCGAGTGCCACGCCGTCTGCGAGAGGCCGGGACCGGAGCTGACGCCGAGCGTGCCGGCGGCGAGCGCGAGCGTGACACCGGCGAACAGGCACGCGCCGCCGATCGTACGCGGGTCGCGCGGCAGCGAGCGCTCGAACGCCAGCGACTGGCGCAGCAGCAGCATCGTCCCCGCGCCGAGGAGCGCGAGCGGCGCGAGCGCGCGCGCTTTGCCGAGCGTCCAGCCGAGCGCGACGGCGAGGCCGTGGCCGACGTGGCCACCGTCCCAGCCGCCGTACAGCACGAAGCCCATGAACACGCCGAGCGCAACGAGTGCGAGCCCGGCGACCTCGCGACCGCGCTCGTCGAGCACGCCGAGTCGCGGCAAACCCTGGGGCCAGAGCGAGCCGAGGCCGAGCAGGCCACCCGAGCGCGAGGAGCGGCCGCGGCCGCGCGCGCCCGTGCGCGCGCCGCGCGCGCCGGTCTTGCGCGCGCGCGTAGCTGTACGGGTCGAGGAGCGGCGCGCAGGGGCGCGCTTACGCGTACCGGGCATACTCGCGCAACTTCGACGCCGAGCCGCCGGAACCTGCCCGGAGCGGACGTGGCGGCCCGGTCGCCTACCATCGGTTCTTACCGTCGCTTTAGTGCTCGCCGATACTTAAAGACGATGAACGACTTCTCCCGTGCCCCGCGCGTACTCGTCGTCGAGGACGACGAGGACATCGCGCAGGCGCTCCAGCGCTCGCTGCGGATGGAGGGCTATGAGGTGCGCGCCGCGCCCGACGGGCCGAGCGCGCTCGAGAACGGCCGCTCGTTCGCGCCCGATCTCGTGATCCTCGACCTCGGCCTGCCGGGCCTCGACGGCGTCGAGGTCGCGAAGGCGCTGCGCTCGGAGGACGACGTGCCGATCTTGATCCTGACCGCGCGCGACGCGCTCGAGTCGCGCGTCGAGGGTCTCGACGCGGGCGCCGACGACTACCTCGTCAAGCCGTTCGAGCGTCAGGAGCTGCTGGCGCGGATGCGCGCGCTGCTGCGCCGCCGTCCCCCCCGCGGTTCCGCGCCGCTTCGCGTGGCCGACTTGTCACTGAACGTCGACACGCACGAGGTCGTGCGCGGCGAGCGCGGCGTCGAGTTGACGCAGCGCGAGTTCGAGCTGCTCGAGTACCTGATGCGCAACGAGCGGATCGTGATCTCGCGCCAGCGCCTGCTCGACGAGGTATGGGGCTACGACCCGTTCTCGACGACCAACACGATCGAGGTGTTCGTCTCCAACCTGCGTCGCAAGCTCGAGGCCGAGGGAGAGCCGCGCCTGCTGCACACGATCAGGGGAGCCGGCTACGTCCTTCGCGCTTAGAGTCCGCTGCCCAACCACCTCAACCGGCCATCTGCCGTGAGGTGGACTCGTAGGCTCGCCCGACCGTTCGCGCGCGCGCTCGCGCGCAGCTCGGCGGCGTTCGACCGGCTGCCGATCCGCACGCGCCTGGCGAGCGTCTCGGCGCTGCTGACGTTCGTGATCCTGTGCGCGTTCGCCGTCGCGATCGGCTCGTTCACGGTCCATCGGATTCGCTCGGACTTCAACCGCCAGGTGACCGACACCGCCGGGCAGCTGGCCTCTCAGCTGGACCTGAAAGTCGCCGCCGACGGCGAACATCGCACGGTCACGATCTCGCCGCCGCTCGCCGCCTATGCGGCGCCCGACGACCATGCGATCGTGCGAATCTTCACGCTCGGCGGGACGATCGTCGCGCGGGAACCGGTGAAATCGGTCGGGCTCGGCGCGCCCAGCAGTCAGCCGCAGACCGTGCACGGCTATCGGGTCGTCAGCCGCGTCGGGGTCGTGCGCATCGCCGGCACCGACGAGCCGATCGGGCAGGTGATCATCCAGTACGGGCGCGAGGTCTCCGACACCGAGGCGACGGTCGCGCGCGTCGAGCTGTTTTTGCTCGTCGGCGTGCTCGCGGGCACGGCGCTGTCGCTGCTCGCCGGGATGGCGATCGCGCGCCGCGCGATGGCGCCGATCGCCGAGCTGACGTCGACCGCCGAGGCGATCGCGCGCACGCGCGACCCGTCGCTGCGCGTACCACAGCCGCTCGCCGAGGACGAGGTCGCCGAGCTCGCGCACACGCTCGAGGGGATGCTGCGAGAGCTCGACGCCGCGCGTGGCGAGACCGAGTCGATGCTCGCGCGCCAGCGGCGCTTCGTCGCCGACGCCTCGCACGAGCTGCGCACGCCGCTGACAAGCGTGCTCGCCAACCTCGAGCTGCTCGCCGAATCGCTCGATGGCGACCAGGGCGAGGCGGCGCGCTCGGCGCTGCGCTCATCGCGGCGGATGCGCCGGCTCGTGGCCGACCTGCTGCTGCTGGCGCGAACCGACGTCGGGCGCGTCGTGCCGCGCGAATCGTGTGATCTGGCGCAGGTCGTCGCCGAGGCGGCGGGCGAGCTCGGTCCGGTCAGCGCCGAGCACGAGATCGTGCTCGAGGCGCAGCCGGCGGTGGTCGACGCGGTCCGCGACGAGGTCCACCGGCTCGCGATCAACCTGCTCGAGAACTCGCTGCGCCACACACCGCCCGGCACGCGCGTGCACGTCTCGACCGGCGTGCGTGACGGGCGCGCGACGCTCGTCGTCGAGGACGACGGACCGGGCGTGCCGCCCGAGCTCGCGCCGACGCTGTTCGAGCGCTTCGTGCGCGGCGCCGGCGATCGCGGCGGCTCGTTCGGCCTCGGCCTCGCGATCGTCAAGGCCGTCGCGGTCAGCCACGGCGGCGACGTCGCGCTCGAGTCGCCCGCGAATCGCGGCGCGCGCTTCGTCGTAACGCTGCCGCTTCACCAACAGACGCCGTCACGGACGGACGGCGGTGCAATCGGTCACGGCGAGCGAAGCGGTCTCGTGCGCTCATAGAGCGGAGCTCGACGTGACATGAAGGCTGGACGCCGGTCTCCGGACAGGAGCCGGCGGGCTCAGACCTCCACGACGACGGGAAGGACCATCGGACGTCGCTTCAGCCGGTCGTAGACTAGCTTCGCCATGTCGTCGTGGACCATCTCCTGGACGAGGTCGACCTCGCGGACTTCGTCCTTCGCGGCGCGCGCGACGGTGTCCTCGACGGTCGTGCGAATCTCCTCGATCAGCTCGTCGGCCTGATCGCGGAACGGCACGCCACGGAAGATCACCTCGGGGTCGGCGACCGAGCGCCCGTCCTGCTCGGCGATCGTGACGACGACGATGAAGATCCCGTCGGCAGAGAGCATCCGCCGGTCGCGCAGCGCGACGTCGGCCATGTCGCCGATCTCGACGCCGTCGACGAAGATCATCCCCGACTGCTCGGCGGCGCCGAAGCGCGCGCCGCGCTCGGTGATCTCCAGGGGCAGGCCGTTTTCGCCCTGGAAGGTGTCCTCGGGCGGGATGCCGACGTCCTGCGCGAGCTGGGCGTGCATCCGCAGGCGCTTGAAGTCGCCGTGGAACGGCATCACGTAGCGCGGCTTGACGAGGTTGAGCATCAGCTTGATCTCCTCCGCGTAGCCGTGCCCGGAGGCGTGCACCGGCGCGTCGGCCGTCGTCACGACGTCGCAGCCGATGTGGTAGAGCCGGTCGATCGTCTCGTTGACGGCTCGCTCGTTGCCGGGGATCGGCGTCGCCGAGAAGACGACCGTGTCGCCCTCGCGCAACTCGACCTGACGGTGATCGCGATGGGCCATCCGCCGCAGCGCCGAGAGCGGCTCGCCTTGGGAGCCGGTCGAGATGATCACGACGCGGTCATCGGCGAAGTCGTTGATCTCGCGCGGCCCGACGAGCAGGCCGTCGGGCACCTCGATGTGGCCGAGCGTGCGCCCGATGCCGACGTTCTTGCGCATCGAGCGGCCGACGAGCGCGACCTTGCGGTCGAGCGCCGCGGCGGCGTCGACGACCTGCTGCACGCGATGGATGTTCGACGCGAAGCTCGTCACGACGATCCGCCCGTCGCAGCGCGCGAAGACCTCCTCGAGGTGCTGTCCGACGACCGACTCAGACGGCGAGAAGCCGGGGCGGTCGACGTTGGTCGAGTCGCCGCACAGCAGCAGGACGCCCTCGCGACCGAGCTCGGCCAGCCGCGAGACGTCGGCGGGCGGCCCATCGACGGGCGTCTGGTCGAACTTGTAGTCGCCGGTGATCAGAACCGTGCCGAGATCGGTGCCGAGCGCGACCGCGCTCGCGTCGGGGATCGAGTGCGTCATGTGCACGAGCTCGAGCGAGAACGGCCCGAGCTCGAGCGCTTCGCCGTCCTCGACCTCGTTCAGCTCGACGTCCTTCAGCTTGTGCTCGTCGAGCTTCGAGCGCGCCATCGCGATCGTCAGCGCGCCGCCGTAGACCGGCGGCAGGTGCTTGTGGCCGAGCTCGCGCAGGACCCACGGCAGCGCGCCGAGGTGGTCCTCGTGTCCGTGCGTGACGACGATCGCCTCGATCTCCGCCGCGCGCTCGCGCAGGTAGGCGAAGTCGGGCAGCACGAGGTCGATCCCGACCATCTCCGGCGTCGGAAAGCGCAGCCCGACGTCGACGACGACGATCCGGCCGTCGTGCTCGACGACGGTCATGTTCTTGCCGATCTCTCCCAGCCCCCCGAGGGGTAGGACGCGAACAGCGCTCACGTGCCGCTTGCCTGCGTCGACGATGCCCCGGCGCGGGGCGCTTCGTCGCTCTCGCCCTCGAGCAGCCCGTGACGGACGAGCATCGCGCGAACGGCCGCGCGCTCCTCGTCGGTCGCCTCGACGAGCGGCAGCCGCAGGCCGCCGGCTTCATGACCGAGCAGGTTCAGCGCCGCCTTCGTGCACGTCGGGCTCGCCGTCAGGAAGAGCGTCTCGTAGACGTCACGCAGCGACGCGTCGATCTCCGCACGGCGCTCGGGCTCCTCGACGATCCGGCGCATCTCGGCGCCGACGATGTGGCTCGCGACGCAGATCCCGCCGGTGCCGCCGAGCTCGAGCGTGCGCGCAAGCGTCGCGTCGTCGCCGGCGTACAGCTCCAGGCCGTCGATCAGCTGCAGCTCGTCGGCGTTAGCCTGCTTGACGCCCTCGATGTGCTCGATCTGCGCGAGCTCGGCGAGCAGGTCGGGCGGCATGTTCGTGGCCGTGCGGCTGGGGATGTTGTAGAGCAGGATCGGCTTGTCGGTCGCTTTCGCGACCGCTTCGTAGTGGCGAACGAGCCCGAGCCGGCTCGGGCGGTTGTAGTACGGCGTCACGACGAGCGTCGCGTCGACGCCGAGCGCCGTCGCGCGTTCGGTCAAGGAGACCGCCTCGCGCGTGTCGTTCGTGCCCGTGCCCGCAACGATCGTCATTCCCGCCGGGCGCTCGCGGACGGCCAGCTCGATCAGGCCGACCTGCTCCTCATCCGACATCGTCGCCGCCTCGCCGGTCGTGCCGGCGACGACGAACCCATCCGAGCCCGTATCGGCGAGATGCTGCATCAGCGCGACGAACGCCTCCTCGTCGACGCGGTTGCGCTCGTCGAACGGCGTCACCATCGCCGTCAGGATCGTGCCTAGCCCCATCATCGCGTCAGTATCTCACGAGCGATAGCCGCGCCGGTGATTGATCTGGATGACCGATCGTGGTGACGTGTCGTGGCGACCGGAACGGTCACAATATGAATACCTCAGCGGAACATCCAGTTCCGCTTGACCGAATCGGCGACCTCGTGTCGCCTTCTTGAATGGAGGCCGGCTCGACCTAAAAGGCTGGACGCCGTCAACGGGAGCGTACGACGCCGTCAAAACAACAAGCTCTCGAGCCCAACCACAAGCGGCTCGGGCAACGTCGCAACCCGGCGCACGCCAAGCAGCACACCCGGCATGAACGACTCGCGGCCGATCGTGTCGTGGCGGATCGTCAGCGTCTGCGCGAGATCGCCGAAGATCACCTCCTGGTGGGCGACGAGGCCGGGCAGGCGCACGGAGTGGATCGGCGGCGGCGCGGCGGCGCTCGCGATCGCGATCAGCTCGGCGGTGCGCGCGGCGGTGCCGCTCGGGGCGTCGATCTTGCGGTCGTGGTGCAGCTCGATGATCTCGGCCCTCTGCATGTGCTGGGCGGCCTCGACGGCGAAGCGCATCATCAGGACGGCGCCGATCGCGAAGTTGGGCGCGACGAGCACGTTCGCGCGCGGCTCGCCTTGCGCGAACGCCGCCTCGCGCAGCGCGTCGAGGTCGAAGCCGGTCGTGCCGATCACGGCGTGCACGCCGGCGTCGAGGCAGCTCCGCGCGTTCGCGAGCGCGGTATCGGGCGTCGTGAAGTCGACGAGCACGTCGGCGTCGCCGAGCACGTCGTCGATCGTGACGCCAAGCAACGGGTCGGCGCGCCCGGCCAGGCGCATGTCATCGGCGTGGTCGACGGCGGCGCAGACGGTCTCGCCCATCCGTCCGGCGGCGCCGGCGACGGCCACGCGGATCATCGGGCCGTCCCCGGCGCTAGCGCGGCGTCCGCCACAGCGGCGCGCGCGCCCGGATCGGCGGCGAGCGGCGCGATCGCCGCGTCGAAGGCGCGCTCGTCGGGACCGACGCAGGCGACCGACAGCTGCGACGGCACGAACAGCGCCGCGGCGAGCTCCTCGACGTGCTCGAGCGCGACTGCGTCGATTCGCTCGAGCACGTGGTCGAGCGAGAGGATCGGCATCCCGTGCAGCAGCGACGCGCCGAGGTGGCTCATGCGCGCGGAGGTCGACTCCATCGAAAGCACGACACGGCCCTTGAGGTTCTCGCGCGAGCGCGTCAGCTCCTCCTCGCTGGCCGGATGGGCGACGCACTGCTCGAGCTGCTCGACGATCACGGCGAGCGCCTGCTCGAGGTTGTCGGGGCGCGTGCCGACGTACAACCCGACCTCGCCGGTCGTGGCGTACATGTTCGAGAACGAGAACACCGAGTAGGCCAGGCCGCGGCGCTCGCGCACCTCCTGGAACAAGCGCGAGGACGAGTTCGCGCCGAGCACGCCTTCGAGCACGCGCAGCGCAAAGCGCCGCTCGTCGTCGCGCGCGAGGCCGCCGCCGCCGAGGCACACGTGGTACTGCTCGGTGTCTTTCTCGGAGAAGCGCACGCGCCGCTCGAAGCTCGGCGCGGCGAGCCGGCCGTGCTCGTCACCCCGCGCGGCGTCGTCGCCCGGAGCGATCTCGAGCGCGCGCGCCATCGCGACGAGCGCGTCGTGGTCGACCGAGCCGGCGGCGGCGATCACGACGTCGTGCGGCCGGTAGCGCGAGTCGTGAAAGGCGCTCAGCTGCTCGCGCGTGACGGCGCCGACGACCTGCGCCGTGCCGATCACGGCGCGTCCGAGCGGGTGCGCGCCGAAGACGGCCTCGCCGAGCACGTCGAAGACCTTCTCCTGCGGGTCGTCTTCGTACATCGCGATCTCCTCGAGCACGACCTCGCGCTCGGCCTCGAGCTCGCCGAAGATCGGCCGCCAGATCATCTCGCTGATGACCTCGACGGCGCGCGCGAGGTGGCCGTCCAGCACACGTGTGAAGACCGATGTGGTCTCACGGCCGGTGCCGGCGTTCACCTCGGCGCCCATCGCGTCGAAGATCTGGTCGATCTCCTCCGAGCGGAAGCTCTCGGTGCCGCGGAACAGCATGTGCTCTAGCAGGTGCGAGAGGCCCGCCT
>DATHND010000011.1:0-14532 GCA_035486335.1 Solirubrobacteraceae bacterium
TTGCTCGACCATCGCGCGGATCATTTCGCGGAACTCCTGGATGCCGCCCGGGTCGAGGCCGTTTGTCGGCTCGTCGAGGATCAGCAGCTGCGGGTCGGCGAGCAGGCAGCGCGCGACGCCGAGGCGCTGTCGCATCCCGAGCGAGTAGCGCTTGACCTTCTCGTCGGCGCGCTCGGCAAGACCGACGCGCGCCAGCGCCGGCGCGATCCGCTCATGCGCCTGCGGACCGCGCGCGGCGGCGATGATCCGCAGGTTCTCGCGGCCTGACAGATGTGTGTGGAAGCGCGGCTCCTCGACGATCGCGCCGACGCGCTGCAGCGCCGCGGCGCGCTGCGGCGGCACCGCGCGCCCGAGCAGGCTCATCGTGCCGCCGTCGGCGTGCGTGAGCCCCAGCAGCATCCGGATCAACGTCGTCTTGCCGGCGCCGTTCGGCCCGAGGAAGCCGAACGCCGTGCCGCGCGGGACGTGCAGGTCGACCGCGTCGATCGCGGTGCGCGCGCCGAAGCGCTTGGTCAGGCCGCGCGTCTCGATCGCCGCCGCGCCGGCGTCGCTCGGCGGGTCCTGCGCCGCGGGCGGGTCCTGCGCTGCGGCGCTCGCGCCGGGGGTCGCTGACATGCCTGGACTGTGACCGCTCGGCGCGGGCGCCGCAATCGGGGATCGCCCCTAGGGTCAGTCGAGGCTGACGAGCCGCCGCTGCAACGCCCAGCGGCTCAGCTCGTGGCGGCTCGAGAGCTGCAGCTTGCGCAGCACCGCGCCGACGTGCGCCTCGACGGTCTTGACCGAGATCTCCAGGCGCTGGGCGATCTCCTTGTACATGTACCCGCGTGCGATGTGTCGCAGCACTTCGCGCTCGCGCGGCGTCAGCTGGTCGAGCTCGGGATCGGCGGCGTCGGGCACGACGTCGGCGAACGCGTCGAGCACGAACCCGGCCAGGCGCGGCGAGAACACGGCGTCGCCTTCGGCGACGCGCGCGACCGCGTCGGCCAGCTCGGCGCCGGAGATCGACTTCGTCACATAGCCGCGCGCGCCGGCGCGGATCACCGCGATCACGTCCTCGGCGGCGTCGGAGACCGACAGCGCGAGGAAGCGCACGTCGGGCAGCTCGCCGCAGATCCGGCGGATCACCTCGACGCCGCCGCCGTCGGGCATGTGCACGTCGAGCAGCACGACGTCAGGCGGGCTCGCGCGAATCGTCTCGAGCGCGTCGGCGACGCCGCCGGCCTGGCCGACGACGTCGACGCGACCGCCGAGCTCGGCGCGCACGCCGGCGCGGAACAGGTCGTGGTCGTCGACGATCACGACGCGAACGCGCGCGCCCTCACGCTCGTCGCTCACGAGGACGGGACTGGGCTCATCGAGACCTGCCCGCGCTCACCGCGCCCGCGCTCGACGACCAGCTCGACCTCGGTCCCGGCGCCTGGCGCGCTCGTGATCGCGGCGTGTCCGCCGTGCCGCTCGAGGCGCCCGAGGATCGAGTCGCGCACGCCGCGACGATCGTCGGGGATCGCGGCGGGATCGAAGCCGACGCCGCGGTCGCGCACGAACGCCTCGACCCGCGATGGGCCGATCTCGGCATACAGGTCGACGCGCTCGGCGCCGGCGAACTTGGCGGCGTTGGTCAGCGCCTCGCGCGCGGCCTGCACGAGCGCTTCCAGGCGCGTGTCGACGGGGGCGTCGCCGACGATGACGAGCTCGACGGGAACGCCGTGCAGCTCCTCGACCTCGGCGGCAGCGCGGCCGAGCAGCGCCTTGACGCTGTCGCCGCACTCGCTGTCGTGGCGGTCGAACAGCCAGCGGCGCAGCTCGCGCTCCTGACGGCGCACGAGCCCCGCCACCTCGCGCGGGTCGGCGGCGCGCTTCTGGATCAGCGTGAGCGTCTGCAGGACCGAGTCGTGCAGGTGCGCCGCGACGTCGGCGCGCTCCTGCTCGCGAATCCGCGCCGCGCGCTCGAACGAGAGGCTGCGCGCGAGTCGCACGAGCCACGGGCCGAGCAGCAGGCCGACCATGGTCGCGACGATCGCGACGGCGCTGAGCGCCTTGCCGAGGTTGCCGAGCACGCCGAGCGCGTGCAGCAGCGCGGCGGAGGCGAATGCGACGAGCATCACGCCGACGACCGGCCGCGGCAGCTCGGTACGGCCCGACGACCCCAGCAGCGCGCGCAGCGGCGGGATCCGCCGCGCGGCGTCCGGCCCTGCGGACGCGGCGACCGGCCGCCACACGAGGATCAGCCCGACGGTCGCTAGCACGAGCGGCCAGATCAGCGAGTCGCCCAGCAGCAGCCCGGCGCGGCGCAGCCCGTACAGGACGGCGAGCGCGACGATCACGATCACGACGGCCTCGCGCCAGGCGCCGCGTGGACGCTCGACTCCCTCGCTCTCGGGCGCGACCGGCAGCAGCCGCCACGCGAGCGCGTACAGCGCGATGCCGATCCCGCCAGCGGCGAGCATCAGCGCCATCGCGAAGCGGACCAGCTGAACGGGCACGCCGAGCTGCTCGGAGACGCCGGCGCCGACGCCACCGAGCAGGCCGCGATCGGGGTAGCGCTGAAGGCGGTGGTGCGCGGAGCGCGCGTCGCCCTGGGGAGCGTCAGCCCCGCTCCCCGAGGCGCTCGTCGCTGGATCGGGCTCGCCCTCCGCCGGCTGCCCCGGCGCGACGGCGGTTTGCGGCGCAGATGCCATCGCTCCATGATCGCACCGCACCGCGCTCGGCCTATCGGGGATGACCCTTAGCCGCACGGTCAGTCCTCCTGCGCCTGCATCTCCTTGACCCGCTGCTCGAGCTGGGCCGTCACGGCCGGGTCGCGCAGGGTCGTGACGTCGCCGAGCGCGCGCCCCTCGGCGATGTCGCGCAGCAGCCGACGCATGATCTTGCCGGAGCGCGTCTTCGGCAGGTCATCCGCCCAGATGATCCGCTTCGGCCGCGCGAACTTGCCGATCCGCTGAGCGACCGTTTCGCGAATGCCCGCGACCGTCTGCTCGTCGCCGACGAGGTCGCCTTGCAGCGTGACGAACGCGACGATCGCCTGGCCGGTGTCCTCGTCGTGTTGGCCGATCACGGCGGCCTCGGCAACGTCGGCGTGCGCGACGATCGCCGACTCGACCTCGGCCGTCGAGAGCCGGTGCCCGGAGACGTTGACGACGTCGTCGATCCGACCGATCACCCAGAGATAGCCGTCGCCGTCGCGCCGCGCGGCGTCGCCGACCAGATACGTGTCCCTGCCGAAACGCTTAAAGTACGTCTCGACGAAGCGCTCGGGCTCCTTGTAGAGCGTGCGCAGCATCGACGGCCACGGATGCGTCAGCACGAGCAACCCCTGTCCCTGCTCGATCGGCTCGCCGGTCGACTCGTCGCGCACCGAGGCGGTCACGCCCGGGAACGGAAATGTCGCCGAGCCGGGCTTCGTCGTGGTGATGCCCGGCAACGGCGTGATCATGATCGCGCCGGTCTCGGTCTGCCACCACGTGTCGACGATCGGACAGCGTTCTGAGCCGATCACCTTGTGGTACCAGAGCCACGCCTTCGGGTTGATCGGCTCGCCGACCGACCCGAGCAGGCGAAGGCTCGAGAGATCGTGCCGGTTCGGCCAGTCGGCGCCCCACTTGATGCAGGCGCGGATCGCGGTCGGCGCGCAGTACAGGATCGTGACGCCATAGCGCTCGACGATCTCCCACCAGATGTCCTTGGCCGGATAGTCGGGCGCGCCCTCCCACATCACCGACGTCGCGCCGTTGCAGAGCGGGCCATAGACGATGTAGGAGTGGCCGGTGACCCAGCCGACGTCGGCCGCGCACCAGTACACATCGGTCTCCGCCTTCAGGTCGAACACGTAGCGATGCGTCGCGGAGACGCCGGTCAGGTAGCCGCCGGTCGTGTGCAGGATGCCCTTCGGCTTGGCGGTCGAGCCCGACGTGTAGAGGATGTAGAGCGGGTGCTCGGCGTCGAGCGGCTCGGGCGAGCACGCCGGATCGGCGGCGGCCACGATCTCGTCGTAGAAGACGTCGCGACCGTCCTGCATCTGGCACCGCGCGCCGGAGCTGCGCACGACGACGATCTTCCGCAGCGTCGAAAGGTCGCCCATCGCCTCGTCGACGCGGTCCTTGACCGGCGCGAGCTTGCCCTTGCGCGAGGCGCCGTCGACGGTGATCAGGAGCTTCGCCTCGCTGAACTCCATCCGCTCACGCACGGCCTCGGCGGAGAAGCCGCCGAAGACGACGTTGTGCGGCGCGCCGATCCGCGCGCACGCGAGCATCGCGACGAGCACCTCGGGGATCATCGGCAGGTAGATCCCGACGACGTCGCCCTTCTGCACGCCCTGATCCTTCAACGCGCTCGCGAAGCGTTCGACGTCGGCGAGCAGCTGCGCGTAGGTGATCTCGCGCTCTGAGCCGTCCTCGCCGCGCCAGTGAAAGGCGACGCGCTCGCCGCGCCCGGCGATCACGTGGCGGTCGAGGCAGTTGTAGGAGACGTTCAGCGAGCCGCCGGTGAACCACTTGTAGAACGGCGGGTCGTCGTCGTCGAGCACGCGCGTCCACTTCTGAAACCAGTCGAGCTGCTCGGCTTGCGCGACCCACCATCCGAGCGGGTCCTCGGCCGCCCGCTCGTAGACGGCCGGGTCGTCGAGCAGCGCGTGCTCTGAAAACTCAGTCGGCGGGTCGAACGTCTCGACGTCGAGCAGCGCGGCAAGCTCCTCGTCGAGCCCGCCGCCTGCGGCTGTGTCCCGTTCTCTCGACATCGCTCCTCCTCGCTCGCGCGATTCATGCACTCGCTCGGGCAATTCTGCCACCGGGTGCGCCGGCGTGGTTCAGCGGGTGCCGTCGCCGTCGCGCGCGCCACGCTTGCGGCGCTTGCGCGAGGAGCCGCCGGCGGCCGGCTTCGCCGGAGCCGGCGCGACGTCGCCGGAGCCGGTCGCGAGCGCGGGACGACCGCCGCGAGCGCCGCCCGTCTGTTCACGCATCTGCGCGCGCGACGGCCACGGACGCGCCTCGCCGGACTCCCACGCGGGCGGTTGCCCGTTGGGCCATTTGCCGATGTAGAGGATGCCGATCGCGACGAGCCAGAACGACGGGATCACCTCGAGCGTCGCGCCGCCGATCGGCAGGAAGATCAGGATCGCGCTGATGATCCCGACGACGCCGAGCCAGCGGGTGACAAGACCGACGCGGATCGCGTTGACGACGATCACGCCCATCGCGACGGCGACGGCGAGCCCGGCGAGCAGGTCGAGGTACTGGCTGACCACGTTCGGCGTGCTCTTCGCGAGCGCGTTGTCGACGGCGTTGTTGGTGAAGTCGTGGCCGACCGCGAAGCTGTGCGTTTCGATCGCGAGGACGACCTGGTGAACGACGCTGATCACGGCGAGCGCGACGCCGCCGACGAGGACCAACGGTCGAGCGAGCGCCCACGAGGCCGGACGGCGAAAGCGCGATGCGTCGGCGAGCAGCATCAGCACGAGCGTCAGCGCGCCGATCGCGATCGCGGCGAGCACGCTCGCGATGATCAGCGAGGAGGCGTGGTGGCTGAGGTATTTGACTTCGGGCGCGCGCGGGCTGACCGCCGGGTTCGCTTCGCCGGAGAGCGCCGGCGCGAGACCCTGCAGCACACCGACCGTCGGCGCGCTGCTGGCGACCGCGTTCGTGACGATCCCGCTGAGCAGGTAGAGCAAGCCGCCGGCGAATGCGGGCACGGCGAGACGCGCGCGCCACTCGCTCTCGCGCGCCACCTGCTGGTTGATCTCGTCCTTGCTTGACATCGAGCCGGTCAGTCTATGATGCCTGCATGGAGGGTGGCGGCCTCGGCGACCTGTTCGGAGATCCGGAGGAGCTTCAGCGCCGGCTCGCCGAGTTCGCCGAGCAGATGCAGGGGCAGCAGCGGCTCGCGTGGGCCGACAACGCGATCAAGCTCGCCGTCGACATGACGGTCGCGGCCGTCGAGCGGATCAACCTCCAGGGCAACGCCGAGGCGCAGGCCGAACAGATCCGCACGGTGATGGCGCTCGTCTTCCCCGAGGCCGTCACGCTCGTGCGCGAGGCGCGCGCCGGGCTTCAGTAGCCCGACCGTCGGCCGCGCGCGCGTCCGCTTCGCGCTGTTCCTCGCGCTCGGCGTCGCGCGAGGCGCGCCCGGCGGAGATCACTTCCTTGAACGAGCGGAAGCGGAAGATGAACACGACGGCGCCCAGCCCGACGGACGCGGTGAACGCGGCGATCGCGATCTGCTGGCCGACCGAGTACGCGGCGACGACCGCCGTCGGAGCGGCGCCGGTGAAGACCTTCACGAGCAGCGCCTGCTGGACGCCGGCGCCGCCGGGCGTGAACGGGACCGCGCCGGCGACCTGGTTGACGCCGAACACGAGCAGCACGTGTTTGACCGAGCCGCCGACGCCGAACGCGTCGAGCAGGAACCAGAAGGCGGCGAAGCGCGCGAGCCAGGCTAGAACCTGCAGCGAGACGACCTCGCGCAGGTAGCGTCGGCGGTCCGAGAGGATCGTGACGCCCTGGCGCACGCGCGCCCAGAACGCCTTGACGCGCGATGAGAGGACGGCGAACGCGACCAGGCCGATCATCGCGATCGCCGTGATCAGGAACAGCGTGAAGCGGAAGTTCTCGGCGAAGTACGAGATTTCGAAGGCGTTCAGCTTCGAGAAGTCGGGCGGCTTCGGGAAGACGCCCTGCGTGAACGCGAAGATCAGGACGAACACGCCGACCGCGGCGTCGAACACCGACTCGACGAAGAACGCGGCGGCGACTGTCGGATAGCTCGAGTCGGGGATCGACGAGCGCGTCAGGAACAGCTTGATCACGTCGCCGCCGCGCGCGGGCACGACGTTGTTGAAGCCGACGGCGGCCCAGTAGGCGCCCCACACGCGCCTCCACTGGAACCTGACCGACGGGTAGGCGGCGCGCAGGCTGTGGAAGAACGCGCGCGAGCGAAGCGTCAGGTTGAGCCCGAAGCAGAGCAGCCCGAGCAGCAGCAGTCCCCAGTTGACGGCCGCCAGATCGGAGAAGAACTGCCCGACCGCGTTGAAGAACGAGGTCAGCGTGTCGCCGATCGAGGCTGACGCAAGCAGCGCGGGCACGCCTCAAGCGTACGGGGATCGCGGCGGCGCCCTTCGCCGTGGATCGTTCAGCCCGCGCAGCACCCAGCCGGACGTCGTCGTCCGGCGCTCGCGGGACAGACGCCTAGGCGACGGAGGGACCTGCGTCGGCGAGCGCCGCCAACACCCGCTCGTCGTGCTCGGCCGGCTTGACCTTGCGGAGCACGTTCGAGACGACGCCATCTGCGTCGATCACGAACGTCGTGCGCTCGTTGCCGAAGTACTCGCGCCCGTACATCGACTTCTCGACCCAGACGCCGTACGTCTCGGCGACGCCGTGGTCTTCGTCGGCCAGCAGCGGGAAGTCGAACGCGTGCTTGTCGTGGAACTTCTTCACCTTCGCGACCGGGTCGGGTGAGACCCCGAGCACGACGGCGCCTGCCGCGTCGTAGTCGGGGTGGTGGTCGCGCACGCCGCACGCCTGCGTCGTGCAGCCCGGCGTGTCGGCCTTGGGGTAGAAGAACAGTACGACTCGCTGGCCTTGGAGGTCCGAGAGCTTGACCGCCCGGCCATCCTGATCGGGAAGCTCGAAGTCTGGTGCCTGCTCGCCAGCGTCGACCATCCGCGCAGCGTAGCGAGAGACGGCTGGGAGCCTAAAACTCGCCACCCACGCCCGGCTCGTCGTCGGCGAGCTCGTCGGCGCCGCGCGGATGCAGCACGAAGACCTCCGCCTGCAGGTCGTTCGACGGATCGTTGGCGCTCATGAACGAGCGCACCGACCGATACAGGATCGACTCGACAGCGGCGCGGAACTCGCTCTCGATCGACTCCTGCATCACGAGGCGCGAACGAACGACCTCCTGTGCGTGCCCGTGATCGTGCAACGTCTGCTCGCCGCGCGTGAAGCCGCCTTCGAGGACGACCGTCAGCAGGTCCTGCGAGAGATGCGCGCGAGCCTTCACCGGCCCCTTGCCGTAGAAGCGCTTGTGGATGCGCACGATCGCGTTCGAGACGTCGGCGAGCATCTGCCCGCGCTCGCCGCCCGGCTCGGGCAGCCGGCGGTCGCTCGTCACTTCGCCTCGGCGGCGCGTTCGCCCGGCCACGCACCGGTCAGGCGGGAGAACGCGTGGCGCGATCCGTGCTCGGCCAGACCACGCACGAGCCGGAACAGCGCGCCTTCGAACGCGAGCGCGAGCGCGAGCTTGCCGATCGGCGCGGGGCGCTCCTCCGGCTTCGGCGGCTTCGCGTCGTCGACGACGCGCCACAGGCCCTGAAACAGCCGCTTGCCGATCAACCCCGCGGCGATCCCCGCGACGATGCCGAACGGCCTGAACAGCAGCTTGCTCATGCGCCCCAACCTACCCGCTTTCTCAGCGCAGCAGCCGCGACAGGCGCCGGTCCTTCAACACGCGCCCGTCGGTCTGATCGCGCGGGCAGTACGCGATCACGTAATCCTCGAAGTGCACCGCGTGCAGCGTCGCGCCGCAGCGCGGACATGGCTCGCCCTCGTGGCGGTGGACCTTCAGCGGCATCGGCAGCTTGTCGGGGATCGGCAACTCGACGAGCTCCTCGTAGCGCGCGAGCGCATCGCCGAGAACGGTCACGATCGCCTCGCGCAGGCGCGTGCGCTCGTCGGCGTCGAGATCGGCGCCGCGCTTGAACGGCGAGAGCTTCGCGCTCCACAGGATCTCGTCTACCCACGAGCGCCCGATGCCGGCGATCGCGTGCTGGTCGCGCAGCAGCGAGTGCAGCGGACGCGGCGTGTCGAGCAGGCCGACCAGCCGCTCGCCGTCGGGCGGATCGGGCCACGCTTCGGGGCCGAGCGTCGCGAGCGCGTCGTCGCGCTCGAGCTCGCCCGCGCGCAGCAGCTTGACCCACGCGGCCTGCTTGGAGCCGAACTCGCGCAGGCGCAGCTCGCGGCCGTCGCCGAGGCGCACGAGCAGCCGCGACGTGCGA
Source organism: Solirubrobacteraceae bacterium (assembly GCA_035486335.1). Lineage (GTDB taxonomy): Bacteria > Actinomycetota > Thermoleophilia > Solirubrobacterales > Solirubrobacteraceae > Palsa-744. The sequence goes on from DATHND010000011.1 coordinate 8,987, forward strand.
TCACGCGGGCCGGCGCGCTTGTCGTATAGCTGCAGCCGCCCGGCCGACATCAGATGGATCAGCAGCGCCAGCTCGAGCTCTCCACCGACTGGCGCCGTCTCGATGATCAGGTGCTTGCCGCGACGGCGCACCGCGGCGACGCGCTCGCCGGCGAGCGCCGACAGCGGCGGGTCGAACGTCCTCAGCGCGTTGACGCCCGGCGCGAGCGCCGACTCAATCTCAGCGCCAACCAGCGCGCGGTCGAGCAGCCGCGCGGTGATCTCGACCTCAGGCAGCTCGGGCATCGCCCTCCCACTCTAGGGCGCCGTTGGCCGGCGCCGGCCGGCGTCCTCGGTCGCTCGCGTGCCGATCGTCGATCAGATGCGATCGACTGATCGGCCAGCACGCCACGCTCCCTGCGTCCTTGGCCGGCTTGACCAACGACACCCTAGGGCGGCCTGGCACGGCATCGCCCTCCCACTCTAGGAGGGCAATGCCGCTGCCGGCGTTCCGGCCAGGGCTAGTGCGCGCTGACCGGCGGGCCTTCGTACTTGACGCCGGTCGGGCTGATCCAGCGCACGCGCCAGCGCGCGCCGCGGGTCGAGGAGCTCAGCGTCCAGTAGCCGAGGCTGTCGGTCGCGACGGTCTTCAGCGTCCTGTACTTGCGCGCGCCGGGCGGCTGCACGAGCACGGTCACCTTCGTCGCGCCGCTCGTCGGTCGCACGAGCCCCCATAGCGAGTAGCCGTGGCCGGACTTCGAGACGACGAGCGGCACCGGCCACGCCGCGTACAGCGGCTTTGGCGCGCCGCTGAGGTACTCGAGCCCGGTCTGGAAGCCGACCGTGCCGCCATTGACGCTCGAGCCGGGCTTGCCGCCGAGCGGGTCGTCGCGGAGCAGGTACTGCGAGAACGCGACGACGCGCGAATTGCTCCAAGCGATCTTTTCGGCGAGCGCGTCGAATTCGGCCTGCTGCGCGACCGGCACGCCGAGGTACCTGTTCGGCTTGCTCTGCACGCCGAACTCGGTCAGGTAGATCGGCAGGTTCGACGTGACGCCGTGCGCGCTGAACGCGCGGTTCAGCGCGTTCGACAGCCGCGCGAGCACGCCGATCGTCACGTCATCGCCTTCCGGCGGCCTGTACGACGGTCCGGCGGCGGTCGTGTACGCGTGGTGGGCGTAGCCGGCCGCCGTCAACGGCGTGCACGAGCCCGATTTCCGATAGTGGCTGTTCAAGCACAGCGCTTCGCGCAGGAACAGCAGCGGCGCGACGTCGTGCAACAGCGCTCTCGACCTTTCGCGCCTGTAGTTGACCCTGTCATAGCCCGTCGGAGCGGTCTCGCCGAACAGCACCTTCGGCTGGGCGATGCCGCCCGCTTTCAGCCCGGCGTAGCCGGCCTGGTAGAGCGCGCGGTAGATCCGCGGCGAGGCCGGCGTCCCGTTCGTGTTCCACTGCGGCTGCAGGAACGCCGGGTGGTTGGGCTCGTTCCAGATCGAGAACAACGAGACGGTCGAGCCGAACGAGCTCGTCGGGCCATAGTGGCGCGCGACGGCCGTCATGAATTCTTCGAAGTCTTTCGGGTCGGGTTTCGTGACGTATGGCGCTTTCCTGTTCGACGTCGCCCAACGCGGAACGGGCGCGGTGACGGTCAGCAGCACTTTCCATCCCACTCGCCGCGCTTCGGCGATCAGCTTGTCGTATTCGCCCCACGCGTAGTAGCCGGGGTTGGTCATGTCGAGCGGCGGCTTCGTCGCGCTGCTGGGGCTCTGCGCGACGTCGTACCAATACAGCTCGATCCGCAGCGCTTTGACGCCGAGGTGCTGCATCTGCGCGATCGCCTTCGGGCGCGTCTTTGCGCTCAGCAGCAGTGTCGAGCCCTCGAAGTAGTCGGGCTGAGAATGCGACGCGAGCGCCGGCGCAGCTCCGGCGGAGCAGGCGGCGAGGCCGCAGAGGACGGTCGTGAGGAGGAGCTTTCTGATTCGGAGCATGGTCGCTTGAGACACTCGGCAGCGTGCAAGGTTGCGGTCTCCCGCAGCGATCGCCGTGTAGCGTTCGCGACGTGAGTACAGCCATCGCGCCGGACGACATCGTGCAGACGGCGGCCGAGGCCGAGCGCAACGAGCGCCCGCCGCTGCTCGTGCTCGACTCGCTCGCGGATTTCCTCGACCGGCACGGGCTCGGCGAGGGCGAGATCGAGGCGAGCCCGATCGGCGAGGGGCACTCGAACGTCACGTATCTGATTCGCCGCGGCCGCGCCGAGATGGTGCTGCGACGGCCGCCGCGCCCGCCGCTGCCGCCGAGCGCGCACGACGTGCTGCGCGAGGCGCGCCTGCTGCGCGCGCTGGCGGACACGCCGGCGCGCGTGCCGCTCGTACTGGCGGTGTGCGACGAGGAGTCGGTGATCGGCTGCCCGTTCTACGTGATGGAGCTGATCGACGGCGAGGTGATCGTCACCGAGATCCCGCCGGCGATCGACGCGCCGGCCGAGCGCCGACGGATCAGCGAGCAGTTGATCGACGCGCTCGTCGAGATCCACGCGGTCGACTGGCAGGCGGTCGGCCTGGAGGGCTTCGGCAAGCCGACTGGCTACCTCGAGCGCCAGCTGCGGCGCTTCGGCGGCCTGTGGGAGCTGAACAAGACGCGTGAGATACCCGCCGTCGAACGCGTCGGCGGATGGCTCGCCGAGCACATGCCGGAGTCCGGCGCGGCGACGATCGTGCACGGCGACTTCCGCCTCGGCAACACGATCTTCGCGCCAGGCGCGCCGGCGCGCCTGGCGGGCGTGCTCGACTGGGAGATGGCGACGATCGGCGACCCGCTCGCCGACGTCGGCTACCTCTGCATGATGTGGACCGAGCGCGGCGACCCCGAGAAGGGGCTGCGCGAGGCGCTCGGCGCGGTCACGCGTCGCGAGGGCTTTCCGACGCGCGAAGAGCTGATCGCGATGTACGAAGCGCGCGCGGGCCGCTCGATGCGCGACCTGCGCTGGTACACGACGCTCGCCATCTGGAAGTCGGTCGTGTTCATGGAGGGCAACTACAAGCGCGCCGTCGCCGGCACGACCGACGACCCGTATCTGAAGGCGTTCGGCGACGGCGTCATCGAACTGGCCGAGCAGGCCGAGCTGATCGCGCATGGCGAGAGCTGAGCCGGACGCGCGTCTCGGCGCCGACGGCGCGGCCGACGCCGCCTGCGTCGCTGCGACGGCGGGCTCCTCCGCGGCGGCAACGCCGGCCGGCGAGCGCACGGCGCTGCTGATCGACTGGGGCGGGGTGCTGACGAGCAACTTGTTCGACTCGTTCCGCGAATACTGCGTGCGCGTCGAGATCGACCCGCAGACCTTGCGCGGCCGCTTCAGCTCCGACCCGTCCTCGCGCGAGCTGCTGATCGCGCTGGAGAAGGGCGAGCTGCAAGAGGAGCAGTTCGAGCGCCGGCTGGCGGCGCTGCTCGGCGTCGCGTCCGACGGGTTGATCGACGGGCTGTTCGCCGGCGTGCAGCCCGACACGGCGATGGTGGAGGCCGTGCGCAAAGCCCGCCAGAGCGGCGTCCGCACGGCGCTCGTGTCGAACTCGTGGGGCGTGCACCGCTACCCGCACGAGCTGTTCGACGAGCTGTTCGACGGCGTCGTGATCTCAGCCGTTGAGGGCATGCGCAAGCCGTCGCGGCGGATGTACGAGCTCGGCGCCGAGCGCGCCGGCGTCGCGCCCGAGCAGGCCGTGTACGTCGATGACCTGCCGTTCAACCTGAAGCCAGCGCAAGCGCTCGGGATGGCGACCGTGCACCACACGAGCGCCGAGCGCACGATCCCCGAGCTCGAACGCATGCTCGGCGTGCGGCTCAGCTAAACGCCCGCCGGCGCGGGAGCGCGAGCGCGAACCTCGACGCGGGCGACGCGGCCCAGAGCGCTTGACGCTCCGGGCCTACCCATGCGTCGCTAGTCCCTCTGCCCTCTTCCGTACAAGAACTTGAACAGCCCGGCGAGGAAGCGCGACGTGCGGCCCTTGTACGGGAACATGTGCGGTTCCTTCTTCAGCGCGAGCTTCGGCGTGACGACGATCGCCTGCTGCGAGGCGTACTTGCGGATGCCGCCGGCGCCGTGGCGCGAGCCGAGGCCGGACGCCTTCGCGCCGCCCATCGGCAGCTCGAGCGCCGTGTAGTTGATCATCGCGTCGTTGACGTTCGCCGCGCCGGCGTCGATCCGCCGCGCGATCTGCTCGCCGCGCTCGGTGTCGCGCGTGAAGACCGACGAGCCGAGCCCGTACGGCGAGTCGTTCGCCAGCCGCACCGCCTCCTCGGCGTCGGCGACCTTCATGATCGGCAGCGTCGGGCCGAACGTCTCCTCGGTCATGCACTTCATCGTGTGGTCGACGTCGACGAGCACCGTCGGCTCGTAGAAGCGCCCAGGGCCGGGCTTTGAGTGGCCGCCGGCGAGCACGCGCGCGCCCTTGTCGACGGCGTCGGTCACGTGGTCTTCGATCGTCTGCAGCTGCGGCGGGAACGTGATCGCGCCGACGTCGACCGAGCCGGGGCCTTCGGGCTTGCCGACGCGCAGCGCGCGGACCTTCTCAGAGACTTTCTGCACGAACTCGTCGTACACCGGCTCCTCGACGTAGACGCGCTCGATCGAGATGCACGTCTGGCCGGCGTTCTGCATCGAGTAGTACGTCGCGAAGTTCGCCGCGCGCTCGAGGTCGGCGTCGGACAGGACGATCATCGGGTCCTTGCCGCCGAGCTCGAGCGACGCGGGGATCAGCCGCCGCGCGGCCGCCTCGGCGACCTTGCGCCCGGTTCGCGTCGAGCCGGTGAACATGATCATGTCGACCTGCTCGACGAGCGCCGCGCCGGTCTCGCCGCGGCCGGTCGCGACGCCGAAGACGTGCTCTGGCAGTCCACACTCTCTCAGCCCTTCGGCCATCAGCAGCGACGTCAGCGGCGTCACCTCGGACGGCTTCAAGATCACGCTGTTGCCGGCCATCAGCGCCGGGATGCAGTCGCCGAACGAGTTCGTCAGCGGGTAGTTCCACGGTCCGATCACGCCGATCAGCCCGAGCGGGCGGTAGCGGACGATCAGCTTCTTGCCCTTGACGAGCAGCTGCGCCGACTTGACGCGCTCGTCGCCGAGGTACTCGCCGGCGTGCTTCGCCCAGAAGCCGAACGCGTTGCCCGCGTAGGAGATCTCCGCGAGCGAGGCGTCCTCGAACGTCTTGCCCGTCTCGGAGACGATCGTCGCGATCACCTGATCGGCGTTGTCCATCAGCCACTTCTGCGCGCGCAGCATGATCCGCGCGCGGCCGTCGAAGCCGTACGCCTCCCACTCCGGCTGCGCGGCGCGCGCCCGCGCCGCCATCGAGGCGACGACGTCCGCGTCGAGGTCCGGAACGGTCGCGACGGTCGCGCCGGTCGCCGGGTTCTCGACCGCGATGCCGGCGTTCTCGGGCGCCCCGCCGTGCTCGCTCGCTTGTGACTCCTCGACGGTCTCGACCTGCTCGACGGACGCCATCTGGCTCTCCCCTGTTCGCTCTCTCAGTGCACGCTCTGCACGAACAGTCTACTCCTCATCGAGAGCAA
>DATHND010000012.1:0-6023 GCA_035486335.1 Solirubrobacteraceae bacterium
CTTCTCGGCGACCGCTGCGCTCAACGAGGCGGGTATCCGGGCCTCGACGGTCAATGCGGCGTCGCTCACGCGAGGATCGTACAGAGCTGCACCGCCTCGACCGGGGTGGAGCGCGTCGGGACTCTGCGCGCTCGTCGGCTACGATCGGCGCGATCATGGGCCCGCGAGACCGCACCGCGTCGAGCAGCGCCGGCGCCGCACGGGCCGCGGGTGGGCGGACGAGCCGATGAGCGAGGAGCGCGTCGGCGCGTTGCGGGTCGCGTTGACGAGGCTGTGGGTGATCAGCCCTGAGCGGCTGTGGCTGTGCTCGATCGCCCTGCAGCGACGCGGGCGCTGGCGGGCGGCGTTCGCCGTCAAGCAGCTCGGCACGATCCTGTACCACAACTCGCTCGCTCCGGGCGCGAGCGTCGGCGCCGACGTCGCGCTCGGCCACTACGGTCACGGCGTGGTCGTCAACGGCAACGTCGAGATCGGTCGCGGCGTCAAAATCTGGCACAACGTCACGCTGACGGCCGGACGGCCGGCTCGCGTCGACGGAAAACGCTCGTCGGGGCCACCGTCGCGGATCGTCGTCGAGGACGGCGTGAAAATCGGCGCCAACGCGGTCGTCATCGCGCCGCGCGGACAGACGCTTCGGATCGGGCGCGGAGCACGGATCGGCGCCGGCGCGATCGTGACCCGCGACGTGCCCGCCGGCGCGACCGCGCTCGGACCGCCGGCGCGCGTCGTGCTCGCCGACGAAAGCGCCACGAACACGTCGCCGTCGGATGCTGAGCTAGGCTCCGCGCCGGCGTCAACGGGACAGTGATGAGCGACGACAGCTTTCAGCGGCCGGACCGGAACCTCGCGCTCGAGCTCGTGCGCGTGACCGAGGCCGCCGCGCTCGCGGCGGCGCCGCTCGTCGGGCGCGGCGACAAGGAGGCGGCCGACCAGGCGGCGGTCGACGGCATGCGCTACATGCTGCACTCAGTGCAGATGGACGGCGTCGTCGTGATCGGCGAGGGCGAGAAGGACGAGGCGCCGATGCTCTACAACGGCGAGCAGATCGGCGACGGCTCGCCGCCGGCCGTCGACATCGCCGTCGACCCGCTCGAGGGCACGACGCTCGCCGCGCACGGGATGCCGAGCGCGCTCGCCGTGATCGCGCTGTCCGGCAGGGGCACGATGTTCGACCCGGGTCCGTGCGTGTACATGGAGAAGATGGCCGGCTCGCCGGAGATCGCCGACCTGCTCGACCTCGACCGCCCGCTCGGCGAGACGGTCGAGCTCGTCGCCGAGCGCAAGCGCACGGCGGTCGGCGACGTGATGGTCGTCGTGCTCGACCGCCCGCGCCACGAGCAGGGGATCGCGGCGATTCGCGAGGCCGGAGCGCGCGTGCGCCTGATCGCTCACGGTGACGTCTCGGCGGCGCTGCTCGCCGTCACCGAGCGCTCGCCGGTCGATCTGCTGTGGGGGATCGGCGGGACGCCCGAGGGCGTGATCTCGGCGGCGGCCGTCAAGTGCCTCGGCGGGCAGCTGCTCGGCCGGCTGTGGCCGCGCGATGAGGACGAGCGTCGCGCGGCGATCGACGCCGGCTACGACATCGCGCGCGTGCTCACGCGCGATGACCTCGTCGCCGGCGATGACGTGTTCTTCTCGGCGACCGGCGTCACCGATGGTGACGTGCTGCAGGGCGTGCGCTATCCGAGCGCCGGCGGCGCTAGCACCGAGTCGCTCGTGATGCGCACCCGCTCGGGCACGATCCGCCGGATCCGCGCGACGCACGATCGCTCGAAGCTCCGCGCGGTCGGCGGCGAGCGCTTCTAATCGTCACATCGCGCCGCGCGCGTGCTGCAACAATGGCTCGGTGGAGCGCGTCGCTGCGGGCCGCCGCCGGAAGCGGTCGATCTTGAACCCCGAGCGGCTATGGCTGCTGTCGATCGCGCTGCAGCGAAACGGCCATCGGCGCCTTGCGGTGCTCGTCAAGAACGTCAACTCGGCGCTCTACCACAACTCGCTGCCGCCGGGTGCGACGGTCAGCCCCGACATCGAGCTCGGCCACCATGGGTTCGGCACCGTGATCCACACGAACGTCGTGATCGGGCGACGCGTGAAGATCTGGCAGAACGTGACGATCGCGATGCGCGCCGGCTCGCACTCGCCGTACCGCATCGTGATCGAGGACGACGTCAAGATCGGGGCCAACTCGGTCGTCATCTCCCCGTACCGGGGAGACCTGAGAATCGGACGCCGCGCGCACATCGGCGCGGGCGCGGTCGTCAGCCGCGACGTGCCGCCCGGCGCGATCGTGATCAGCGCCGCGCCGCGCGTGATCGAGTCGCGCGGAGACGCCTCCGCCGGGCTCGACGATCGGTCGGAGACCGTTCAGCGCGACGGCGACCCTGGCGCTCCCGGCGAGCCGAACGGCGCGGGCCCGGCGCAGGCTTCCGAGCAGTCGTTCGGCTAGGGGAAGGGGCCGTTCGGCTGAATCGGGAGGGGCCGTTCGGCTGGATAGGGGTCCTTGGCTAGATCGGAGGGTCGTTCGGCAGGACCCGATAGCGCCCGACGCGCGACTCGGCGAAGTCGAGGCGCACGAGCGAGCGCAGGAAGCTCGTCGTCACGATCACGTGGATCCGCGACTGCGTCGCGTCGTACAGACGCCGGCCGAGCCCGGCGGCGATCGCCGGGTAGAAGTTGGCGACCTCGACCGTCACGTGGAGGGTCGCCTGCGCGCTCTGCTCGCCCGGGTCGCGTCGCACCTCGATCTGCAGGTAGCCCCGCCCGTCGCGGCCGCGACGGGCGACGAGCAGGCCGCGCGCGATGCGCCACCGCACGAGCCCGTGCGAGGCGTCCATCTCGTACTCGGGCGCCTGGAACGTCAGCAGCCTGAGCGGCCGGGCGATCAACACGATCGCGCGCTCGCGCTCGCTGTAGCTGACGTGGATCAGCCCGAGCGTCACGCGCGCGAGGAAGCGCCAGTAGGTCCGCGCCAGGCGCTCGAGGTATTCGGCCGACCAGATTCGCGCGAGCGCGTCGGCCGGCAGCGTCACGTCGGCGCTCTGCAACGAGCGCACCGCGCCGGTCGCGTCGTCGAGCGACGTCAAGCTGCGCGGGCTGGCCATCGCAACCTCGCCGACGCGCGGATCGCGCCGATCTCTACGCGCAGCGCGGCGCACCGCGGCGAGCAGGCCGAGGAGAACCGCGGCGACGACCGCCACGACGGCGAGCACGGGGCCGCTCATGTGTGGGCAGGCTATTGCGCTTAGCCTCGTCCTCGCCGGCTGATATCCACCGTCGTATGAGCGCGCAGCGACCAATCGAGCGGGTCACGTATGCGCGCGCCGTCGCCGATGCGCCCGTCGAGGCGCTGCTGGAGCGCTCCGAGGAGCTCGCGCGCCGCTGGGCCGCCACGCTGGTCCTCGCGCGCCCGCTAGACGAGCTAGCGCGGATTCCGCTCGCGGACCTCGCGCGGTCGGCGCCGGCGCTGTGCGAGGCGCTCACGCGCGCGCTCGCCTCCGACGAGTCGCTCGAACGCCTCGCACGCGGCGATTCCGAGCGCGCGGCGCTCGCTCCGCTGCTCGACCTCGCGAACCAGCCGGCCACGCTCGTCGCCGACGTCGAGGCGCTGCGCGCGATCCTCTGGGAGGCGACGCTCGCCGCGCTGCGCGAACCCTCGGCGAGGCTCGTCGCGGATCTCGCCGACCGCCTCTCGCGCGTCGTCGCGGCCGCGCTCGCGACGACGCTCGGCGCTCGCGGCGACGGCGCGAGCGCGACGGTCGCGAGCGGCGCCGCGCCGCAGGGTCCCGGCCGCGCTCGCGTGCTGCACGGCTCGCCGCCTCACGCGTTCGGCGGGGGCGGCGCCGTGCTGATCGATGAGCTCGCCGAGGAGCCGCGTCCGCTCGCGGCTGGCGATGACCCGGCCGAGACGCTCGCCGGCGTTGGAGCGCGGGTGCGGCCTGCGGCCGCGCCCGGGCGCGGCTTTGGGCCGGCGCCCGCGGTCGCCGTCCCGGCCTCGCCACGCGCAGAGCCGTCGCGGGCGATGCCGCGCGCCCGACCGTGGGACACGCCGCTCAGCGACGAGTCGGCGGTCCGCGTCAGACGCGGACCGGGCGCGCGGATCGACGAGCGCGGTTAGCCGCTAACCGGCGGACGCGCCGCCGGCTGCGCTCGCCGCCGGGGTCGTCGGCGGTTCCGGCGGGGAGCCGAGCGTCGGCGTGTTCGGCACGCTGCCGACGACCTTCGTGCGGATTCGCGCCGTGTCGGTCATCCCGATCTGGCGCGCGGCTTCGCTCGTCAGGTCCCACTGCGCGCCGTTGTGCGCGTATGGGCCGCGGTCGATCACCGGCAGGACGATGCCGCGGCCGCGGAGGCTGAGCTTTACGAGCGTGCCGCACGGAAGCGTACGGTTGGCGACGCCGACGACGGCCGGCGTCAACGTCTGCCCGCAGGCCGTCGTCTGCCCGTAGAAGCCGGGACCGAACCACGTCGCGAGAGCGACGCCTTTGACCGCCGCAGACGCGGGCGCCGGCGCGCCGACGGGCGCGCTCGCGACGCCGCCGGTTTCGGCGGCCGCGCCGGCGGGCGCCAGCGCCGCGGCGCTCGCCACGAGCACGGCAAGGATCGTCGATCTGTTCAAAAACGGGATTCGCATCGCCATCGACGCCTACGGGGTGAGCTGACGGGCTCGCGCCACACTTCGCGGCGCTACGACCTCGAGCGGTCGATTCGCCCCCGCGACCCGTGCTTCCGGGCCGCAATGGGTCCCCCGTCTCCAGTGACCTGAGTCGCCGGAGCTCGGCGTGCGGCGAGTATACAGAACGCCGATGCGGAGCTTCGCGTAGCTTCGCCTACGCCACGCCTACAGCGGCAGGCGTGAGAGAACGTCCTTCAGGAAGCGCTCACCCGTCGAGACGCCCGCCTTCGCGAGCTCGCCGACGAGCTCCGCCGCCGAGGCGACGAGCTCGACGCCGCCCGGTGGATGCACCGAGCCGCTGGGCGCCTCGCTCTCGGACTCGAACCCTTGCCGCGGCGCGGGCTCCTCGACCGGCGCCGAGCGCGGCCGCTTGGCCGCCGGTCGCCGCGTCGAGCCGGGGCCGCGCGCGACGCCGACGCGCTCGCGCCGCGACGCCTTCGCGGTCGAGGACGCCGCCGACTCGCCAACCGGTTTGACCGACCGTTTCGCGCTCGCCTGCTCGACCGGCCGCTCGGACGCCGCGGACGATTTCTTGGAGACCGTCCTCGGCGTGCGCTTGATGACCGTCTTGCGCGCCCCGTTGCGCGCGCTCGCGCCGTTGCGCTCGGCGGCGCGGCGTGCGCTCGCGCGCTGCGGACGTGCGCGCGGCAGGTTGCCCAGAACGCCGCCGTCGTCGCGCGCGCCGTTGACGGCCGGGCTCTCGTCGAGGTCGCTCATCTGAACATCATTGCTTAAGGTGCTCGCGACGGTCGCCGCGCAAACAGTGGATTTGCCCGCAGATCGTCTCGCGGACCGTCGTGATCGAACGCAACGACGCGTTAGCATGGGATCGGCTAAGAGAAGCGCCACTTGTAACGATGGGCCGGTCCGCGCCGTATGTCCCACGGCGGGGCTGTCCCGAGCCAGTGTCCGGCCGGGGTCGTGGCGACGGTTCCCGGTAGTCGACCCACGCGAGAAACGGGAGCAGATGTCAGTAGTCGAGCTGCAGGAGCTGGATGAGGTCAAGGGTCTGCTCGCCAAGGGCCAGCAGGTCGGAGTTCTCTCCTACGCGGAGATCAGCAAGGCGATGTCCGAGCTCGACCTTGACGAGTCCGACGTCGAAGAGCTGCACGGCTTCCTCGAGAAAGCCGAGATCGAGCTCGTCGAGGACATCGACCCGGCGACGGCCGCCGCCTCGCAGGTCGAGCGCGCGCCCGACAAGCGCGGTCGGCGCAAAGCGAAAACGGCGCTCGACTTGAAGCCGGACATGACGACCGATTCGCTGCAGCTGTTTCTCAAGGACATCGGCAAGGTCCGCCTGCTGACCGCTCAGGAGGAGGTCGACCTCGCCAAGCGGATCGAGCGCGGGGAC
>DATHND010000013.1:0-5502 GCA_035486335.1 Solirubrobacteraceae bacterium
CTCAGCTCGGGCGCGCATCCCACCGTCCGCGTTCGCGGGCGCCTGACGCCGCTCGAGGAGTACCCGAAGCTCTCGCCGACGGATACCCGCGAGATCGTCTACTCGATCCTCACCGGCGATCAGCGCCAGCGCCTCGAGACCAACTGGCAGCTGGACTTCGCCTACTCGATCCCCGGTCACGCTCGCTTTCGTGTCAACGCCTACTACCAGCGCGGAGCGATCGGCGCCGCCTTCCGTCTGATCCCGTTCGGGCTGAGCTCGATCGACGAGCTCGGGCTGCCCGCGGCGGTGCACGAGTTCACGCGCAGGCCGCGCGGCTTCGTGCTCGTGACCGGCCCCACCGGCTCGGGCAAGTCCACCTCGCTGGCGGCGATGATCGACTCGATCAACTCCACGCGCGAGGAGCACATCATGACGATCGAGGACCCGATCGAGTTCCTGCACGCGCACAAGAAGTGCCTCGTCAACCAGCGCGAGCTCGGCGCCGACGCGCAGAGCTTCGGCGACGCCTTGAAGGCGGCGCTACGCCAGGACCCCGACGTGATCCTCGTCGGCGAGATGCGCGACCTCGAGACGATCTCGACGGCGCTGACCGCCGCGGAGACCGGCCATCTCGTGTTCGCGACGCTGCACACGCAGGACACCGCGCAGACGATCGACCGGATCATCGACGTGTTCCCCTCGCACCAGCAGGGCCAGGTGCGCGTGCAGCTGTCGGTCGCGCTGCAGGGGATCATGACCCAGCAGCTGCTGCCGAACGCCGACGGGTCGGGGCGCGTCGTCGCGACCGAGATCCTCGTGCCGAACCCGGCAGTGCGCAACCTGATCCGCGAGGGCAAGACGCATCAGATCTACTCGGTCCTGCAGACCAGCTCGGCAACGGGCATGCAGACGATGGACGCCTCGCTGGCGACGCTCGTGCGCGGCGGACAGATCAGCCGCAAGCTCGCCGAATCGCGCTCGTCGACGCCCGAGGAGCTCGCGCGGCTGCTCGGCGCGACGACGCTCGACCTCGGCCGGCCGATCGCGGCCTGACGGGGCCTGGGACGATGAGCACGTACGTGTTCAAGGCGATGGACCTCGCCGGCGTCAAGGCGCGTGGCGAGCTCGAGGCCGATTCCAAGCAGGCGGTCTCCGACCAGCTCAAGCAGCGCGGGCTGATCGTCCTCGAGATCGCCGACAAGCACGCCTCGCGCCAGATCGAGCTGTCGTTCCTGAAGTCGGTCAAGGCGGGCGAGCTCGCCGTCTTCGCGCGCCAGCTCGCGACGATGATCACCTCGGGGATGAGCATCTTGCGCTCGCTGTACGTGCTCGAGTCGCAGACCGAGAGCAAGTTCCTCAAGGAAACGATCGTCGCCGTGCGCAAGGACGTCGAGGCGGGCCTCGCGCTGAGCGACTCGATGGCGCGTCACCCGAAGGTGTTCAGCCCGCTGTTCATCGCGATGACGCAGGCCGGCGAGACCGGCGGCGTGCTCGAGGGCTCGCTGATGCGCGTCGCCGACCAGCTCGAGAAGGACGCCTCGCTGCGCCGGCAGATCCGCTCGGCGATGATCTACCCGACGCTCGTGATCACGTTCGCGATCGGCGTGATGATGGCGCTCGTCGCCTTCCTCGTGCCCGTGTTCGAGGGCGTCTTCAAGCAGTTCGGCGGCGAACTGCCGAAGATCACGAAGGTCTCGGTGTTCCTCTCGCACGCGGTGACCGGCTACTGGTGGCTGATCTTCATGCTCGCCGGCGGGATCGCGTTCGCCTTCATCAAGTGGAAGAGCTCGTCGTGGGGGCGACCCCAGTGGGACCACTTCCGCCTGCGCATCCCGATGAAGATCGGCGCGATCGTCCAGCAGGTCGCCGTCGCGCGCTGGGCGCGCACGTTCTCCTCGCTGACGAGCGCCGGCGTGCCGCTGCTGCTCGCGCTCGACATCGTCGGGCGCACGGGCGGCAACGTTGCCGTCGAGGAGGCGATGACCGGCGTGATCGCCTCGGTCAAGCGCGGCGGCACGATCGCCGCGCCGCTCGCGCAGTCGCCGGTCTTCCCGGTGATGGTCACGCACATGGTCGGCGTCGGCGAGGAAACAGGCGCGCTCGACGCGATGCTCGACAAGATCGCCGAGTTCTACGAGGACCAGGTCGAAGCGTCGGTCAAAGCGCTGACGTCGATCCTCGAGCCGATCATGATCATCGTGATCGGCGCGATCGTCGGCTTCATCGTCGTCTCGATGTACCTGCCGCTGTTCACCGTCTACAGCAACATCAAATAGGCGTTCGCGAGATCTCCAGCGCGCCGTCGCGCACGGTCAGCGCGATCCGCCCGTCGAGCAGCTCGAGCAGTTCCGCGCCGACGAGCTCGCGCCGCCAGCCGCGCAGCGTGCGCACGTCGGCCTCCGCGGAGCCGCTGCGCCACGCCGCGACGATCGTCTGCAGGTCCGCGCGCGCCGCGAGCAGCTCGTAGGCGAGACCGGCCTCGCGCGCGCGAGCGCGCAACAGCGCCTCGGCCAGCGCGATCAGCGGCGCGTCCTCGGCGCGCGGCGCCGGCGGGCGCTGCTCGCGCGGGACGTGCTCGGGCGCCAGCTCGCGCGCGCGGCGCACGACCTCCAACAGCTCCTCGCCGCGCCGGCGCAGGTTCGCGGCGCCGGAGCCGCGGATCTGCTCGAGCTGCTGCGTCGAGGACGGCTTGCGCTTGGCGATCTCGACGAGCGCCGCGTCGCTCAGCACACTCTGCACCGGCCGGTCCTGGCGCTCGGCGGTCTGCTCGCGCCACTGCACGAGCGCCCGCCCGACCGGCCGCGCGCCGGGGTTCAGGTTGCGCACGCGCGGCAGCCGCAGGAAGATCGTCTCCAAATCGCGCTCGTCGCTGGCGCGCTGCAGCGGCCGGCACTCCTCGCGCGCCCACTCCAGGCGCCCGAGCTCGTCCAAGCGGCGCTCGAGCTCGGCCGCCAGCTCGAGCAGGTGCTCGACGTCCTCGCGCGCGTAGGAGAGCTGCTCGTCGGTCAGCGGTCGTCTGTCCCAGCGCGTGAAGCTCGCGCTCTTGGCGACGCGCAGCCCGAGCGCGTCGCCGAGCAGCGAGTCGTAGGAGCTCTGCGCGCCCATCCCCGCGAAGCCGGCGGCGACCTGCGTGTCGAACACGTTCCTCACCTCGCTCGCGAGCACGCGCCGCAGCAGCGCGATGTCCTGGCGCCCGGCGTGCACGACGATCTCGACGTCCTCGTCGGCGAGCGCCGCGGCCAGCGGCGCGCCGTCGAAGTCGGCCGCGAGCGGGTCGAGCAGCTCGATGTGCGTGCGCTCGCCGATCGGCACGGCGAGCTGGATCAGGCACAGCAGCGTGCGGTAGCGGCCCTCGCCGATGAACTCCGTATCGAGCGCGAGGCGCCCCGCCGCGCGTGCGTGCTCGGCGAGCTCGCCCAGCGACGGTCCGCCGGCCGCGTTCATCGCTTCGCGCCCGGCAGCAGCCACAGCACGCCGCCGCGCAGCCCGGCCGTCCGCGAGACGTCCTTCGCGTGCGCGCGGATCCACTTCGCAGGCGCCGAGCACGCGGGGTTCTTCGGCGAGAGCAGATGCGGGCAAGGGGAGTTGAGGAACGCGTAGCGGACCTCGCCGGCGGCGATCAGGCGCTGAAGCTTCGTCACCGACGTGAACTGCTGCGCGCCATAGCTTGTCAGGATCACGACCGGCCGCACGTCCTTGACGATCAGCGACCCGATCTGCGTCGCTGACTGCGCGGCGACCTCGTAGCGCGCGCCGCCCTGGTGTGCGCGCAGGTAGCTGCTCAGGTCGTCGAGCTCCTGCACAGGCAGCGCGCCGACGTAACCGGCGTCGGTCACGTGGTTTTCGATCGAGGTGATGTCCGTGCCCACCGCGATCGCCAGCACGGCGCCCAGCGTCAGCGCGAGCACGCCCGCCGGCGCGAGCGCGCGACGCAGCGCGCGCGGCATACCCGGCAGCCGCGCGAGGGCCGCCGCCGCGAGCGCCAGCAGCGCCGCGATCAGCGAGATCCACCACTCCGACGTTGTTCCGTACAGCAGGCGCTCGCCGTAGAGCACGACGAGCGCGAGCGTGATCGCGAGCATCGCCGCGCGCAGTACGCCGCGCGGCTGCGACGCCCACGCGACGCCGATTCCGAGCGTCGCGGCGACCGCCGGCAAGAGCCCCTCGATGTAGCGCGGATGCAGGCGCGCCATGTGGCTGAACAGCACGATCCCGGTCGCCAGCCACAGTAGGAGGCAGGCGGCGAGCGCGATCCGCAGGATCTGCGTGCGCGCGCCTTCCTCCTGATCCTGATCGACGTCGAGATCGCCGCGGCGACGGCGCACGCTCAACAACAGCGCCGGGATGCCGAGCAGCAGCCCGACGAGCAGCTCCATCCCGAGGCGCTCTCCCGACAGCGGCCCGATCCGCGCGAGCAGGCGCGTCGGCGAGGGTGGCACGATCGGGATATGGTCGCGCTCGGACTGCGTCGCGACCGGGTAGCGGTGGCCCGGTTCGTACTGCGTCGACTGCGCTTCCGGCGATTTCGAGCCGAGTCGTTCGGTGCCGTTGAACACGAACACCGCGTTCCACGCGCTGCCGTTCGTCGAGCCGATCGCCCACGGTCGGTCGCTCGCCGGCGCCAGCAGCGTCGCTCCCAGCCATGCGAGCGCGACGATCACGTACACCGCCGCGGCCGCCGCGAGCTTCAGCACACGCGCGCGCGGCGAGCCGGGGAAGCCGATCAGCGCCAGCACGCCAAGTCCCGGCAGCGCGACGAGCGACTCGAGGATCTTCACGTCGAAGGAGACCCCGAGGACCGCCGCGCCGGCCAGCAGCCAGCGCGTCCGCCCCGTCTCGCATGCGCGCACGATGAACACGAGCGCGAGCACGATCAGCAGCATCATCACCCCGTCCATCGTGTCGCTGCGCGAGGTGATCACGTCGACCGGCAGGACCGCGAGCGCCGCCGCCGCGGCGAGCCCGGCGGTCGGGCTCCAGATCCGGCGAACCGTGACGAACAGCAGCGGCACGGCGGCGATCCCCGCGAACGCCTCCGGCAACTTCAGCGTCGTCGAGCTGAACCCGAGCAGCTTGACGGTCACTACCTGCAGCCACAGGTCGACCGGAGGCTTGTCGATCGACACGCTCGCGCCCGGCTCGAACGCGCCGAAGAAGAAGTTGTGCCACGAGAGCCCCATGCTGCGCACGGCGGCGTCGTAGAACGGATCGGTCTCGACGCTGCCGATCGCGATCAGCCGCAGCGCCGCGGCGGCGAGGGTGATCAGCGCCAGCAGCGCCCACTCGTGGCCGCGGATGCGTCCTCTCATCGGCGGAACGCTAGTCTGATCGCCCGGTGGCGAGCGAGCGGAGCGACAGCGAGGATCGAACGGACGAGGCCCACGGGCCGCGGGAGTGTATGCCCTGCCGCGGAAGCGGCAAGCTGGTCTCCAACCTCGGCGGCAGCCCGAGCGCGGTCCCGTGCCCGTGGTGCGAAGGCGGCGGCGTCCGCATACCCGGGATCGACGCGCAGGCGCGCTG
>DATHND010000014.1:0-3211 GCA_035486335.1 Solirubrobacteraceae bacterium
CTTCGGCCTCGCTCGTGCCGTCGGCGCACGACCCCTCGGCGCTGCTCACGGTCGCCGGCATGCACCCGCTCAAGCCTTACTTCCTCGGCCAGGAGACGCCGCCGGCGCCGCGAGTCACCGACTGCCAGAAGGTCTTTCGCACGGTCGACATCGACAACGTCGGCAACACCGCTCGCCACCTCACGTTCTTCGAGATGCTCGGCAACTTCTCGTTCGGCGACTACTTCAAGCGCGAGGCGATCGCCTACGCGTGGGAGCTCTCGCGCGAGGTGTTCGGGTTCCCCGCCAACGACATCTGGGTGACGGTGTTTGAGGGCGACGAAGCACTCGACGTCGGTCCCGACGAGGAGGCGATCTCGTTCTGGCTCGACGTCGGCGTGCCGCGCGAGCGGATCGTCGAGTGCCCGCGCTCGGAGAACTTTTGGCAGGCCGGCCCGAGCGGGCCATGTGGCCCGTGCTCGGAGCTGTACCTCGACCGCGGCGTCGATTTGGGAAAGGGAGACGACCTTCCGGGCGGCGAGAGCGAGCGCTTCCTGGAGTATTGGAATCTCGTGTTCATGCAGTACGACCAGCAGAATGGCAAGCTCGCGCCGCTGCCGGCGAGCAACATCGACACGGGCATGGGCCTGAACCGGACGGCGGCGATCCTGCAGGGCAAGCCGTCGGTGTTCGAGACAGACCAGTTCGAGCCGCTGATCGCGCTCGGCGAGGAGCTCTCGGGCACGCGCTACGGCGCCGACTTCGACGGTGACCGCGCGCTGCGGATCCTCGCCGACCACGCGCGTGCGATGACGTTCCTGCTCGCCGACGGCGTCGTCCCGTCGAACGAGGAGCGCGGCTACGTGCTGCGCCGCGTGATGCGCCGCGCAATCCAGCAGGGCCTCGCGCTCGAGCTCGCGCCGGGGTTCCTCACGCGCTACGCCGCACGCGTGCGCGAGACGATGGGCGCGGCGTACCCCGAGATCGTCGAACACGCCGAGTCGATCGACATGTGGCTGTCCTCCGAGGAGGACGGCTTCGGGCGCACGCTCGCCAACGGCATCGAGCTGTTGCGGACCGAGATCGAGCGGGCACGCGACGCCGGCGCGCAGGCGATCGGAGCCGAGACCGTCTTTCGCCTGCACGACACGTACGGCTTCCCGCGCGAGATGACCGACGAGATCCTCGCCGAAGAGGGGCTCTCGGTCGAGGGTGACTTCGAGGAGCTGATGGATGCGCAGCGCGGGCGCGGGCGCGGGCGCGCGGGGGCAAGCGCCGGCGCCGCCGCCGGCGCGCACGACGACGCGCTGCTCGGCGAGCTCACGGCGCTCGCGGCGGAGGGCGGCAGCACGCGCTTCACCGGCTACGAGACCGAGGACCAGCGCACGACCGTCGGAGCCGTGCGCAGCATCGGCGGCGGCGCGCGCGAAGCGAACGGCGCCGGCGCGGCGGGCGGCCCACGCTACCTCGTCAAGCTTGCCGAGTCGCCGTTCTACGCGCCCGGCGGCGGTCAGATCGCCGACGTCGGCACGCTCGAATGCGACGACGGTGACTGCCGCGCGCGCGTCGAGAACGTGCTGCGCGTCGGCGACGACCAGGCCCTTGAGATCGTGCTCGACGCGGGCGAGCTGCGCGTCGGCGAGACGGTGCTCGCGCGCGTGGACCACGTCAAGCGGCATGCGACCGAGGCGAACCACACGGCGACGCACCTGCTGCAGGCGGCGTTGCGCGAGCGCCTCGGCGGCCACGTGCATCAGGCCGGCTCGTACGTCGGCCCCGACAAGCTGCGTTTCGACTTCAGCCACGGGCAGGGGATGTCCGCGGAGGAGTTGCGCGACGTCGAGGACCGCGTCAACGAGTGGATCGGCCGGAACGATCCGGTCCGCCCGATCTCGACGACGCTCGACGAGGCCAAGCGCCTCGGCGCGATGGCGTTGTTCGGCGAAAAGTACGGCGAAGTCGTGCGGATGGTCGAGATCGGCGACGGCGAGCGCTCGCGCGAGCTGTGCGGCGGCACGCACGTGCGCACGACCGCCGAGATCGGCCCGTTCAGGATCGTCGCCGAGACCTCCAGCGCCGCCAACGTGCGCCGGATCGAGGCGCTCACCGGCCCCGAGGCGGTGCGGCTGCTGCGCGAGCACGACCGCCTGCTCGATGAGGTGGCGCAGGCGCTGCGCACACGGCCCGAGAACGCGCCCGAGCTTGTCCGCACGCGCGAGCACGAACGCCGCGAGCTCGAGCGGGCGCTGAAGCGAGGAGTCGCCGCGGGAGGCGGCTCGGGTGGTGTCGATCTCGATGATTTGATCGCTCGCGTCGTGCGCCTCGACGGCGCTCCCGTGTTGGCCGCCGTCGCCGACGTGCCCGACGCGAAGGCGCTGCTCGATCTCGCCGATCGGCTGAAGGGCGGGCTCGACGGCGCGGCGATCGTGCTCGGCACGGCGGTCGACGGACGCGTGCACCTGCTCGTGAGCGTCGCCCCCGAGCTGGTCGCTCGCGGCGTCAAGGCCGGCGCGATCGTCAAGCTCGCCGCCGGCGTCGTCGGCGGCGGCGGCGGCGGACGCGACACGCTCGCCCAAGCCGGCGGACGCGATCCGGAGAAGCTCGAGCAGGCGATCGCGGCCGCACGCGAGGCGATCGCGGCGGCGCTTGCCGAGTGATGCGCGTGCTCGCGCTCGACTATGGCAGCGCGCGCTGCGGCTGCGCGCTGAGCGACCCGACGGGCACGATCGTCACGCCGATCGAGCCGGTCGAGCGCCCGGGGACGCGGCGCGGGATGCTCGCGCTGGCGGCGCTCGTGCGCGAGCGCGAAGTCGAACGCGTCGTCGTCGGGCTGCCGCTGTCGCTGCGCGGCGATGACACGGCGCAGACGCGCGAGACGCGCGAGTTCGCCGAGCGCCTCGCGCGCCGACTCGGCGAGGATGTGCCGGTCGAGCTGCACGACGAGCGCTTCACGACGCGGATGGCGCAGCGGCTCGACGGCCCGGCGAGCGCGAGCGAGGACTCGCGCGCGGCCGCCCACATGCTCGAGGGATGGATGGCGGCGCCGCCGCGCTGATCGCGCCGCCGTCGCACTAAGCTCAACGACCTTGTCCCGCGGCAACCGACCACAGGCGCACGAACGCACCGCGGAGGAGCGCGAGCGCGACCGGCTCGAACGCGAACGACGCCGCGCCGAGCGCGCTGGCGAAGCGGCGCCCGATCCGCTCGAACAGCTCGATCCGCTGGATGCGCC
>DATHND010000015.1:0-7743 GCA_035486335.1 Solirubrobacteraceae bacterium
CTCGCGATCCAGCGAGCCGAGGGCAAGTGGCAAAAAGCGTTCAACTGGACAGCAGCACTACGAGGACTCAAGATCCACTTCGGAGACCGACTCCCCAACTAACCATCCTCGGCCTCACACACAGAAACCCGGACAGCCTCCTCGGCGACATCGCGAACAACTACAGAGCCGCCCTCGACCATCTTGCGTGGGCGCTTGTGATCCGAGGCCGGACACCCCCACGTCGCGGCCGCCTCTCGACGTCGCAGGAAAACGGCGTCTACTTCCCTATTGCTCAGCATCGGAGCGACTTCAATGCCAGCGTCAGCACTACGGCCAAGCGGTCTAAGCTTCCCGGCGTCCGGCGAGCAGACATCGCAAAGATGCGGCGACATCAGCCGTACCACTACAGCGCCAAGACACGGCTGCGCCATCCGCTCTCGTTGCTGGTGAGCATCAACAACGGCGATAAGCACCGGACGATCCAGCCACTCTGGACCTTCCCGACCAAAGTCGATACAGAAATCACGGACACGCGCGACTGCGATCTGCGGCTGCCGGAGCATGTTCGGCGCAGCGCGAAGGTACTCGAGGTCGGCACAGAGATCGCATTTGTGCGCGCCCGGAAGACCGGACCGAATCCCGAACTTGAGATGCAGCTGACGGTCGCCGCGGAGCCAGCGATGGAGCAACAGGTCAGCGTCAGAGACTGGCACGCACTGTGCGGCATCCTGATCTTCAAGATGCTCCGCGAGTTCTCCGACCAACCACCGGGGATCGACGAGATTGGGGCCATCTTGGTCCCGCTCACGTCTTAAGGGGCAGCGAACATCATCCCGCCGGGTCACGTACCTACCTTGATGATTGATATGTGACCTGAGTCACTGAAGCCCATCTGTCGCACCGTCTACCGTCTACGACGACTGTTGACTCAGCCGAGTCGCTGCCCTACTTCGGCAGCGAGCGGGGAACCCACCGCCGGGCCGCAGTAGGGCCTGGATGGGGCGAATCGCCCACTGATGCGGGCGTAACGCCCGGTTGACGCGCGTCCATACGCACGTCGATCGGACGTGAGCCCGACAGCTAACCCCGTAGGCGATCCCGCAAGGAGGTTCGCATCTACATGTTCGCACCCGCGCAATCTGCGCAGCCAGCCGCCGCGCTTGCTCCGGTCCAGATCGCTGCGACGTCGACGCCGTCGCTCGGCGCGCTGTCGCTCGGACCCCGACGGTCGAGCACGCTGCACGTCCGCCGGGCGAGCATCAACGTGCTCGCCGACAGCCAGGTGAGCATCGCGGGGACGTTGAGCCCGCGCCTGTCGGGGCGCACGGTGACGCTGCAGGCGCTCGGCGCGCGTGGCTGGCACAACATCGCCCGTGCTCGCACGGGCACGGGCGGGCGCTTTCGCGTGCGCTACGTGCCGCGCCAGACCGGCAGCGAGCGAGTGCGCATCCGCTTCGCGGGCGATAGCGGCGAGCAGCCGTCGTACCGCCGGCTCGGACAACTGAACGTGTACCGCGTCGCCGAGGCGTCGTGGTACGGCGGCGGCGGCTCGCTCGCGTGCGGCGGTTCGCTGACGAGCTCGACGCTTGGCGTTGCGAACAAGACGCTGCCGTGCGGCACGTTCGTGACGCTGCGCTACGACAATCGCTCGATTCGCGTGCCGGTGATCGACCGCGGCCCGTACGTCGCCGGGCGCGAATTCGATCTGACCGAAGCGACGAAGTATGCGCTCGGCTTCGGCGACACCGGAGCGGTGTGGAGCACGCGCTGAGCTTGGGCAGCTTCGTGCAGGGCTTGGGTTTCGCGCGATCCGTTCGTTGAATTCCCAGGATGTCCGTCGCTATGAGAACGTCGCGCACGCAGCTGTGGATGGACAGCCTCGGCGAATGGAGCTGGCCGGGGCGAGCGGCGGAAGCGGTCGAATCGCTTCCGCTGCCGCCGTCGTGGGTCCCGGCGCTGCCGCCGCGGCTCGAGCTCGTGCCCGCCGGTGCGCCGGCGGCGGGCGTCGGGCGTCGGGCGCGCGCGAACCCGCGGCTGCTCGTGCTGACGGGGCTGCTCAGCGCCGCGCTGGCGCTTGCGGCGGCGCTCGCGCTCGACGGTCCGCTGAGCCTGCAGCGCCTGCTCGGGTTGCGCGCAGCGACGCCGGTCGCCGAGACGAGCGTGCAGCAGAGCCCGGCGCCGGTGCTGCCGACGCTGCGCCGCGGCCACGCAGACGCGGCGGGCAGCACGATCGACACGGCGAGCTACAGCTCGGCGGCGCTCGGTGCGCGCGGGCTGTTCCACGTCTACATCCCGTCGGGCTACGCGAGCACGGCGCAGCGCTACCCGGTGCTGTACCTGTTGCACGGCAACAGCCAGCCGGCGACGGCGTTCCTCGAACTGGGGCTGCAGGAACGGCTCGATCAGCTGATCGCGCGGCGCGAGATTCCGCCGCTGATCGCGGTGATGATCCAGGGCGGACCGGGCGCGAACAACTGGCGCGGGCGCTACGAGAGGTATGTGCTCGAAGTGCAGCAGCTCATCGATCAGATGCTGCCGACGCTCGCCACGCGCGCCGGGCGCGTGATCGCGGGCGACTCGATGGGCGGCTACGGCGCGATGAACATCGCGCTCGGCAACGTGCGGCGCTTCTCGGTCGTCGAGAGCTGGCTCGGCTTCTTCAACGGCCTCGAAGGCGAGCTGAAGTCGGCGACGCCGACGATCGAGCGCGAAGGGCTGCACGCGTACGTCTACGGCGGCGAGGCGGACAAGATCGCCGACCCGTCCGAGGACGCGCCGTTCGCGGCGCGCCTGCGGGCGGCCGGCGCGAGCGCGCACGGCGTCGTCTACGAAGGCGGGCACTCGATGGAAACGCTCGAAGCGCATCTCGAACACATGCTGCTCTACGCGGGGCGCGCGCTCGCTGAGAACGCGGCGCCGAAGCCGACCACGACCGCGGCGGCGTCGACGCACGCACCGGCGTCCACGACGCTCGCGTCGACGGGCGGCGCGCGGTGAGCGCCGCCCGCGCGCTGCGGACCCGGAGCACGGCCGGAGCGGCGTCGCTCGGGGCGCTCGCGGTCGGCGCGCTGGCCGCGGCGCGGTCGCGATCGGAGCTCTCGCGATCGGGCGCCTGGCGATCCGCCGCGCGGCGATCGGCTCGCTGAAGGTCGGCGAGCTCGAGGTCGCGCGCCTAACGGTCGGCGAGCTGAACCTGCCAGCGCAGCGCTAAGCACGCGCTGGCCGCACGGCCAGTATGATCGCGGCAGCGATCCACGAACGATGGGGAGGCCCCGATGGCGACCGTTGGCAGCGACCTCGAGCACGCGCGCTTGGCAGAGCGCGAGTTGTGGCTGAACGGCCCGCCGCACGAGCTGTTCAAGGAGCTGCGCGCGAAGTGCCCGGTCCACTGGACCGACCGCGTGAGCGCGTACCCCGACGAGAAGGGCTTCTGGTCGGTGACGACGGCCGAGGACATCCACACGGTCAGCCGCGACTGGCAGACGTACTCGTCCGCGCAAGGCGTCACGGCCGTCTCGGAAGTCTTCCCGGTCGAGCTCGTGCAGGCGATGTTCATCGGCATGGACCCGCCGAAGCACGACCGCCTGAAGGCGCTGTTCCAGGCGGGCTTCACACCGAAGCGGATCGCGGCGCACGAGCACGAGATCCGCGCGATCACGGCCGGCGTGCTCGACCGCCTGCGGGGGCACGAGACGTGCGATCTCGTGTGCGACGTCGCTCAGCCGGTCGTCTCGCGCGTGATTGGCAGCTTCATGGGGATCCCCGAGGAGGACGACGCGATCTGGGCGCGGCTGATGAACTCGACGCTGTCGGGCGACGACAAGGACCTGGCGCCCGACGGGATCGAGGGCGTCGTCGACAACGACATCCCCGAGATCTTCGAGCGCTGCGGGCGGATGATCGCCGAGCGTCGCGAGCACCCGACGGATGACCTGACGACGGTTCTCGTCAACGCGGAGATCGACGGCGAGAAGCTCGAGGAGCACGAGCTCGTGATGGGCTTCTTCCTGCTCGTCGCGGCGGGCAACGACAGCACGAAGGCGACGTACACGAGCGGGATGCGCGCGCTGATCGAAGCGCCCGAGCAGCGCCGGCTGCTGGTCGAGGACCCGTCGCTGATCCCGAGCGCGGTCGAGGAGTCGCTGCGGATGTTCCCGGCATTCGCGCACTTCCGCCGCACGGCGACGCGCGACACGGAGCTGCACGGGCAGCAGATCAAGGCGGGCGAGAAGGTCGTGCTGTGGTACGTGTCGTCGAATCGCGAGGAGACGCTGTTCGCGGAGCCGGACCGCTTCGATGTCAGGCGCGACGCCGAGCACCAGGCGTTCGGCGCGGGCGGGCGGCACTTCTGCCTCGGCACTGCGCTCGCGCGGCTGGAGCTGCGCGTCCTGTTCGAGGAGACGCTCGCGCGCTATCCGCAGATGAGCCTCGCGGGCGACCCGACGTACGTCGAATCCGGTTTCTTGAATCAGATGAAGACTCTCCCGGTGCGGCTCGTGCCGTAGTCGGACGCACGTAACCGCGCGCTGAGGCGTTTCTCCGGGGGGTTGCTCGGGCGTCAGCGAAGGGCGACGAGTTCGACGTGTACGCTGCGGCCGTGCCGCAACCCGACAACCGCGTCAGATTGCGCCAGGCGGTGCTCGCCGCCAGCGAGCTCGAGCCCGTCGCCGACGCGCTTCGCGCGACGCTTGGCCTCGGCGAGCCGTTTCGCGATCCCGGCGTCAGCCTGTTCGGCCTCGAAAACGCCGTGTTCGCGCTCGGTGACTGCTTCCTCGAGATCGTCTCGCCGACGCAGCCCGACACGGCCGCCGGGCGCTATCTCGAGCGCAATGGCGGCGACTGCGGCTACATGGTGATGTTCGACCTCGAGGAGCTGCCAGCCGCGCGGACACGCGCCAGTGAGGCGGGCATCCGCGCCGTCTGGGAGATCGACCTCGACGATATCTCCGGCACGCACCTGCACCCGGCCGACATCGGCGCCGCGATCGTCTCGATCGACGGCTCTAAACCGTACGGCAGCTGGCGCTGGGGCGGCCCGCAGTGGACCGGCCAGATCGCGCATGACGGCGCGCCCGGCCGCCTCGCCGAGGTCACGCTCGCCGTCGCTGAACCCGCCGCCGTCGCCGCGCGCTGGTCGCACGTGCTGGGAGTCCCGCTCGACGGGGACGGCGCCGTCGGGGGCGACGCCGTGCTCGCGCTCGACGGCGCCGCGGTGCGCTTCCGGCCGTCCGCAGGCGCCCGCGAAGGTCTCGTTGAGATCGCCGTCGCAGGCGTGCCCGATCCGGGTGGCGAAGGCGTCGAGATCGGCGGCGTGCGGGTGCGCGCGGTCGGCGTTTAGCTCAGCGGGAGGGCTCTCGCTTCACACGCGAGCGGTCGCGGAGTCGAAGCTCGGCTGGCTCGCCGGCGGCGCGAAGCGCGGCGCGCGGCGCTCGACGAAGCTCGAGACGCCCTCGACGAAGTCGGGTTTCGTGAACGAGTCGAGCATCAGGCGGTCGGCGTCGGCGAGCGCCGCGTCGAGCGGCTGCGCCAGCGCGTCGTAGACCTGACGCTTGATCGTCGCCATGCTCGCCGGCGAACATTGCGTCGCGAGCTCGCGCGCATAGGCGCGCGCGTGCTCGAGCACGCGCGCGCGTGGCAGCGCGCGGTTGGCGACGCCCAGCTCGGCGGCCTCGCTGCCGAGGAACACGCGACCGGAGAGCAGCAGGTCAAGCGCGCGCGCTGGGCCGACGAGGCGCGGCAGGATCCACGAGATGCCGTGCTCGGCGACGAGCCCGCGGCGCGCGAACGCCGTCGTCAGCTTTGCGTCCTCGGAGACGAAGCGCACGTCGCACATCAGCGCCTGCACGAGCCCGATGCCCGCGCACGGGCCGTTGATCGCGGCGACGATCGGCTTCGGCACGGACAGGGGATACGTCTGCGGTGTGCGTTCGCGCTCGACGTCCTGCGCCGCGACGCCGTTCTCGCCGAGCCCCTGCAGCTCCTGCATGTCCGCACCCGCGCAGAAGCCGCGACCGGCGCCCGTCACGACGATCGCGCGTACCTCCGGCGACGACGCGCAATCAGCCAGCGCGGCGAAGTAGTCGCGCTCGAGCTCCTGCGTCCACGCGTTCAGCCGCTCCGGTCGGTTCAGCGTGATCGTCGCGACGCCGTCCGCCACCTCTTTCAGCAAAACCTCGCTCATCGCCGCTCCTCAGGCCGCGGCCGACGCGCCGAGCTTGTCGGCGAGGATCGACGCGAGTTGCGCGCGGTGGCGCCCCGCGCCGCCGAGCAGTGCCGCGTCGAGCTGCGCGCGCTTGAACAGCCAGTGGACGTCGGCCTCCCACGTGAAGCCGATCCCGCCGTGCATCTGGATCGCCGCCGCCGTCACCTCGCGGCCGGCGTCCGAGGAGGCTGCCTTCGCCATCGCCGCCGCCTCGGCGAGGCGCTCAGGGTCGGCGTCGGCCGTCCACGCCGCGAACGCCGCCGTCGCGCGCGCCTTCTCGGTGTCGAGCAGCATCTGCGCGCAGCGGTGCGAGACGGCCTGATAGGAGCCGACGGGGACGCCGAACTGCTTGCGGTCCTTGACGTACTCGACCGTCATCGTCAGCGCGCGGTCGCACACGCCGACGAGCTCCGAGCTGACCGAGATCAGCGCGCGGCCGAGGCCGACGCAGACCTCGCCGGGCAGCTCGCCCTGCTCGCCGCTCGCGCTGACGCGCGCGGCCGAGCGCGTCGGGTCGATCGCTTCAAGCGGCGTCACCTCGGCGTCCTCCGCCGCGACCACGCGGCCGCCGCCGTCGGGCTCGATCAGCACGATCACCTGCGCCTCGGCGCCGCCGATCACGAGCTCGGCCGTGCTGTCGACCGCGGCGGCAAGCGCGCCGACGGTCTCGCCCGACGCCAGCCCCGGCAGCCAGCGCTCGCGCTGCTCCGCCGAGCCGGCCTGCTCGATCGCCGACGCGGCCATCGCGCTTGGCAGGAACGGGACCGGCGCGAGCGAGCGGCCCATCTCCTCGCACAGAATCGACAGCTCGATCTGGCCGAGCCCCTGACCGCCGTACCGCTCGGAGACGGCGATCCCCGGCCAGCCGAGTTCTGAGAGCTCGCGCCACAGCGCCGCATCCGTCGTGCGCGCCTCCGCGTGCTCTCGCACGCGCGCCGGCGTCGCACGTTCGGCGAGCAGGTCGCGCGCCGTTCGCTGGATCTCGCACTGGTCGTCGGTGAAGCCGAAGTCCATCAGGCGGCGACCTTCAGGCGCGGCAGCCCGAGCACGCGCTCGGCGACGATGTTCTTCAGCACCTCTGTCGTGCCGCCCTCGATCGTGTTGCCGCGCGCGCGCAGCAGCTCGTAGCTGAAGCTCTCGCCGACCGTCAGCGCATCGGCGCCGACGATGTCGGCCGCGAGCTGCGTCAGGCGCTGGTTCGTGTCCGACCACAGCCACTTCACGAGCGATCCCTCCGGACCCGGCTGGCCGTAGCGTTCGACGTCGGTCAGCCCCTTCCACGCGAGCAGGCGGATCGACTCGCAGCGCACGTGCAGCTCGGCGAGCGCGTCCGCGTACAGCGGGTTCTCGAGCAGGCCGCGCTCGGCCGCGACAGCGATCACGTCATCGAGCAGCTGGCGCAGGCGGATCTGCAGCGCGAAGCCGAGCCCCGCGCGCTCGTTCATCAGCGTCGTCAGCGCCACCTTCCATCCGTTGCCGACGCCGCCGACGACGTTCTCGTCCGGGATCCGCGCCTCCTCGATGAACAGCTCGTTGAACTCCGCCTCGCCCGTGATCTG
>DATHND010000016.1:0-23467 GCA_035486335.1 Solirubrobacteraceae bacterium
GCTGTTGACGTCGGATACCTGCTTCAGGTCTAGTGCCACGTGCGCTCGAACCTCGCGTGTCGGGGATAACGGACGGTAGGCAATCCTACCCGGCTCGGCGAAGCCGCGGACGTCGCGACGGCTCGAGATCGTCTCCTGTGCCCCGCTCGCGGCCGGACGTCGTTGGGAGCTCGCTGCTACGCGCACCGTGGCAAGGCCGTCGAAGACGATCGCTTCAGTGCTCGGATACGAAGGGCAGCTCGACGATGATCGCGCTCGCCCCGTGCGCGCCGACGGCGATGTGCGCGCCGGGCTCAGCCTCGCGCCGCAGCAGCGCGAGCGCGATCGGCCCGTGCTCCGTCGAGAGCGCGACGCTGCCGAGCGCGCCGACGACGCGCTCGCCAAGCCGTAGCTCCGCGCCGGTCGCGGCCGGCGCCGAGAGGCGCAGCCCGCGCAGGTGGCGGTTTGGCTTGCCCTTGTAGAACAACCGCGCGACCGTCTCCTGCCCTACGTAGCAGCCCTTCGTAAAGCTCACCGCACGCTCGTTCAGCCCGGCCTCCTGCGGGATCGTGCTCTCGTCGATGTCGACGCCGAAGCGCGGGCGCCCGCGTTCGACGCGCACGCACTCGGCCGCCTGCTCGGAGACACCTAGAGCGCCGCGGCCGAGCAGCGCGTCGCGCAGCCGCTTCCTGTCTGACGCCTCGCACAGCAGATCGACGCCGACGTCCGTGCGGATCGCGAGCGCCGCGACGCCATCGATCGCGACCGGTGCGCTTGCGTGCTCGTCGGTCGGAAGCGGCGTCGCCGCGCCATCGTTCGCGCCGCCTGCGCTTGCGTGCGGGTCGCCCGCCGCGACGCCCGCCACGCTCGCGTCCGCGTCGGGCGCGAGGACACCCGCCACGCGCTCGGAGTCCGGTCCGAGCAGCGAGAGCAGCCCGCGCTCGAGCGTGCGCTTGCGTAGCTCGACGTCGAAGCCGATCTTGTAGCGGCGGATCATGTCGAATAGCGCCTGCAGCGCAATACGCTCGGTGTCGAGCAGCAGCTCGATCGGCACGCTGCGCTCATCGCCGGCCACGCCGACGGTGACTGGCACGCCGGCGCCGGCGCCATCGGCCGGCGCGACCGCGAGGATCCGCACGTCGCCGAGCATCTTGCCCTTGTGCGTCAGGAACGCGGCGTAGCGGCCTTCTCCGGGCCGTAGGCCCGCGAGCTCGTTCGTCACCTGCCCGTCGAGAAACTCGACCGCGCCGGCACCGCTCAGCGCGAGCTTGCCGCGATCTGAGCGGTCAAGCAGGCCGCAGCGCTCGGTCACGACGCGGTGCCCTGTGGCGAGCGCGTTGGGATCGGCCTCGGCGATCGCGGCGTCTGTCTCGGTTGTGGCCACTGATTCGAGCATAGCCGCGCTACGCTTGCGCGCGATGGGCCTCGCCGACACCTTCCAGCGGATCATCGACGCGCTGCCGGGCGACTGGACGGACCTCGAGCTCGACCTGCGGATCGCCGACGAGTCGCGCTACGTCGAAGCGGCGCTGTACCTCGCGACGTGCAACGCGCGGCCGTACTCGAAGCACGACTGGCACTGGCGGTTGCTCGTCGCGCACCGCTTCGGGCATGCGGCCTCCGCGCAGACGGTCCACGGCACGCTCGCGCTGCTCGACGAAGCCGGCATCGACGGCGAGCTCGCCGTGCGCGAGACGCGCAGCGGTCGCGCCGAGATCGCGCCCGGGTGGGGTCGCCCGCAGTCCGCCCGCGAGGAGTTCCGCCGCCTGCGGGCGCTGTAGCGATGGCGTGTGTGCTCGCGCTCGTGCCCGACCTGCTGTTCGGCTCGCGCGTGCAGGGCTCGCTGAGCGCCGCCGGCAACGACGTCGAGCTGATCGACGACGCGCCGCGGCTGCGCGAGCGGCTGTCCGCGCCCGGCGAGCCGCGCGCGGACGTGCTCGTCGTCGACCTGACCGACGCGCAGCTCGACGGCGCCGCGGTCCACGAATCGCTCGCCGGCAACGATCTGCTCAACGGGATCAAGACGCTCGCGTTCTACTCGCACGTCGACGTCGACACCGGCGAGCGCGCGCGCAATGTCGGCTTCGACCTCGTCGTGCCACGCTCGCGCATGGCGCGCGAGGGCGCGCAGCTCATCGCTCGCCTCGTCGACCGCGACTGACGCGCCGCCTGAGCGACCATCTCGCCCGCGCGTCGGGGCCGCTGGGCCTCGCTCAGCTCGCCTCGGTCGCCTGCGTGCGGCCGATCTCGGCGAGCTCCTGCTCGCTCGGCTCGAGCGGCACGATCGCGCCGTTCGGCACGCGCTGACCGTACGGCAGCCAGCGGCCGATCCGCACTGACAGCGCCGCGCGGATCACCATCCCGTGACAGACGACGAGCGCCGGCAGCGCGCCCGCCTCGATCTCCTCGAGCGCCGCGCCGACGCGCTGCTCCTGCTGCACGAACGACTCGCCGCCGGGGAACGCGAAGTCGGGATCGGCGTTGGCGAACGCGGCGAACAGCTCCGGCGCTTCGGCCTGCACTTCGGCGAACGAGCGGTCGGTCCAGTCGCCGGCGTCGGTCTCCATCAGCCGCGCGTCCTCGCGCGGCTGCAGGCCGATCCGCGCGGCAACCGCGTCGACCGTTTCGCGCGCGCGCAGCAGCGGGCTGCACCACAGCGCGGCGAAGCTGTACGAGGTGGCGCGCTCGGCCAGCTCGACGGCCTGCTCGCGCCCGAGCGCGTCGAGCGGCACGGCCTGCTGGCCCTGGAAGCGGCCCTCGCGGTTGTAGGCCGTCCGGCCGTGGCGGGCCAGGTAGACCTGCGATGCCACCTACGCCGTCTCGCCCGCCCTGGGCTCCAAGACTCCGCTGTCGGATGATCCGACGGGCTCGATTTCGCTCGGGCGCAGGTAGAGAAACTCGTACAGCAGCGCGGCGACCGTGGCGCCGGCGAGCGGCCCGGCGTACCATACCCACGCGTGCGACCAGTAGTCGCCGACGAGCTGCGGCCCGAAGGCGCGGGAAGGGTTCATCGCGGCGCCCGTGAACGGACCGCCGAACAGGACGTCGATCGTGATCGTCAGGCCGATCGCAAGGCCGGCGATGGCCTTGAACGTGCCGCGGGCGTCCACGGCGCTGGCGAACACCACCCAGACGAGGAAGAACGTCATGATCGCCTCCAGGCCGAAGGCCGAGGCGGCGTCGACGCCGTTGCCGGTCGCAGGCACGCCGAGCTTCACCGCTTCGGTGCTTGCATGGGGGATCAGGTCGTGCACGAGCAGCGCCGCGAGCGCTGCACCGGAGAACTGCGCGATCCAGTAGACGATCCCGAGGGCCGGCTTGATGCGGCGCGTAATGAGGAAGCCGAAGGTGATCGCCGGATTGAAGTGCGCGCCGGAGATGTGCCCCATGGCGGAGACCATCACGCCGATCGCGAGGCCGTTGGCGACGGCGACGCCGATCAGCGAGCCGTCGTGGATTTGGAAGGCGGCGACGGCCGCGCCGGCGCCGATGAACGTCAGCGTGAAGGCGCCGATGAACTCGGCTACCGCACGCCGAAAGGCATCCTCAAGCACAGTGAAAAGCTACGTCGCGGATCGGACGGATCGCGTGCCGCGCTCCCCGACCACTCCAACGCGGCCGGCAAGCGGCGCGGTCGGCACGGCGAGGCGGGCGATCAAGCGTTCGTGCCGTCATAGACTCCTGCCATGCGTCGCCGAGTGACCTTCTCGCGCAACCTGACGCTGTCGCTGTCGCGGACGTGTCGCTGCTACTGCAAGTACTGCGCGTTCGCGACGCACCAGGCGCATCTGCATTCGCCAGATGAGGTGATCGCGATCCTCGACGGCGCCGCCAGGCGCCACGTCAAGGAGCTGCTCGTGCTGACCGGCGAGATGCCGGAGGTCAACGCGGGCGTCGCGGCGCGGCTGGCCGAGCATGGGCACGCGGACTTCACGGCGTACGTCGTGTGGACGTGCGAGCGCGCGCTCGAGCGCGGCCTGTTGCCGCACACGAACCTCGGCGTGCTGTCGCACGAGGACTTGGCGCGCCTGCGTGAGGTGACGGCCTCGCAGGGGTTGATGCTCGAGTCGATCTCCGAGCGGCTGATGCAGACCGTGCACGCCGGCTCGCCGACGAAGCACCCGGCGCGGCGCCTGCAGACGATCCGCGCGGCCGGCGAGCTGAAGATTCCGTTCACGAGCGGCATCCTCGTCGGGATCGGCGAGTCCGAGCAGGAGCGCGTGGAATCGCTCGAAGCGATCGCCGCCGTGCACGCCGAGCACGGGCACATCCAGGAGGTGATCCTGCAGAACTTCGTCCCGCACCAGCGCTACTACGGCCGCGAGCCGGCCGAGATCGCCGACGCCGCGGCGCGCGCGTACTGGCGGACGGGCGTCGAGACGGACGTCTCCGAGCGCGCCGATGGCGGCGCCGGCCCGGCGCTGCAGCGGCCGAGCCTGCCGCTGCCCGATTGGGCGTGCGCGGTGTCGATCGAGGACATGAAGCGGCTGATCGCCGAGTGCAAGCGCCTGATGCCGGACGTCGGCGTGCAGGTGCCGCCGAACCTCGCCGACTGGTGGGGTGAGCTCGTCGCGGCTGGCGCGAGCGACCTCGGCGGCCTTTCGGCGAACGGCGATCACATCTCGCCCGAGCACCCGTTCCCGTCGCCGCATCAGGTCCGCAAGGAGCTGCAGCGCGACGGCGTCGCGCTGACCGAGCGCTTGTGCGTGTACCCGAAGTACATCGACCCCGAGTGGATCGCGCCGGGCGTGCTCGACACGATCAAGGCGAGGTACTGGAGCTTCATCCCGCGGCGCGGCTCGGGTCGGACCGAGCCGCCGGCGCCGATCCGCCTCGACCTCGTGTCGCGCGCGATCGAGCGCGGCCGCGCCGGCGAGCCGCTGAGCGCGGAGGAGCTGACGGCGCTGTTCGCCGAGACGCGCGCCGAGGCGATCGAGGAGCTGCGCGCGGCGGCGGATGAGCTGCGTGCGGAGCTCGCGGGGGAGACGGTCACGTTCGTCGTCAACCGCAACATCAATGTCTCGAACGTCTGCACGGTCGGCTGCGCGTTCTGCGGCTTCGGCCAGAGCAAGCGCTCGCCGGACGCATACGAGCACGACCGCGACGAGTTCGCGAGGCGCGTGCACGAGGCCGTCGAGTACGGTGCGAGCGAGCTGTGCATCCAGTCGGGTATCCATCCCGACTGGCAGCTCGAGGACTACCTCGGGTGGCTGCGCTTCGCGAAGGAGCTTGCGCCGCAGTTGCATCTGCACGCGTACAGCCCGATGGAGATCGCGCACATGTGCGACATCTCGGGCCTGCCGCCGAGCGACGTGTTCGCGCAGCTGCGCGACGCCGGCCTCGGCTCGACGCCGGGCACGGCCGCCGAGGTGCTGCACGACGGCGTGCGCGAGCGGATCTCGCCGAACAAGCTGCCGGTCGCGCGCTGGGTGCAGATCGTCGAAGCGTCGCATCGCGCCGGCCTGCGCTCGACCTCGACCGTCATGTTCGGCCACATCGAGGAGCCGTGGGAGCTCGCCGAGCACATGCGCGTCGTGCGCGAGCTGCAGGAACGGACCGGCGGCATCACGGAGTTCGTGCCGCTGTCGTTCATCCCGTTCCAAACCTTGCTGGGCCGAACCCATGGCGTCGAGGAGATCTCTCGAGCGGAGAACCTCAAGCACACGGCCGTCTTCCGCCTCGCGCTCGGGCGCACGATTCCAAGCGTGCAGGCTTCGTGGGTCAAGATGGGCCTCGACGCGGCGACCGAGTCGCTGCGCTGGGGCGTCAACGACCTCGGCGGGACGCTGATGGAGGAGTCGATCAGCCGCCTCGCCGGCAGCTACCACGGCACGAAGCTCGACCCCGACGAGCTGATCGCCGCGGCGCACCGCGCTGGGCGCGCGGCGGCCGAGCGCACGACGCTGTACGAGATCGTCCGCCGCCACGAGCCGGCGCTCGCCGCGTGAGCAGCTAGGAGTCGGCGCCGACGCGCTGTTCGGCGAGGAACGACTCGGTCGCTTCGAGCAGCAAGCGGTTGTAGGTGATGCCGGCGATCAGGCTTGCGCGCGCGCCGCGGAAGCGTTCGTCATCGGGGCAACCCGCGAGGTAGGACTCGAGCTCTTCGAGCTTTGCCCTGTAGAACGCGCGGCGCGAGCGCGAGTACGCGACCGGATCGCCGCCGGCGAACAGCTTCAGCACGCCTTCGTCGCGCAGCTGCGGCGGGGCGAGCTCGGGCGAGTCGCGCCACGCGTGCAGCGCTTCGCGCCCGCGCTCGGTGACCGAGTAGAGCTTGCGCCGGCGGCCGTGCTGCTCGCGACGTTCCGAGAGCAGCCCGGCGTTCGTCAGGCGGTCGGGCTCGGCGTAGAACGTCGTGTGCGGGACCGGCCAAAAGTTCTCCACCGAGTGTTCGAGCGCCTGCTTGAGGTCGTACGGCGTCGCCTCGCCGAGCAGCTCGAGCAGGCTGATCACCGCGTAGGAGGTGCCGGTCAGGCGCAGCTGCTTGTCGCTCATCGGCTCACCGGATGTTGGGATTCGGCCTTGACTTGCATAGTACAGGCTGTATGGTGCGTTTACGACTATAGACCCTGCAAGGCGTCCGGCTCGGAGGTGCGACGAGATGGTTGATCAGCAGAGCGGCAACGGCAACACGAGCGATCATGGCAACGGCAGCGTAGGCGCGGCGGCGGACTTCGACGCGATCGTCGTCGGCGCGAGCCTCGCCGGCTGCGCGACGGCGATCATGCTCGCGCGCGCGGGCGCGCGCGTGGCGCTCGTCGAGCAGCGACCGGAGATGAGCGCGTACAAGAAGGTCTGCTCGCACTACATCCAGTCATCCGCCGTCGCGACGCTCGAACGCCTCGAGCTGCTCGAGCCGATGACGCAGGCCGGCGCCGTGCGCTCGCGCGTGCGACTCCACGGCCCGGCCGGGTGGGTCGAGCCGACCGACGGCCCGCTCGCGTACGGCGTCAACCTGCGACGCGAGGTGCTCGACCCGCTGATTCGCGCTGCCGCCGCCGAGACGCCCGGGGTCGAGCTGATGCTCGGCGAGACGGTCGGCGCGCTGCTGCGCGAGGGCGAGACGGTCTGCGGCGTGACGGCTCGTGATCGCAGCGGCCACGAGCTGCGCCTGCGCGCGAAGCTCGTCGTCGCCGCCGACGGGCGCGGCTCGCGTGTGGCGAAGCTGGCCGGTGTGCGCGAGCGCAAGCGTCGCAACGAGCGCTTCGCGTACGGCGCGTACTTCGAAGGTCCTACGCTGAGCGGCGGCTCGGACGCCCTGTTCTGGCTGCTCGACCCCGACATGGCCGCCGCGTTTCCGACCGACAGCGGTCTCACGTTCTACGCGGCGATGCCGACGAAGCGTCGTCTCGCGCGGTTTCGCGAGGACCCGGCCGGAGCGCTTGTCGAGCTCGTCTCCTCCGTGCCCGACGCACCGCCGATTCGCGCCTCGCGGATCGTCTCGCAGCCAGAGGGCAAGCTCGACATGACGAACGTCGCGCACGCGCCGACCGCGCCGGGGCTCGCGCTCGTCGGCGATGCGGCGCTCGCCGAGGACCCGCTGTGGGGGATCGGCTGCGGCTGGGCGCTGCAGTCGGCGGAATGGCTCGCCGACAGCGTCGGCGAGGCGCTGGCGCACGCGTCGGGAGATGCGCAGGCGCGACCAATCGCGCGTGGGCTCGCGCGCTATCGCCGCAAGCACCGGCGCATGTTGGGCGCTCACGCGTTCCTGATGAACGACTTCGCGACGGGCAGGAAGATGAGCCCGATCGAGCGATTGCTGTTCGACACGGCGACGTACGATCGCGGCGTGGCGCGCGTGATGGAGGCGTTCGGCACGCGCAACATCAGCCCCGCGCGCATGTTCGTGACGGCGATACCGCGCGCCGCGGCAGCGCGCGTGCGACGTCCGCCCGCGCGCGACGCCGGTTATGCGCCGCCGTCGGTTGCGCTGTCGGGCGCAGGCGGCGAGGTCTCGCGGGGCGAGCGATGAGCGTCTCGCAGCGGACGCTGACGGTCGCCGGCACGCGCGCGCCGATGATCGAAGCAGGGCCGTCCGATGCGAAGGAGGCGGTCGTGTTCGTGCACGGCAACCCGGGCTCGTCGAGCGACTGGACGGCGCTCGTCGATGAGGTTGGCGCGTTCGCGCGTGCTGTCGCGTTCGACATGCCCGGCTTCGGCAAAGCGCACGCGCCGGCCGGCTTCGCGTACGACGTCGGCGCGTACGCGCAGTTCATCGAGGCGGCGCGCGCCGAGCTCGGGATCGAGCGCGTGCACCTCGTGCTGCACGACTTCGGCGGGCCGTTCGGGCTGTTCTGGGGAATCGAGCACGCCGAGCGCTGGGCGAGCCTCGTGCTGCTGAACGTCGGCGTGATGCCCGGCTATGAGTGGCACTCGATGGCCAAACGCTGGTGCACGCCGGTGCTCGGTGAGCTGACGCAGGCGTTCATCCCACGCGCGGCGTGGCGGCGCTTGATGCAGAAGGGCAATCCGCGCGGGTTGCCGCCGGAGTTCGTCGACAAGATGTACGACGACTACGACCGCGAGACGCGGCGCACGGTGCTGAAGCTCTACCGCGCGACGCCCGACCCGGGCAAGACGGCGATCGAGCTCGGCGCGGCGATTGCGCAGCTGCACAAGCCGACGCTCGTGATCTGGGGCGCGGCGGATCCGTACATCGGCGTCGAGTTCGCCGAGCGCCAGCGCGAGTTCTTCGACGTCGAGGAGGTCGCGGTGCTGCCTGACAGCGGGCACTGGGCGTTTCAAGACGATCCGCAGCGGGTCAGGGAGCTGGTCGTGCCGTTCCTGGAGCGGCAGTTGGCGGGCGCGGCCGGCGCTACGCGCTAATCGCCCAAGCCCGCCCAATGAATCGGCGCGCTACCGTTTCGAGATGATGACTGCGAAGGAGCAACTACGCGAGCGCATCGAGACATTGTCCGAGGAGGAGGCTGGCGAAGCACTTCGCCTGCTGGACCTGCGCGTCGATCCAGTGATCGCGGCGTTCCGCGACGCTCTGCCCGACGACGAGCCGTGGACCGAGGACGATGAGGCCGCAGCGGCGGAAGGCAGGGCCGACCTGGCGGCCGGCCGCACGGTGCCGCTCGATGTCACGCTGCGGGAATCCGAGTGAGTGACGCGGCCTTGGCGCGTTCAGCTCACCCGGACCGCAGCACGCGATCTGCGCCGTCTTGATCCTCCGATCCGCAAACGGGTCGAGCAGGCCCTGGGAGAGCTCGCGGAAAATCCACGGGGGTCTGGAGCACTCCGCAAGCTCACGAGCGCACCGGAGTGGAGGCTGCGGATCGGCGACTGGCGAGCGTTGGTTCTCCTGAATCCACAGACGCGCGTAATTGTCGTTACCCGGGTCCTGCCGCGCGGACGCGCCTATCGCGGCTGATGCGCGTGGTGCGTCGGCTGTTACCGGAACAGATCCTCATCGAGCGGCCGCAGCATCGTGCTCGCGCCGGGGCCGTCGTCGTCAGTCAAATAGCGCTGGAGCCCCTCAACCACGACAACCGGCTCGCCCGAGTCCTTCGCCCGCACCAACTCGCCGATCGAAGCGGCGGCATCGGCCGCCGCAAGCCAAGTAGCGCGCAGCTCCATCCCGCGCGCGTCGCTGCGCCCGCGCCAATCGTCGAGCGCGCGCATCCCGGCCAACCCGATCGCGACATCGACCTGCCCATGCCGCCAAGCGCGCCCGAAGCTGTCGGCGATCAGCACGCCGACGCGCGCGCCGGTCAGCTCGAACAACCGCGCTCGCAACGCGCGCGCGGAGCCGTCCGGGTCGCGCGGCAGCACGATCAAAGTGTCGAGCTCGCCGGCGTTCGACGCGTCGACGCCGGCGTTGGCGCAGACGAAGCCATGGTGCGTGCGCGTGATCAGCACGCCGCGCTCGGCGCGGACGATGTCGGTCGACTGATCGAGCACGATCTGCACGACACGCGCGTCCCGCGGCTCGCCGGTGGCGGCTTCGGCTTCGGCGGCGAGCTCGCGCGCACGCTTGCTCGGTCGCACGTCGCCGAGCGCGACGACGGCGCCCTCGCACTTCGACACGGCCTTGTGCGCGATGACGAGCAGCTGCCCGTCGCGCAGCGCCTCGCCGGACTCGCGCGCGGCGGCGGCGATCAGCGCGGCCAGATCGTCACCGAGCGTCAGCTCAGGCAGGCCGGCGAGGGCGCGGGCGCTGAGGGTTGCCACGGCGTGCGGGCTCGATCAGTCGGTTTCGATGACGGATAGACGATTTCGGGGCTCGGGCTGCCCGAGCACGGCGCGCGTGCGCGAAGCTGCCGCGCTGGTTGCGTCGAGGCGGTCTCGCAGCGCGGCGAGGTCGTCGCCGGTGTCGACGTCGAGCAGCAGCGAGGACGGGTGCTCGATCCGACAGCGCGCGCCGGCGGCGCGAGCGAGCGCCTCGTGGCGCTCGCGGCTCCCTGCGCCGAACGCCGGCTCGATCGCATCGGGAGGGGTGAGCAGCAGACCGTTCGTGCCGGTGCCGTGGCGATCGGGCACGATCGCGACCTCGGCGCCGTCCGCGGCGCGCTCATCGGCGACGGCCAGCATTTCGTCGAGCTCGTCGGGGTCGAGCGCGGGGCAGTCGCCGGGGATGCACAGCACGCGCTCGAAGCTGTCGGCGAGCGCGTGGCGCACGCCTAGCGCGACGGCGGCCGACTGCCCATCGTCGGCGGTGTCGTCGATCACCAGCGCGTCGTGCTCGGCGGCGAGCTCGGCGAGGCTCGGCTCGCGCGTGACGACGATCGTGCGCTCGATCGCGTTCGTCTCGGCCAGCGCTGCCAGCACGTCGGCGACCATCGCGCG
The DNA here is from genome assembly GCA_035486335.1 of Solirubrobacteraceae bacterium. GTDB lineage: Bacteria > Actinomycetota > Thermoleophilia > Solirubrobacterales > Solirubrobacteraceae > Palsa-744. The sequence continues at coordinate 10,768 of DATHND010000016.1, forward strand.
CGCGAGGCGGCTGCGCGGCTCGTCGGCGACGCCGCTCGCGCCGAGTCGCGACTTCGCCGCGGCGAAGCGCTTGACGGGCAGGATCGCGGCGGTGCGCATCGGGCTCTCACGATAGTCGGGGCGAGAGCGGCCCCGGCGGCCGAACGGCGCGAAGTCGCCGCGCAGGACGATCGTCCCCCGGAGCTCCGCTCACCAGTCGAGCAGCATCAGCCCGACGGTCACGCCCGGTCCGATCGTGACCATCAGCCCACGCTCGCCCGGCTCGGGTTCACGCTGCTCGATCGTCTCCTTCAGCACGTAGAGAATCGACGGAGTGCCGACGTTCCCATGCTCGGCAAGCGCGCTCCAGCTCAGCGCGGTGTCCTCGTCGGAGAGGCTGAGCGCGGACTGCACGTTCTCGATGATTCGCCTGCCGCCGGGATGCACGAGCCAGTGGTCGATCTGGTCGTACCCGGTGCGATTGCACCGCAAGAAGCGCTCGACGATCTCGTCAAGCCCGGCGCCGGCGAGATCGGGGAGCTTTCGCGAGAGATGAAGGTGGCTGTCGTCGTCGCTGCACTCGAGGCTGACGGCGTCGAGCGTGCCCGTGATCTGATGGACCTGCGTCGCGCGGATCATCGGGCCGTCGGCGTACGGGTCGGCCGACAGCAGCGCGACGGCGCAGCCGTCGCCGAACAGCGACGAGCCGACGGTCTTCGCGCGGGGGTCGTCGGCCCGCGTCGGCATCAGGATGCCGCTCATGCTGTCGGCTGCGACGACGAGCGCCTGACTATCGGGATGTCCGTGCAGCGCCTGCACGGCGAGCTTCATCAACGGCACGGCGCTCGCGCAGCCGACGCCGGTGACGTGGTACTTGTCGGTCGTCGGGTCCATTTCGTAGTGGTCGACGAGACGATGCGCGAGCGTCGGGCAGCCGAGCGAGTACAGGCTCGCGCTGAGCACCGTGCCGATCTCGACGGGATCGAGCTCGAGCGCGTCGATCGCCTCGATCGAACGGCTCAGCAGCTCGTGCTCGATGCGCGCCGTGCGTCCCTGCACGTTCAACTCGAGGAAGTCGTCGCTCAGCTGCAGGTGTCGACGCTCGACACCGCCGCGCGCGAAGATGCGCTCGGCGAACTCATCACCGGCCAGTCCGAGCCGGTCGAGCACTTCGCCCTGTGTGAACGTCTCCGACGGGTCCGCGACCGACAGTGCCGCGATCCGCGCACCGCTGCGTCTGAGACCTCTGCGCGCGCCTGCGATCGCCCCGGTGAGCACCGCCGGGCCGCCCGTGTTCGTGCTGCTCTGCATGCGGATGCTCCTAACTGGAGTGGACGCGCGAATACGTCCAGGCTGCCGATCGACGATATTTACGAGAACATCGGCGAACGGCCCTCAGTAGTGGTTTCTTATCGAGTTCTTCGCAGAGCGTCGGGCCGATCTGATGCGATGGCGAACTTGAAAAGCACAGGCCTGGAGTCGACGGGGGCGAGGATGGAGGCATGAGATGAGGCTGATCGGGGCGGGGCTGCCGCGCACGGGCACGTTGACGCAGAAGCTGGCGCTGGAGCGGCTCGGCTTGACGCCGTGCTACCACTGGGTCAACGTGATCGCCGACCTCGACCAGGTCGAGCTGTGGGATCGCGCGATCGACGGCGAAGCGATCTGGGATCGGGTCTTCGCCGACCAGCAGGCCACGGTTGACTGGCCCGGCGGCTACTTCTACCGCGAGCTGATCGACGCGTATCCCGACGCGAAGGTGTTGCTCAGCGTGCGCGATCCGCAGGCGTGGGAGCGGAGCTTCCGTCAGACGATCTGGACGATGTCGCACGGGCGCACGCTGATGCCGCTGCTGGCGCGCGCACGCGCCGAGATCGACCCGCGCTGGAGGCGATATCTGGAGCTCGTCGATCGCATGTTCTGGGGTCCGCAAGGCACGTTCGCGGCCGGCCACGCCGAGCCGAGCCAGTTGATCGAGCAGATGCTCCGCCACAACGCCGACGTCGAACGGGTCGTCCCGGCCGAGCGGCTGCTCGTATGGGAAGTCACCGACGGTTGGCAGCCGCTGTGCGACTTCCTCGAGCTCGACGTGCCAGACGAGCCGCTGCCGCATGCGAACGATCGCGACACCTTCCTCGAACGCGTCGTCGACGGTGCGCTAGACGCCCTTCAGAGCTGGCGCGAGCGCAATCTGGCCGCTTAGTCTGGGCCGCTGAGGCCCAGCGCGAAGTCGAGCGTTTGCGCGGCGACGCGCGCGCGGCCTTCGCCGTCGCTCATGCGCGTGTCGGCGTGCAGCGCCGGGAGCTCCGAGCCGGCGTCCTCGTCGGCGACGATCCCGTCGAGCAGCTCGCCGTAGAACGCGGCGACGCCGGCGGCGCTGCAGTCGAGCGCCGCGAACGCCATGAACGCGGCCGTCGGCCCCTTCAGCACCTCGCCGCCGACGATCGGGCTGACCGCGACGACGGGCGCGCTCGCGTCGTGCAGCGCCTCGCGCAGGCCCGGCACGGCGAGGATCGGCGCGATCGACGCGAGCGGGTTCGACGGGCCGATCACGATCGCGTCGGCGCGCGCGATCGCGTCGAGCACGGCGGCCGTCGGCTGCGCCTGCTCGGCGCCACGGAACTCGAGCCCCTCGACGGGGCCGGCGGCGCGGTCGCGGATCATGTGCTCCTGGAACGAGCGCCAGCCGGCCGGGCCGCGCACCCACGTGCGCACGGGCTCGTCGCACATCGGCAGCACGCGCGCGGACAGGCCGAGCGTCGCCGTCAGCCGCGCGAGGGCCTCGGTCGGCGTCAGCCCGTCGGCGATCGCTTGCGCGCGCGCCAGGCACCACGCGAGGTCACGGTCGCCGAGGTTGAACCACACGTCCGATCCGAGCGCACGCAGCGCGTCCATCACGGTGAACGTGTCGCCGGCGAGGCCCCAACCGCGCTCGTCGATTTCGTCGGCGAGCCAGAACGTGACGAGGTCGGGGTCGGGCGAGACGTGCGCGCCGTAGATCGTGATGTCGTCGCCCGTGTTGGCGATCACGCTGAGCCGCTCGGGCGCGATCACGTCGGCGACCCCGCGCGCGAGCTTCGCGCCGCCGGTGCCGCCGGCGAGCACGACGACGTCGGCGTCGTGCGCGGCCGTCGCGCTCACTCCCAATCGGGGTCGGCGAGCCCGGTCAGGCGGATGCCGGCGTGGACCTTGTAGCGCGCGTTGACGCCGATCAACAACGCCGTCATCGACTCGGTGATGCGCGACATCTCCAGGCGCCCGGCGTCGATGCAGCGCAGTCCGTCGATCCGCTCGATCAGGTGCGCGGCCTCGGCCTTGTCGGCGCGCTTGTCGCCGCACACGAGCACGTCCTGTTCGAGCGGGTGCTCCAGGTCGGTCAGCGACGCGGCGCTGACCGTGTGCAGCGCCGAGGCGACACGCACGCCGTCGGGGACCATCTCGGCGGCCTGCTGCGCGGCCGAGCCCTGCCAGACGCCGAGCATCCGCGTCGCCTTGCCGCTGACGGCCGCGGCGAGCGGCACGGTCGCGTCGATCAACAGCTGCCCCGGCGCCAGCACGTCCTTCAGGTTCGTCAGCGTCTCGGAGTGACTGCGAAACGGCACGCTGAGGATCACGACCTGCGCCGACCGCGCGGCCTCGCCGTTCTCGGCGCCCGTGCACGACGCGCCGGGGATCGCCTCGCGCGCGCGACCGGCGGCCTGCTCGGCGCGTCCGGCGTCGCGCGAGCCGATCACGACGGGCACGCCGGCGCGCGCGAAGCGGACCGACAGGCCGAAGCCGAGCGCGCCGGAGGCGCCGATGATCGCGACTGGTTCGGCGGCCGGGGCGGACATCGCGGCGAGTATAGGCTTGGATCGATGCTCGACCGCGTCAGGATCAGAGAGGTCGGTCCGCGCGACGGCTTCCAGAACGAGCCGGAGACGATCGCGACCGACGACAAGGTCGCGCTGATCGACGCGCTCGCGCGCACCGGCCTGCGGCGGCTCGAGGTGACGAGCTTCGTGCGCGCCGACGTAATCCCCCAGCTCGCCGACGCGGCCGAGGTCCTACGGCGGATCGACGTGCCCGAGGAGGTGGCGGTGAGCGTGCTGATCCCGAACGCACGCGGCCTCGACGCGGCGCTCGAGCAGCGCGAGCGGATCGACGAGATCAACGTGTTCATGTCGGCGTCCGAGACGCACAACCGCAAGAACGTCAACCGCTCGATCGCCGCGTCGCTTGCCGAGCTACAGGGAGTGCTCGCACGCGCGCGCGACGCAGGACTGCGCTGTGAGGGCGTGATCTCGACGTCGTTCGGCTGCCCGTACGAGGGCCACGTGCCGCCCGAGCGCGTGCTCGAGATCGCCGCGCAACTGCGCGACGCCGGCGCGCAGGAGGTCGGCTTCGGCGACACGACGGGCATGGCCAATCCGCGCCAGGTGCGCGAGTTCTTCGCCGCGGCGAAAGCGCAGCTCGGCGCGGACGTCGAGCTGACGGCGCACTTCCACAACACGCGCGGGCAGGGGCTCGCGAACGTGCTCGCGGCGCTGGAGGCCGGCGTCGACAGCTTCGAGTCGAGCTTCGGCGAGCTCGGCGGCTGCCCGGTGCCGGCCGGCGCGACGGGCAACATCGCGACCGAGGACCTCGTCTCGATGCTGCACGAGATGGGCATCGAGACGGGCATCGACCTGCCGGCGCTGCTCGCGTGCGCGGGCCGCGTGCAGGAGATCCTCGGCCGCTCGCTGGGCAGCCATACGTTGATCGCTGGCCCGATCGACTGGCGCTAGGCGGGTGAGGCCGCGGCCTCGGCCTCGCGCGCGCCCTCGCGCGCGGCGGCGACGCAGTACTCCTGCACGGCGACCTCCAGCTCGAGCGTCTGCGCGAGCGCGGGACGCGCGGAGGCGTCGATCACGCGCTTGGCGCGGCCAACGGCGACGTGCGAGTTGGCGAGCAGCTCGTCGACGAGCGCCTGCGTCGCCGCGTCCAGCTCGTCAGGGGCGACGACGCGGTTGACGAGGCCGATCCGCTCGGCCTCGACGGCATCGATCGTGCGCGCGGTCATGATCAGCTCCTTCGCGCGGCCGAGGCCGACGACGGCGGGCAGCCGCGTCGAGCCGCCGACGTCGGGGATGATCCCGAACTTCACCTCCGGCAACCCGAGCTGGGCGTCGCTCGAGGCGATCCGCAAGTCGCAGCCGAGCGCCACCTCGAGCGCGCCGCCGACGCACGTGCGGTGGATCTGGCAGACGACCGGCTTGACCATCTCTTCACAGAGGTTCGCGCAGTCGAGGAACACGTTGCGGAACGTGCGCATGTGCCCGGGCGTGCCGGCCGACCGCGCGAGCTCGTTCAGGTCGACGCCGGCCGAGAAGACGGGGCCTTCGCCGCGCAGCACGACGCAGTGCACATCCGCGTCGGCGGCCGCCTCGCGCAGCGCGCCGGCGAGCGCGCGCAGCAACTCCTGGCTCATCGCGTTGCGCTTCTCGGGGCGGTTGAGGACGACGTGACGGACCGCGCCGCGGTCCTCGGTGACGACGATGCTCATCGGCGGGCTCCTGACGCTCGGTTGCTGACGGCCGGCGGATCGTGGACGGCCTTCCCGGCTGAGGCTAGCGCCGCCGCGCTGGCCGCGCACCGCGGCGGCCGGAGTCGCCTGCGCTGACCCGCCCAGATCGGGGCAGGATCAGCGGAGACGGCTCCGCACGCCGACTGCCGCGTCAGTGAGCGAGGCCGAGCGTGTTGTTCGAGTCGTTCACGAAATAGAGCCCCTTCGACGTCGGCGCGACGGTCAGCCCGAACAGCCCGCCGGCGCCGGCTTCGCTGTCCAGCGGCTGGAACTCCGCGCCGACCGGCGTCGTCTCGACGACGTTGCCGTCGTTCGCGTTCGCCGTGAGAATGTCGCCGTTGGGCGCGAGCGTCAGCCCGAGCGGGTTGTTCAGGTAGCCGCCCTTGGCGACCGTCACGCCGCCGCCGCCGAGCGGCATCGAGCGGTTGAGCGCGCCGGGGATCGCCGCGATCCGGTTGCCCTGCGTGTCGGCGACGTACAGGCTGCCTTCGTCTCCGAGCGCGACCCCCGTCGGGCCGACGACGAGCGCGGCCGGGTCGGTGCGCTCGGGGAAGCCCGTCGCGATCACGCTCGTCGAGGTGACCTTCGGCGGCCGCCGTGCGCTCGTGTGCACGCGCAGGCGCACGACCGTGCCTTCGTCGATCGGCGTTTCGCCCGAGGCGACCGTGCCGTTGAGCACGTTCGTCACGAACAGCGTCGCGTCCTGGCCGCTCGCGACCGACGTCATGTCCCACGGGCCGTCGATCGGCGGACCGGAGATCGTCTCGACGACGTGTCCGCCACTGTCGAGCACGATCAGGCAGCCCGCCTGCGCGGTCGCCGCCATGCCGTTGCTCGTCGGCAGCGACCCGACGACGACGAAGCCGCGCGGCAGGATCGCGAGCGCCGTCGTCAGGCCGACGCCGCCGGGGCACGGACCGGGCAGGCTCGCCGGGTTGATCTGGGCGAACAGAGACTGGTGTCCACTCGGCGTCAGCTGCACGATCGTCGTGCCCGTGCCCTGCAGGTTTTCCGAGTTGTTGAAGTTGCTGATCAGGATGTCGCCGGCGACGAGCGAGCCGGCGCTCGTGCTCACGTCGACGATCCCGTACGGGTTCTCGTCGCCGTTGCTCGGGACGGTGCTGCCGACCGTCGAGAGCTTGCTCAGCGATCCGATGAACGGCTGGTCGAACGCCGCCGCGGCGCCCGGCAGCGCGACAGCGAGCGCGATCAGCGCCGCGAGCACGCCGACGGTGCGCGTGACCGGCGAGTGCCTGCCGCGACGTGGCGCTCCTGTGGGGCGAACGGGGTTTTCGGGCCGGCCGGCAGCGCTCGGCTGCGTTTGATGGTCGACGACACGATTGGGCATCACGAAGCCTCCAGGTTCGAAGTCCTTGCCCGATGCAGACTCCGAACGCGCGCAGACCTTCCCGCGCGAGGGAAAACGGCGCGTAATAGGCTGCGCGTCGTCCGCGCAAACGACGGGGAGGCCGAATGGCGCAGCAGATCGAGAAGGTTGGAGTGCTCGGAGCGGGGTTGATGGGCCACGGCATCGCGCAGGTCGCGGCGCAGTCCGGCTACGACGTCGTGCTGCGCGAGGTCGACGAGGCAGCGCTCGGCAAGGGCGTCGCGAAGATCGAGAAGCAGCTCGCGCGCGCGGTCGAGAAGGGCAAGTCGAGCCAGGACGACGCCGACGCGGTGCGCGCGCGGATCGCCGGCACGACCGACTATCGGGAGCTGGCCGACTGCGACCTCGTGATCGAGGCGATCACCGAGAACCTCGCGCTGAAGCTCGAGATGTGGAAGGAGGTCGATGCGATCGTCAAGGGCGAGGCGATCTTCGCGACGAACACCTCCTCGCTGGCGGTAATCGACCAGGCGGCGTCGACCTCGCGCCCGGAGCGGTTCGTCGGCGTGCACTACTTCAACCCGGCGCAGGTGATGAAGCTCGTCGAGGTCGTCCGCTGCGTGACGACGAGCGACGAGACATTCGACGCGGCGCTCGAGTTCGCGCGCTCGGAGGGCAAGCTCGCGATCCCGACGAAAGATCAGGCCGGGTTCATCGTCAACCGCCTGCTCGTGCCGTACATGCTCGACGCGATCCGCGCGCTCGAAGAGCGCGTCGGCTCGATCGCCGAGATCGACGAGGCGATGAAGGCCGGCGCGGGCCATCCGATGGGGCCGTTGACGCTCGCTGACTTCGTCGGGTTGGACACGCTCGGCTCGATCTGCGACGTGCTGTTCGACGAGTTCCGCGAGCGGCGCTTCGCGCGCCCGCCGGCACTGCGCAAGATGCTCGCGGCCGGCTGGTTCGGGCGCAAGTCGGGCATGGGCTTCTACGACTACTCAGGCGAGTCGCCACAGCAGAACACGGCGCTGTAGCGATGGGCTCGCTGCAGGACGCCACGCGGCGCGCGCTCGGCGGCGGCCCTGAGCGCCACCGCGAGAAGGCGCGCGAGCAGGGCAAGCTCGCCGTGCGCGAGCGGATCGCGCTGCTGCTCGACGACGACAGCTTCGCCGAGGAGGCGCTGCTCGCCAACTGGCGCGAGGACGGCCTCGGCGCCGACGGTGTCGTCACCGGCGTCGGCGAGATCGGCGGGCGGGCGGTCGCGCTGATGGCGAACGACCCGACCGTCAAGGCCGGCTCGTGGGGGCCGAAGACGGTCGAGAAGATCCTGCGGATCCAAGAGCGCGCGTCGTCGCTCGGCGTGCCGATCGTCTACCTCGTCGACTCGGCCGGCGCGCGGATCACCGACCAGGTGCAGATGTTCCCTGGCCGACGCGGCGCCGGGCGGATCTTCCACAACCAGGTGAAGCTGTCGGGCGTCGTGCCGCAGGTCTGTGTGCTGTTCGGCCCGAGCGCCGCCGGCGGCGCCTACATCCCGGCGTTCTGCGACGTCGTGATCATGCGCGAGGGCAACGCGTCGATGTACCTCGGCTCGCCGCGAATGGCGCAGATGGTGATCGGCGAGCACGTCACGCTCGAGCAGATGGGCGGCGCGAAGATGCATACGGGCGTCTCCGGCTGTGCCCATCAGCTCGTCGCGAGCGACGAGGAGGGGATCGAGACGGCGCGACGCTATCTCTCCTACTTGCCGGGCAACTGGGAGCAGCATCCGCCGCCCGCGGCGCCCGCGCCGGCGTCGGTCGGGGGTCAATCGATCGATCAGCTGATCCCGGCCGACGAGAACAAGCCGTTCGACATGAAGGAGCTGATCGGTGGGCTCGTCGACGAGGGCTCGTTGCTGGAGATCCATCCGCGCTGGGCGAAGGAGCTGATTGTCGGCTTCGCACGCCTGCACGGCCAGTCGATCGGGATCGTCGCCAACCAGCCGAAGTTCAAGGGCGGCGTGCTGTTCGGCGACTCGGCCGACAAGGCGGCGCGCTTCATCTGGTGCTGCAACGCGTTCAACGTGCCGCTGCTGTTCCTCGCCGACGTGCCGGGCTTCATGATCGGCACGCAAGTCGAGCGCGAAGGCATCATTCGCCACGGCGCGAAGATGATCAGCGCCGTCAGCGAGGCGACCGTGCCGAAGATCTCGGTCATCGTGCGCAAGGCGTACGGCGCCGGGCTCTACGCGATGGCCGGCCCGGCGTTCGAGCCCGACTGCTGTCTCGCGCTGCCGAGCGCGTCGATCGCCGTGATGGGCCCGCAGGCGGCGATCAACGCCGTCTACTTCAACCAGCTGCAGGCGATCGACGATCCTGAGGAGCGCGCGCGACGCACCGAGGAGCTGCGCGCCGAGTACGCCGGGGATATCGACATCCTGCATCTCGCCTCGGAGCTCGTGATCGACGCGGTGATCGAGCCCGACGAGCTGCGCGGCGAGCTGGTCCGCCGCTTCTCGCACGCGGCGTCGAAGCGGCGGACCTGGCCCGCCAAGCACAACCCGGTGACGCCGGTCTAAGCGGGCGCGATGCCGGCGGCGCGCGTCTGCTCGTCCTGGAACGGCGGGTACGTCTCGGTCAGCAGGTACAGATACGCGTCGCTGCGCGCCGTGTACGAGTTGGCGAGCACCATCATGTCGAACAGCCCGCGCGGCATCTTGCCGGTGAACAGGATCACGAACCACGCCGCGAACGCGCCGACCTCGAGCAGCAGGTTGATCGCGTAGCGGAGGATCACGATTGGGATCGCGAGGACGATGCGAAACAGCGTCTTCAAGCGGCTGTATTGCTCGAGCGGTCCGGCGAACTGCATGCGCACGGGGTAGCCGGGTTCGTCGGAGCCGCTGAACGGCGGATACGGGTCGGCCAGCAGCAACCCATATGCCGTCACGCGCGCGAGAAAGCGCGTGAAGTCGGCGACGAAGTCGTACAACCCCTTCGGATAGCGACCGGTGATGACGATCGCGAACCACGCGATCACGATCGCGATCGACGCGACGATGCCGAACACGTACAGCACGATCACGACCGGGATCACGAGGATCAGCCGGAAGAACGTCGTCAGACGATTGCGCCGCTCGACGTAGTCGGCCTCGAACGTCACTGGATAGGGCACGAGCACACCTCCTGTTGCGGTTGGCGGACGGGCCTGTCCGCGCCATGCTAAGCGCGCGACCGGCTGGCTGCGCGGTCGTTTTCAATAGATTGGCCGGCGATGGATCCATCGGAGATCGCCTTCGCCGGAATCGCGCGCCAGGCCGAGTTGATCGCGACGGGCGAGCTCTCCTCGCGTGAGCTCGTCGAGCTGTGTCTGCGGCGGATCGATGCCGCGCAGCGGCGCCTGAACGCGTTTCGCGTCGTGCTCGCCGAGCGCGCGCTGCTCGAGGCCGACCAGGCCGACGCGCGGCGCGGCGCCGGCGGCGAGCGCCCGCTGCTCGGCGTGCCGATCGCCGTCAAGGACGACATCGACGTCGCCGGCGAGGTGACGGCGCTTGGCTCGAACGCGTACGGCGAGCCGGCGGCGGCCGACGCCGAGGTCGTGCGACGCCTGCGCGCGGCCGGCGCGGTGATCGTCGGCAAGACGAACGTGCCCGAGCTGTGCGTGTGGCCGTTCACCGAGACGGCGACGTTCGGCGTCACGCGCAATCCGTGGGACGTGCAGCGCGCGCCCGGCGGCTCCAGCGGCGGCAGCGCCGCGGCGGTCGCCGCCGGGCTCGTCGGCGCCGCGCTCGGCTCCGACGGCGCCGGCTCGATCCGCACCCCGGCGGCCTGGTGCGGGCTGTTCGGGCTGAAGCCGCAGCGCGGGCGCGTCTCGACGGCGCCGCGCCCGCGCGCGTGGAATGGCCTGTCGGTCAACGGCGTGCTGACGCGGCGCGTCGTCGACACGGCGCTGTTCCTCGACGTCGCCTCGGGCGCGACCGACGTCGACGAGGACAGCGCGCCGTCGCCCGCGGTCCCGTTCGTGCAGGCCGCCGCGACGCCGCCCGGGCGCCTGCGGATCGCCTACTCGACGAGCGTCCCGCCGGGCGTGCTCACGAAGCTCGACGACGACGGCGCGCGCGCGTTGAGCGAGACCGTCGAGCTGCTGCGCTCGCTCGGGCACGAGCTGATCGAGCGGGCGCCGGACTACGGGTTGGGCGCCGGCACGCAGCTGATCCCGCGCTACGTGCGCGGCGTCTACGAAGACGCGCGCGCGATCGCGCACCCGGAGCGGCTCGAGCGTCGCACGAAGGGGATGGCGCGGCTCGGCGCGCTCGCCGGGCCGCTGTTCGAGCGCGCGCTCGCCGGCGAGGCCGCGTACGCGCGGCGCCTGAACGCGATCTTCGACGACCACGACGTGCTGCTGACGCCGACGACCGTGACCGGGCCGCCGCGGATCGGCCAGCTGCAGGGTCGCGGCGCGCTGTGGACGCTGAACGCGGTCGCCGGCTGGGTGCCGTACAACGGGATCTGGAACGTCACGGGCCAGCCGGCCGCCTCGGTCCCGGCGGGGTTCGGCGCCGACGGGCTGCCGAGCGGCGTGCAGATCGTCGGCCGCGTGAACGACGAGGCGACGCTGCTGTCGCTGGCGGCGCAGGTCGAGGTCGAGCGCCCGTGGGCGGCGACGCGCCCGCCCGAGTCGGCGTGAGCGCCGCGCACGTCGGGGCGGCGGCACGCGCATGAGCGCGCCGGGCGCAGCCGACGCAGAGGGCCTGCTCGCGCTCGCGGTCGAAGCCGCGCGGATGGCCGGCGGGCTGCTGGCCGAGCGCGCGCGCGACGGCGTCGAGCGCAAGGTCGCGAGCAAGAGCACGCCGACCGACCTCGTCAGCGAGGCCGACGTCCGCTCGCAGCGCGCGATCCGCGAGCTGCTGCGCGAGCGCCGCCCCGACGACGGCTTCGTGGGCGAGGAGGACGGCGAGTCCGAGGAGGGCTCAAGTGGTTTGAGCTGGATCGTCGACCCGCTCGACGGCACGGTCAACTTCCTCTTTCAGATCCCGCAGTGGAGCGTCAGCGTCGCCGTGCGCGACGCGGCCGGGACGATCGCCGGCGCGGTGTTCGACCCGAGCCGCGACGAGCTGTTCTGCGCGACGCGCGGCGGCGACGCGCTGATGCGTGGCCCGCGTGGCGAGGTCGAGCTCGCGCACCGGCCGGGCGAGGACGTCGCGCACGAACGGCGCACCGGCGAGGACGCCGGCCCCGGCGGCGAGGACCTCGCGAGCGCGATGGTCGCGACGGGGCTCGCCTACGACGCCGACGTGCGCCGCGCGCAGGCGCGCGTGCTCGAGCGTGTCGTGCCGCGCGTGCGCGACGTCCGCCGCTTCGGCAGCGCCGCGCTCGACTTGACGTGGACGGCGTGCGGGCGCTTCGACGCGTACTACGAGCGCTCGGTCAAGCAGTGGGACATCGCCGCCGGCGCGCTCGTCTGCGAACGCGCCGGTCTCGAGATCCACGAGCTGCCCGAGCACGAGAACCTGCCGTGGGGGATCCTCGCCGCGCCGCCGGCGCTCGCCGAGGCCCTGCTGGAGCTCGTGTCCGGGCCGTAGAGTGTCGAGGCGATGAGCGACCAGGCGGAGAAGGCGCGCCGGTTCCTAGAGCTGCACCGCGGCGATGCGCCGCTGCTGCTCGTCAACGCATGGGATCGCGGCTCGGCGAAGCTGCTCGCCTCGCTCGGCTTCGACGCGCTGGCGACGACGAGCAGTGGCTTCGCGGCGACGCTCGGGCGCCTGGACGGCTCGGTCACTCGCGAGCAGGCGCTCGCCAATGCGGCTGAGATCGTCGCGGCTAGCGAGCTGCCGGTCTCGGCCGACCTCGAGAACGGCTTCGCGCACG
>DATHND010000017.1:0-30791 GCA_035486335.1 Solirubrobacteraceae bacterium
GCCCACGAGCTTGAGCGCTTTCGCCACCTCCCTGATCGAGTAGAGGTAGTGACGAGCGCCCTGCGGCCCCTCGTTGGGCGCGTAGTCGCGCTCGCACTCGTCGCAGAAGCCGTCATGGGTCATCTGCCGGGGCAGGGGCTCTGAGAACTCGTGCGGCTTGTCGCCGTTCGTCGGGCGGCACTGCCAGCGGGGGCGCCTGTGGCCTTCCGGGCCTCGATGGCCGTTCAGCCACACACGGCTGTTCTCGTGCCCTTCTCGTGGGCACTGAGGGCGCAGGGTGCTTCGCAGCACGGCAGCCATCGCAGACCTCCTTGTCTGTCCTGGTCGGCAACCGTGCCGACCTCTTCGAGCGTAGGACAAACCTAGAGCGCGCCGCTGACGTCAAACCCGAGCGCTAAGCGACAGGGGGCCTTTTCAGCTTCCAGGGGGTGGTCCGGCGAATCGCTGACGCGCGCCTTCCCCGCCCCTTCGCGCGTACCGGACGAGCGCTCGCGGGATCGGGCCGGCGGCGAGCGAAACTCTGCGCTGCGAGCGGGCGAAAATCGACCGGCGCTCAGCGCCCGAGCCGCGCCCAGTCGGCGAGTTCCGACCACGTCGCGGAGGCGCGGAAGCCGGCCTCGGCGGAGGCGTGGCGCAGCGCGAGCAGCGCGCGCGGCTCGAACGCGCGGTTGCGTGCGAGCGCCCACCCGATGCACGCCAGCACGAGCAGCGCCGCGAGCGCCGCGATCACGATCGCGCCGGTCGACAGCCGGCGGTCGCCCTTGGCCGCCTTCGGCTCGCTCGTCCTCGTCGTCACAGCCGGCGCGGCGACCTGGCCCGGCGCGGTCTGACCCGGGGCGGCCGTCCGCGCGGCGGGCGGGCTCGTGGCCGTCTGGCTCGTGACCGGCGGGCTCGTCGTGACGGTCGGCGCGCTCGCGCCTCCGGACGGAACGAACGTCGTCGTCGGCGTCGTCGCCCCCGGCGCGCCGGGGGCGGACGGGGCGGCCGGGGAGCTGTGGGCTTTCGCCCGATTCAGCCCTCTCACCCTCCGCAGGAGTTCGGACAGGCTCGACGCGCTCGTCGTTCGCGCGCTCTGCGGCGCGCTCGTCGCGCCGGCGCTGACGGCAGGCCCGGCGAGCGCGAGCCCGGCGAGCGCGAGCGCGCTCGCGCGAGCGGGGATGCGTCGACTCGAAGAGGTCATCGTCGCATCAATGCTAGTCGCAGCTCTCGCGACGGACCGACGCAAGCGAAGCCGCGGGGTCGCCGGCGCGCGAGCCAAGCACGCGGCGAGCGGATGATTTCACCGCTCAGCGCAGGTCGGCGAGCTGCTCGAGCGCGTCGAACAGCACGCGCGCCGGAGTCGCGCACGCGTCGAGCACGCGGATTCGCTGCGGCTCGGCGGCGGCGAGCTCGTCGTAGGCGACGGCGATCCGCTCGAAGAACGCCGCGTCCTCGCGCTCGAGCCGGTCGCGCGGCTCGCCGCGCCCGGCCTGTCGCGCGCGGCCGTCGGCCGGTGCGATCCGCAGCAGCAGCGTACGGTCGGGTTCGAGCGCGCCGGTCGCGAAGCGGTTGATCTCGCGCACGCGCTCGACACCGAGCCCGCGCGCGGCGCCTTGGTAGGCGAGCGAGGAGTCGACGTAGCGGTCGAGCAGCACGTCCACGCCGGAGTCCAGCAGCGGCGCGATCCGCTCGTCGACGAGTTGCGCGCGCGCGGCCGCGTACAGCAGCGCCTCGGCGCGCGGCGCGACGCTCAGCGCCGGGTCCTTGACGATCGCGCGAATCCGCTCGGAGACCTCGACGCCGCCGGGCTCGCGCAGCAGCTCGACGCGGCGGCCGTCCGCGGCGAGCGCGTCGCGCAGGGCGCGCGCGAGCGTCGACTTGCCGGCGCCGTCGAGCCCCTCGATCGTGATCAGCCTGCCGCGCGCCACGCGCGGACGGTAGCGGCTCGGGGTCATACGATGGGCGCCGTGGCCGACGCCGACACCGACTTCGAGCTGCCGGGCGTCGATGCGCATCCGCATGCGCGCGCCGTGCTCGCGCCGGCGCTGCGCGCCGGCGGGCACGCGTCGCACGCGTATCTGTTCCACGGGCCGCCCGGCGCCGGCAAGCGGACCGTCGCGCGAGCGTTCGCGGCGGCGCTGCTCGCGCACGACGCCGGTGAGGTCGCGAGCGTGCGCGAGCGGATCGCGCGCGGCTCGCACCCGGACCTGACGTGGGTCACGCGCTCAGGCGCCGCCGAGATGCTCGTGTCGGACATCGAGCAGCCGGTCGTCGCCGCGGCGACGCGCACGCCGTTCGAGTCGGCGCGGCGCGTGTTCGTGATCGACGGCGTCGAGCGGCTCAACGATCAGGCGGCGAACCGGCTGCTGAAGACGCTCGAGGAACCGCCCGACTATGTCCACGTGCTGCTGCTGACCGACCGCCGCGAGGACGTGCTCGCGACGATCGTCTCGCGCTGCCAGCCGGTGCGCTTCGACCCGCTCGCCGCCGATCGGCTCGCCGCGCGCCTGCCCGACGTCGAGCCGCGGCGCGCGCAGGCGTGCGCGCGCCTGGCGCTCGGCGACGCGCGAATGGCGGCGCAGCTCGCGAGCGAGGACGGCGTCGCGCTGCGCGCGAGCGCCGAGCGCTTCGCGCGGGCCGCGCTCGCGGGCGCCGTCGGCGAGCGGCCGTGGGCGGCGCTGCTCGACGCCGCGAAGGACGCCGCGAGCGGCGCCGGCGAGCGCGCGCAGCGCGCGCTCGCCGACGAGCTCGAGCTGGCGCCGGCGAAAGAGCGCAAACGGCTCGAGCGCGAGGGCGCGGAGGCGCGCCGGCGCCTCGAGCGGCGCGCGCGCACCGAAGCGCTCGACGTTTCGCTGCGGCTCGTCGAGCTGTGGCTGCGCGACGTGCTGTGCCTGTGCGAGGGCGCCGGCGAGCTCGTGCATGCCGTCGACCGGCGCGCCGAGCTCGAAGCGGACGCGCGCGAGCGCGACGGCGCCGCGCTGCGCGGCGCGATCGAGCTCGTGCAGGACACGCGCCTGCGCCTCGCGCTGAACGTCTCCGAGGAGCTCGCGCTCGAAGCGCTCGCGTACCGCCTCGTCGCGACGCTCAGCCGATAGGACCGAGATTCGGCTGCAGGTCGTACGTCTCGAACGCGAGGAATCGCGAGAACAGGCGGTTGTCGGGTCCGTGGTAGTCGGCCGAGCCGGTGCTCAGCAGGCCGAGCTCGGCGCAGCGCGCCGCGAGCAGGCGCGTCTGGCGCTCGTCGTGCGTGATGTAGAACGCCTCGACGCCGTCGATCTTGAGCGCGCGGAAGCGGTCGATGCTCGCCAGCACGTCCTCGTCGGCGTCGATGTCCCAGAACGGGTGCGCCCAGATCGCGACGCCGTGTGCGTCGTGGATCGCGTCGATCGCCTGCGCGACGGTCGGCGTCTGGCGCAGGCGGAACGCCGGCTTGCCCTCGATCAGGTAGCCGCGGATCAGCGAGCCGACGTCGTCGATCCGCTCGTCGTGCAGGCGCTGCGCGTTGGCCGGCGCGCTCAGCACGGCTTCGGCGAGGTGCGGCCGGCCGATCGGCTTGCCGTCGGCGATCCGCTGTTCGAGCGTCGCTTCGGCGAGCTCGAAGCCGACCTCGCGCAGCGCGTCGCGCATCCGCAGCGTGCGCTGCTCGCGATCGGCGAGGAAGTCGACGAGCGCGTCGGTCAGCGGCGGTCCCGTGTGGTCGACGTCGTAGCCGAGGATGTGCAGTTCGCGCGTGACATGATCCCCACGCCCGCCCTCGCCGTCGTCGACGGCCGAGATCTCGACCGCCGGCACGATCTTCACGCCGAGCCGCGCGCCGGCGTCGAGCGCCTCGGCGACGCCGCCGATCGTGTCGTGGTCGGACAGCGCGAGCAACTCGACGCCGGCGTCGGCGGCGCGCTTGACGACCTCCGCCGGCGGCAGCGAGCCGTCGGACGCGGTCGAGTGCGACTGCAGGTCGAAGCGCGGCGGCACGCGCGCAGCGTATGCGATCGGCTCGCGAGCCCGCCGGGCGCCGGATCAGGGGCGCGTCGGACGGCGCGGCAGCGGGCGGCGGCGCGCGCGGCGGCACGGCGAGCCGTCGGCGAGCGCGCGCGGCGGCTCGGCCGCGCTCGGCACGGCGAGCAGCCGCGCGACGCGCCGTTCGACGCCCTCGCGCAGGCGGCGCACGGCGGCGTGGTAGCGCTGCGCCTTGTCGTACATCCCACGATCGGCCGACCCGAGCGCGTCGAGCTCGACGCGCGCCGACTCCGTCTCCCTCGCGCGCGAGCAAGCCTCGATCCACAGCACCTCGAGGTATGCGAGGGCGGTCGCGAGCTGCTCGTCGGAGATCGCCTCGCGCAGCTCGATCTCGCGCAGGACGGGCGCGAGCTGGTTGCTCAGCCAACGCGACTCGGCGTGCGCGCGCAGCAGCAAACAGACGTCGGCGACGGACGATCTGTCGGAATCTGGGCGGTGGTTCGGATGATCGGACATCGAGCGTTCCTCACGAGGAGCCCGGCGAAGCGCGGTTCGACGGCTCTGCTCTGGCTTTCGACTGTGCCCCGTCGGTGCTTTAGGAGATGCTCGCGCGCTCCACGCTTTTTCCGGGAAATCGATCCGCTCAGGATCGACACGAGTTCGGCCGATGAGGTGGATGGTGGAGAAACAGCGAGCGACGGGCAAGGAGGCGGAGAGATGCACGTAGTTGGCGACGTGACGAGCCGCACCGCGGGGCAGCACGCACGCGCGGCGGTCATGCGCCTGCGCCTGCGCACGCTCGTCACGCTCGGCGTGCTCGCCGTCGCGACGGCCGCGCTCGGGCGCGCGTTCGGCCTGCACGACGTGCGCTTCCTCGGCTCCGAGGTCGCGCTGCTGGCGAGCATCTTCGTGATCTCGCGCTACGTGCTGCCGCTCGTCGACCGCCGCGATCGCGGCGCGAGCGCGGAGGAGCACGTCGGCGGCCTGCTCGAGGCGCTGCCGGCCGACGAATGGCGTGTCTTCCACGACGCGAGCCTCGGGCGCGGAAACATCGACCACACGCTGATCGGGCCGCCCGGCGTGTTCACGATCGAGACGAAGAGCCACCCCGGCCCCGTGCGCGTCGGCCGCGTCCACGGCGCGACGATCCGGCAGGCGCAGGCGCAGCGCGACGCGATCGAGCGCGCGACCGGCATGCGCGTCGAACCGCTGCTCGTGTTCAGCCGCGCGTGGGTCGACCGCCCGCTCGCGCGGCGCAAGGGCGTGCGCGTGCTGCCGGGGCGGATGCTCGTCCGCCACCTCTCGCGCAGCCGGCCGGTCCTGTCCGGTGAGGACGTGCGCGAGGTCAGCGACCGGCTCGCGCACGCGCTGCGCGATCAGGCGCGCGTCGAACGCGTCCAGCGCTCGCGGCGGCTGCGCACGCGGTAGACGGGCGCTCTGTCGCGGCGGGCGCTCTGCCGCGGCGCCGGCCGCGCTAGCTTGTAGCGATGGCCGCCACCGCTTCACTCGCGCAGGCTGAGGCTGCGCCGCCGCCGCACCCGCGCGCGCCGTCGCTGCCGCCGGGCCCGCGCGCGCACCCGTTCGTGCAGACGCTCGCGTGGGCGCTCGCGCCGACATGGGCGATGGACCGCTGCGCGCGGAGGATCGGCGAGTCGTTCACGCTGACGTTCTGGCCGAGCGGCATGAAGCTCGTGATGCTCGGCGGCCCGGAGGCCGTCAAGACGGTCTTCACCGCGCCGGGCGACGTCGCGCCGTCGGCCGCCGGCAGCTCGCCGGTCGGCCCCGTGATGGGGCCGAGCTCGGTGATCGTGCTGACGGGCGCCGAGCACATGCGCCAGCGCAAGCTGCTGCTGCCGCCGTTCCACGGCGAGCGGATGCGCGAGTACGAGGCGACGATCGTGCAGGAGACGCGCCGCGACATCGCGAGCTGGCCGCTCGGGCGGCCGATGCGCCTGCACGCGCGCACGCGCGCGATCACGCTCGAGGTGATCCTGCGCGCGGTGTTCGGCGTCGAAGAAGCCGAGCGGATGGCGGCGATGCGCGGCGCGATCGGCGGCCTGCTCGCGCCGGTCAATCCGCTGCGGCTGCTGCTGCTCGCGCTGCGCCGCCCGAGCGCGGAGCGCCCGACGGGCGCGTTCGGCCGCGCGCTCGATCGGCTCGACGCGACGATCTACGACGAGCTCGCGCGCCGCCGCTCGCAGTCGGATCTCGCCTCGCGCACGGACATCCTCTCGCTGCTGATGCAGGCGCGCGACGACGACGGCGAGGCGATGACCGACGCCGAGCTGCGCGACGAGCTCGTCACGCTGCTGCTCGCCGGGCACGAGACGACGGCGACGTCGGTCGCGTGGGCGATCGAGCGGCTCGTGCGCCATCCCGACGCGCTCGCGCGGCTGCTCGCCGAGATCGACGCCGGGCCGGACGCCGGCGATGCGTACATGACGGCGGTCGTCAACGAGACGCTGCGCGTGCGGCCGGTCGTGCCGATCGTCGCGCGAATGCTCACGCGCGAGCTCGACGTCGACGGCCGCACGCTGCCGGTCGGCACGCGCGTGACGCCGTCGATCTACCTGACGAACCGCAACGCGCGCATCTACGCCGAACCGGAGCGCTTCCTGCCGGAGCGCTTCCTCGACGGCGCGCCCGACACGTTCGCGTGGATCCCGTTCGGCGGTGGCATCCGCCGCTGCATCGGCGCGTCGTTCGCGCAGCTGGAGATGAAGCTGATGCTGCGCACGATGCTCGCCGAGCTCGCGCCGAGCCTGCCGCGCGCGGGTCGCGGCGAGTGGAACCGCCGGCGCGCGATCACGCTCGTCCCGGCGCGCGGCGCGCGCGTGGTGTGGCGCGAGCGCGCCCAGTCGTCGCCGAAGCGCTGAGTACCGTCTAGAAGATGGATCAAACGCCCGAGGAGCTGCTCGCGCGCTTCGGCCTCGACGCGTTCCGGCCGGGCCAGCGCGAGGCCGTCCAGGCGGCGCTCGACGGTCGCGACAGCCTCGTCGTGATGCCGACCGGCGGCGGCAAGTCGCTCTGCTACCAGCTGCCGGCGCTGACCGACGCCGGCCTCGTCGTCGTCGTCAGCCCGCTGATCGCGCTGATGTCCGACCAGCTGCGGCGCCTGCGGGACGCGGGCGTCGACGCGACGATGCTCGCGTCGGGGATGGAGGACGGCCACAACGCACAGGCGCTGCGCGAGATCGAGACCGGTGAGACGAGGCTCGTGCTGGCGGCGCCCGAGCGGTTCGCCTCGGGCGCCTTCCGCGCGGCGCTCGCGCGGCGCAAGGTCGCGCTGTTCGTCGTCGACGAGGCGCATTGCGTCGCCGAGTGGGGACATGACTTCAGACCCGACTACCTGCGCCTGCACGACGCGATCGCCTCGCTCGACGGCGCCGGCGCGGGCGGCCGTCCGGCGGTGATGGCGGCGACCGCGACCGCGACGCCGCGCGTCGCGCGGGAGATCGCCGCGCGCCTGGAGCTGCGCGACCCGGTCTCGATCCGCTCGGGCTTTGACCGCCCGAACCTCGTGTTCGACGTCGTCAGCGTCGAAGGCAAGGGCGCGGTGTCGCGGAAGTGGAACGCGCTGCTGCACGTGCTCGCGGACGCCGACGCGCGGCCGGCGATCGTGTACTGCGGCACGCGCAAGGACACCGACGCGGTCGCCGCGCGGCTGCGTGAGCAGGGGCTCGCGGCGGTCTCCTATCACGCCGGCATGAGCCCCGAGGACCGCCGCGCAAGCCAGGACGCGTTCATGGATGGACGCGCTGAGGTCGTCGTCGCGACGAACGCGTTCGGGATGGGCGTCGACAAGGCCGACGTGCGGACCGTCGCGCACTGGGCGCTGCCGACGAGCCTCGAGGCGTACTACCAAGAGGCCGGACGCGGCGGTCGCGACGGGCGCCAGGCACGCGCGCTGCTGCTCGGCGCGCGGATGGACCTCGGCCGGCTGATCCGCTTCATCAAGGAGCGCGAGACGAGCGTCGAGCAGGTCAAGTCCTACGTCGCGCTTCTGCGCGCAGGCGCCGCGCGAACCGCCGAGGGCGAAATCGCGACGGTCGGCCACGCGGAGCTCGGCGATCGCGACCGCGTGCTGCTGTCGATCGCCGAGCGCGCCGGCGCGGTCGAGCTCGAGCCGGCCGGCACGGAAGGGCTGCATGTGCTGCTGACCGGGCGCGGCAGCCCGCGCTTGGCGGCTGAGGCGATCCGCGCGTCGCGCAATCGCGGCTGGGACAGCTACCGCTCGATCGAGCGCTACATGACCGCCGGCGAGACGTGCCGGCGTCGCCAACTGCTCGACCACTTCGGCGATGACTCGCCGGCGCGGCCGAGCGGGCGGTGCTGCGACGTGTGCGACCCCGACGCGGCGCTCGCGGCGGCGCTGAGCGCGCCGTTGGTTGCGTCGCGTCGTCGCGGTGGCCGTGGCGCGGGCGCAAGTGGGGGACGTGGAGCGGCGAGCGGGGCGGCGGGCGCCGACGAGGGGCCGCCGGTCGATGAGCGGCGCTTCGAGGTGCTGCGCGCGTGGCGCTACGAGCGCGCCGAGGGCAAGCCTGCGTACACGGTCGCGGCGAACGCCGTGCTCGAGGACGTGCTGCGTGCACAACCGCGCAGCGTCGCGCAGCTGATCGAGATCCGCGGCATCGGCCCGGCGTTCTGCGAGAAGCACGGCGAGTCGCTGATCGCGACGCTCGCCGAGCTCGACGGCGACGATCGAGCGGCCGTCGCGGGTGTGTAGCGTGGGCTGCTTCGCATTCGTGGTATAGTCACAACATGGCCCACACTGAGAGGCGCATCACCGTCGGAGAGCGCGGGCGAGTTGTCCTGCCATCGACAGTGCGCCGTGAGCTGGACCTGAAACCCGGTACTCACATGCTGCTGAGCACCGAGGACGATGGCTCGTTGCGACTACGCTCATATCGCGCCGTGGCCGAGCAGAGTCGCGGCCTGCTCCGTCGGCTCCCCGGAGGGTCGATGGTTGACGAACTGCTCGCCGAGCGGCGCGCGGAAGCCGAGCGCGAGGACACCGAGTAGTTGACGCCCGTACTCGACGCCTCGGCGCTTCTCGCGCACCTTCGCGACGAGCCCGGCGCCGAGGTTGCAGCCGAGGCAATCGCCAGCGGAGCGGTCATCTCGACCGTCAATCTCGCCGAGGTATTCAGCCGCGTCGCCGATCGGGGAGGCGACGCGGCGCAGCTCGCCGCTGAACTCACCCAAAGCGGACTGCTAGATGGCGCGATCACCGTCGAGCCGTTCACGACCGCTGACGCAATCGAGGCGGCACGCCTACGACCGCTGACGCGCGATGCAGGGCTCTCACTCGGCGACCGGGCGTGCCTAGCGCTGGCGCGACGGCTGGACGCTCCAGCTCTGACAGCCGACATCGATTGGCAAGGGGTAGCTCACGGTGTCGATCTGTGCCCGATCCGCTGAGCGCGGCGTCCACCGCAGGCCACGGGCGATACGATCGAGGCGCCTTGCCGACGTAGCTCAGCTGGTAGAGCACTTCACTCGTAATGAAGGGGTCCGGGGTTCGAGTCCCCGCGTCGGCTCTCGATGGCGGTGGCGAGGAGATCGCGGTCCGGGACTGTCAGGTCGTGCCCGTGAGCGGGGTCGCCGCCGACCGACGGGCGAGCGGGCCGGTCACCGAACGTGCGGCGCTGACGGGATCGGGCGGGCGCCTGGCGCGGCTGCTGCTCGGCCGTCGCAGCCTCGGCGGCGGCGAGCTCGCCGTCGCGGCGCTCGTGCTCGGCGTGATCGCGCTCGTGGCGTTCGGCGGGCACGTTCGTCACGGCGGCTTCTACTACGACGACTGGGGCGTTCTTGGGATCGTGCGGTTCCGCGCGCACGGCCAGAGCGCAATCGGCGCGCTGTGGCCGTTCTACTCCAAGCGCCCGGGCGAGGTCGTTTGGTACGCGCTCGTCGACTCGACGCTCGGGTTTCACGCGAGCCTGCAGCTGGCGCTCGCGGCCGCGACGCTCACGCTCGAGCTGCTGGCGATCTTCGCGCTGATGCGAATGCTCGGCTTGGCGTTTCTGCACTCGCTGCTGATCTGCGCGCTGATCCTCGTGTTCCCGTTCAGCGACAGCCAGTGGCTGTGGGCGATCATGAGCATGGCGACGCTGGCGTGCGCGATCGGCGTGCTCGCCGTGATCCTCGCGATCAAGGCGCTCGAGAGCCGTGGCCGGCGCGCGCTCGCGCTGCACGCGGCGTCGCTGCTGTTGTTCGTCGCGAGCATTCTCAGCTACGAGGTGTTCGCGGTCCTCGGTTGCCTCGCCGGAGCCGCATACGCCGTGCGCGTCGGGCTGCGTCGGGCGCGCGTGCGCTGGGCGCTCGACGTCGTCGTGATCCTCGGTACGTTGCTCGCCGCGAAGCTCTGGCTGCCGGCCGATCGCGCGACGCCCGTGACGACGCAATCCACGAGCAGCATCGCGCACCATGCGTGGCTGATCGTCAAGCAGGGCGCGAACGTGATCAGCGCGGCGACCACGCCGAGCGGCTCGCTCGGCGAGCCGCTCGTGTTGGGCGCGATCGCGCTCGTGTTGGGCGCCGCGGCGCTCGCCGCGTGGCGGCTGCCTGCGAGCGACGCCGTGCGTCCGGTGCTCAGGCGCTGGCTGTCGATCGCCGTGGTCGGGTCGATCGTCGCGGCGGCCGCGTGGGCCGTGTACCTGCCGGCGATCGACTACTACTCGCCCGGTTCGGCCGGGACCGGCAACCGCGTCAACGGGATGGCCGGCGTCGGCGTCGTCCTGTTCCTGTACTCGACCGGCGTCCTGTTCGCGGCGCTGCTCTGGCGGCTGCTGCGACCGACGGACTGGGGACGGCGGCTGGCGGCGTGGCCGCTGTCGCCCGTCGCGGCCGTCGTTCTCGGCGCGCTCGTGCTCGGCGGCGGATACGTGCGGCACGCACGGAGCGACGCGCGCGTCTGGAACGAGGCGATCGTCGAACAGCGGCGCGTGCTCGCGACGATCAAAGCGCTGCTTCCGCATCCGCGCGCGCGGCCCGTGTCGCTGTACGCGTTCGACTATCCGCGCCAGGTCCGCACGTGGATCGGCGTGTTCGCCTATCCGTGGGATCTCAGCTCGGCGCTCGTGCACGCGTACGGCTTCACCGGCGTCGGCGGAATCCCGACCGGCCGCGGCGCGAGCTTCGAATGCGCGACGAGCGCGTTCTATCCGACGAACTTCGGGTACGGCCGCGCGCTCGGCTCGCCGTACGGACACGCCTACTTCGTCGACGTCGCCGCTCGCCGCGCGGTGGCCGTCGACGACCGCTCGACGTGCCTGCACGTGACGCGCGCGTTGCGCGCCGGCGCGAGCATCTGAAGTTCGGCGGCCGTTGAACGGGACGCCGGGTGCGCCACCCGGCGGGGGCGCACACCGCCGATCTCTCAACACGTGTTTAGCACGGGCCGCTGCGTTCGAGTCAGCGCTGGCGACGCGCGATAAGCAGGCGACCCCCTTTCCGGGATCGGGGGCGCTCGGTGATCGTGACGCGGGTGGCTCGGCCCACGCGCTCGGAGACAAGGAGGACCGATGGAGAACACGCCAAGCAGGCGGTTCGTCTGCAGCTGTCTGCCGCTCGTCGTGGTGGCCGTCCTGGCGTCGAGCGCTGCTCGCGCGCAAGCCGAAGGCGGCGCGGCGGCCGCCTGGGGCGAAAACTGGCACGGCCAGCTGGGAGCGTTCTTCAGGAGCACGCGCGAAGAAAGCCCGATCCCCGTCGAAGACCTGACGAACATCACGTCGGTCGCGGCCGCGGACAGCTTCAACCTCGCCCTCCTCAGCGACGGCACGGTCGCCTCGTGGGGCGGCAACGTCTACGGACAGCTCGGCGACAACGGCTACAAAGCCAACTGGGAACTGGGCAAGAGCCACGTTCAGGTCAGCGGGCTGAGCGGCGTGAAGGCGATCGCCGCCGCCAACACGCATGCGCTCGCGCTGATGTCCGACGGCACGGTGCGGGCGTGGGGGAGCAACCAGTCGGGCCAGCTGGGTGACGGCAGGGGTGGGTTCGAAGCCGCGACCGGACAGAACCAGCGCGTCCCGAAAACGGTCGAAGGCCTTACGCACGTCGTCGCGATCGCGTCGGGCGGCCCGTCCAACTACGCGCTGCTGGAAAATGGAACGGTGATGGCGTGGGGCAACAACGCCAACGGCCAACTCGGCGTCGCGTGGCCGGAAAAATGCCAGAAGCGCAACATTCCAGGTTGCGCGCAGTACGAATGCCCCACGGAAGTCGGCAACGAGCTGTGCAGTCCCACGCCGGCGCCCGTCGTGACCGCGACGAAGCAGCCCCTGAGCGAAGTCGTCGCGATCTCCGCCGGCGGCCAGGCCACCTATGCGCTGCTGAGAGACGGCGAAGTCGTCTCATGGGGCAGCAACCTGAAGGGAGAGCTCGGGCAGGCCGGCGTCGAAACGGGTCCGCACGCCACCTTCCGAGCACCCAGACGGGTGATGAGAAGCAGCACGCGAGCGTTGACCGGCGTCGCCGAAATCTCAGCTGGTCACGATCACGCGCTGGCACGGCTGACGAGCGGAGAAGTCGTCGGATGGGGCGACGACGCAGATGGCGAGCTGGGTCAAATCGGGCCCGCGGCCGAAGCGATCTGCCAGGTCCATCATCCCGAACTGCACTGTGTGAAGACCGCGCAGCCGATCCAGCTGCCCGTGGGACACGTGCAGGCGATCGCCGCCGGTCAGAGATACAGCGTCGCGCTGATCGAACACGAGGTCTACGCCTGGGGGCAGAACGAACGCGGACAGCTCGGCAACGGCGGGACCTCCGCCAGCCGCGTGCCGAGCGCCGTTGCGGGGCTGGGGCCGGCGAGCAGCGTGTCCGCGGCGACCAGCCACGTCGTCGCGCTGCTGGCGAGCGGAGTCCCGCCACCGCCACCGCCACTGACGCTGACGCCGAGCGCGGGAGCCCTCGATCTGACATGGAGCTCCGAAGACGCCGACAGGATCGTCGACCGCGTGTTCGAACGACCGGCGGCGAGCGAAGCCGAAGAAGAAGGAGGAGAAGCCGAAGAATCCGTCGCGGCGGCGGTCGGCGGCGAAGCGGGCGCTCCGCAGAACACGACACGCCCGCGGATCACGGGCGAAGCTCGCGAAGGTCAACAGCTGAGCGCAACCGCCGGCACGTGGGCCGGCGCCGAACCGCTTCGCTACGAATACCAGTGGCAACGCTGCAAGGCGGCGCAGTGCACGCCGATCGCCGGCGCGGTCGGCGCGAGCTACGTGCCCGGCCCGGCGGACGCCGGGTACACGCTGCAGCTGATCGTCACGGCGATCGGCGCCGGGCAGACGCGGTCGTCGGCCGTCTCGCCTCCGACACAGACCGTCAAAGGCGAAGAGGAAGGAAGACGATCGAAGCCCACGCAGCTGAAGCTCTCGGGGAACGTCCACAGCGTGGCGATCACGGAAATCGATCAAGCGTCGCTCGAACCCGTGCCCTACGAAATCAAATTCAGCGCCGGCGCGAAGGTGCGCGTGATGGTCGGAACGCCGCTCCCCGGCGGAGCCGCCGAAACGGTCGCTCCGAAGGCGCCCGTGAGGGGGCGCTGTTTCCAAGTAGTTGACTTTTGTCCAGGTCGCGTTACGGTCGCCGAGATCGCGGGAAGCCCGCTCGAGGAAAGGTCCGCAAGACCTCTCGACAAGCGTTGCACCGCGATTCCGAAGTCAACAACCGGAGGTGTCAAACCGTGATGTTCCGACGTGCTTCATCCCATCGACCGAAGATCGGCCGCACGGTCGCGTGCTTCGGCGCCGCGCTCGCGGCGATGCTCGCGCTGCCGGCGTTCTCGCAGGCGGCGCCGTCGTATGTCGCGCTCGGCGACTCGTACGTGTCCGGTCCGCTGATCCTGCCGCCCGCGCCCGACGCCCCGCTCGACTGCACACAGTCGGCGCGCAACTACCCGCACCTGACCGCGGCCGCGCTCGGGCTCGCGCTGCACGACGTCAGCTGCGGCGGTGCGACGACGGCCAACTTCACGACCGCGCAGTACCCCGACCAGCCGCCGCAGTTCAACGCGCTCGGCTCCTCGACCGAAGTCGTCAGCGTGGGCATCGGCGGCAACGACAACAACCTGTTCATCGGCACGCTCGCGACGTGCGGCGCCGAGGATCTGATCTTCCCGTTCGGCACGCCGTGCAAAGCGACGTTCGGCAACAAACTCGCCGAAGAGATCGCCGCCGACGGGCCTGTCGTCGGCGCCGCGCTGCACCAGATCCACGTGCTCTCGCCGTCGGCGAAGGTGCTCGTCGTCGGCTACCTCGACATCCTGCCGCAGTCGGGCAACTGCTGGCCGAGCGTGCCGCTGACGACCGGCGACACGGCGTATCTGAACGGCGTCGAGAAGGAACTCAACGCGATGCTCGCGAAAGAGGCCGCCGCGAACGGCGACGTGTACGTCGACACGTACACGCCGAGCATCGGCCACGACGCGTGCAAGTCGCTCAGCACGCGCTGGGTGGAACCGGTGCTTCCCGAATCCGACGCCTTCTCCGTGCACCCCAACGAACACGGGATGGAAGCAGACGCCGGATTGCTCGAGAGCGCGATGAAAGCCGACGGGATCTCCTGAGCTGACAGCGACGTTCGACCGTTGACGGTGGGTCTGGCCGCGTGGCCGGACCCACCGGACACGCTCGACTCTCGGCTGCGCACGATACGCAACGCGCACGCCGGGTCCCGAGGGTGCGATCTCGTCAGATAGGTCGCTGGGCGGATCGCGCGCGTTGCTGTAGCCTGCTTCGCCCGCGGGACGCCGCGATCGCACGGAAGGCGAGAGACAAGGGGACGTGATGGGACACGCCTGGAGAAGCTTGCTTGTGAGTGGCGCAAGCGCCGAGCGAGCGGTCGGTTCGCGGTCGGGCCGCGCATGCCCGGCGCTGCGGCTGCTCGTTTCGTGCATCGTGCTCGCGACGTGCCTGTCCGTGCTCGCGCCCGCTTCGCAGGCGGACGGAGCGCTGCCGCCGGGCGCGCAGTCCGTGTGGAATTTCATGCCCACCACGTCCGGCGTGGGCGGCTCGTCGCGGCTGTCGCTCGCGAGGCGGCGCGAGCTCGCGCACGCGGCGATCGCCGGCCCGCGGACGCTCGCGCCGGCGATCGCCACAGCGGCGCCGAACGGCACGGCGAGGATCGAAGGCGTCGTCACGTCGGCGGCGACGAGCAAGCCGATCGCCGAAATCGAAGTCTGTCCGTTCCAGCCCCTACGCGAACCGGGCGAAATCGAACCGGAAGAACTCGAATGCGCGACGACGAACGCCAACGGCGAATATGCGCTCGCCGGGCTCGCCGCGGGAAGCTACGACGTCGAATTCTTCGCGCCGTTGCGAACCGGCCTCGACTATCAGACGCAGTTCTACAAAGAAGCGACGAGGCTCTCGCAAGCCAAACCGATCGCGCTTGCGAACGGCGCCACCGTGACGGGGATCGACGCGGCGCTGCAGCCCGGCGGGGAGATCGCCGGGACCGTGACGTTGGCGGCGACGAACGCACCGGTCTCGGGAGTGATCGTCTGTGCCTCCGACGAACCGATCGAAGCCGTCGGCTGCGCCGTGACCGCGCCGAGTGGCGCCTACACGATCGTCGGCCTTGCGAGCGGCGCCTACGACGTCCTGTTCTTGCCGCTCGAAGCCGGCGAAACCAGCTACGCGCCGCAGTTCTACGACGACAAGCCAAGCGCTGTCGGATCCACGCTCATCGACGTCACCGCAGGCGCGAGCACGTCCGGGATCGACGCCGCGCTCGTCGAGACCGTGCCACTCGCGCGCACGTCGCCGGAGCTAAACGGCAGCGCCGTCGCCGGGCAGACGCTGACGGTCGTACACGCCTCTTGGTCGAATCAGCCGACGAGCTTTCTCGACCATTGGCTTCGGTGCGCGACGAGCGTCAGCGTGAGTTGCTTGGTGGTCGGGACGGGCGAAAGCTACGCGCTTCAGTCGAACGACGTCGGCAGCGTGATCCGCGTCAAGGAGTGGGCGTTCGGGTCGGCCGGCGAGAGCGAACCGGTTGGGTCTGCCCCGACCGCGATCGTTCAGGCGGCGCCGCCCGCCGTCGTGTCGCCGCCCGCCGTCGTGCCGCCGCCGCCCGCACCGGCGCTCGGCGCCCTCGCGTCGAAAAGCGCGTTCGTGAGCGTCGCAGAGCTGCGCTCCTTGCTCGGGCGCCTGCTCACGCCGAGCGGCAGGAACGCGAAGATCGCCCAACTGCTCAAGCACAAGGGCTACTCGCTGTCGTTCAGCGCGCCGAGCGCCGGCAAGCTGACGATCTCGTGGTACCTCGTGCCCAAGGGCGCTCACCTCGCCGCCGCGAAGCCCGTGCTCGCCGCGCGCGGAAGCGTGAGCTCGCCGGCCGCCGGCGCGACGAAGCTGACGATCGAGCTGACCGCAAAGGGGCGCGGCCTGCTCTTGCACGCGTCACGACTCGGCCTGACCGCGAAGGGAGCGCTCGCGGCGAGCGGCGGGAGCACGGTGAGCGCGACGAGGTCGTTCACGCTCAAACGCTGAGCCTGAGCAGCCGCTCGATCACGCCCGCTCGTCTTAGCGACCGCCGATGCCGCCAGCTCCCGCTGGTCTTTCGCTCCCCGACGTTTGCGAACGACGAACCCGCGTTGAGGTTTCGGTCGACTCAGACGACGATCGCGTCGATGCTGTCGAGCTTTGCGAAGTCGCGGTCGCGTGTGATCAGCGGGAGTCCGTGGGCGGCTGCGGTTGCGGCGATCAGAGCGTCGGCCGTTTGGAGCTTCTTTCCACGGCGGCGCCTGGCGTCGGCGAGCAGCCGGCCGTAGTGCGGCGCGATGCGCGAGTCGACAGGGAGAGCGGCGAATCGTCGCTCGGCGAAGATCAGCGTGGCGAGCCGGCCGGGACGCTGCTCGTCGGTCGCGACGAGCACGCCGTGGTGCAGGCCGCAAAGCGTCACGGCGGAGATGGCGACCTCCTCGGGCGGGTCCTCGAGCGCGAGGTCTTCTCCGCGCGCGAGTGAGATCACGAACGAGGTGTCGAGGAGCGCTCGCTTCACCCGAACGGATCGCCCGGGGGCTCGTCGCGCTCGCGCAGCTCCTCCTCGAGCTGGTCCTCGGGGAGCATCGCGCCTCGGAGCTCTCTCACGAGCTCGTCAAAGGGCACGAACTGCTGGGCTCGATCGATGGGAACCAGCTCCGCGACGGGGTGGCCGTGGACCGTGATCCGCAGCTGCTCGCCCGCTTTGACGCGACGCAGCAGGTCGGCTGTGTTGTTGCGAAGCTCGCGCTGCGGTATCTCCGTAGCCATTAGGCTACAGTGTAGCGCCGACGGATTCGTCGTCCGCTTACAACGATCGATCTCGATGAGGGCCGTCACCGCGCGCGGCGACGCGAGCGCTGCGTCGCCAACGTCTCGCGCACGGCGTTCACGGCCGCCGCGCCGGCGACTTCGACCGGCTCGGTGCTGCGCAACGCGCGGCCGAGCACGAACGCGCCCTCCAGCGAGCAGAGCATCGACAGCGCGAGCTCGCGTGAGCGCTTGCGCGGCAACCCGCATTCGACGAGTCGCTGCTCGGCGCCGTCGATCCAGCTCTCGAACACGTCGGCGCACGCACGGCGCATCGGCTCGCTAGTGCTCGCGACCTCGAGCGCGACCGTCGCGATCGGGCACGCGTCGGCGTAGTCGCTTTCGTCGAGCGTTTGCGCGGCCGCGGCGAAGAAGCGGCGGGTCGCCGCGACCGGGTCGTCGCCGGGCTGGAAGAAGGCGTCGATCAGCTGGCCGTAGATCGCGCCCGAGGAGCGGATCACCTCCTCGCCGAGCTGCTCCTTGCCGCCCGGGAAGAAGTGGTACAGCGACCCGAACGGCGCGCTCGCCTCGGCGACGATCTGCTTGACGCCGGTGCCGGCGAACCCCTGTCGCCGAAACAGCTCGGCGCTGCGCTGCACGATCCGCTCCCTCGTGGCTGCGGCCATGCCGGGATGATAGGCGCTC
The DNA here is from genome assembly GCA_035486335.1 of Solirubrobacteraceae bacterium. Taxonomy (GTDB): domain Bacteria; phylum Actinomycetota; class Thermoleophilia; order Solirubrobacterales; family Solirubrobacteraceae; genus Palsa-744. The sequence continues at coordinate 17,877 of DATHND010000017.1, forward strand.
GAGTAGAGCGATCTACCGACGCGAGTCGGCGATTCGCGGCTGCGCATCGGAGCGCGTGAGAGGATGGCCCGGGATGCCGCTGCTGCTCGTCAAGCTGACGCTCGCGCCGGCGCTGGTCGTCGGCTCCTCGCTGGCGGGCCGCCGCTGGGGGCACGAGGTCTCGGGACTGCTCGTCGCGCTGCCGCTCGTCGCGGGGCCGATCCTGCTGATCACCGACCTCGAGCGCGGCTCGCAGTTCGCCTCGCGCGCCGCCGCCGCGTCGCTGCTCGGGCTCGTCGCGCTCGCGTCGTTCGTCGTCGTCTTCGCGCGCGTCTCGCGCCGTCACGGATGGCTGCCGGCGGTCGCCGCCGGCTGGCTCGCGTTCCTCGCGGTCGCGCTCGGCTTCTCGACGGCGACGCTGTCGGCCGGCGTCGGCCTCGTGCTCGCCGCCGGCGCGTATGCGCTGGCGCCGTGGCTGATGCCGCCCGACCCCCATCTCGACTCCGCCTCCGACACGCGGCTGCCGGTCTGGGACTTGCCCGCGCGCGCGGCTGCGACGGCCGTGCTCGTGATCGGCCTGACCGGCGCGGCGGCTGGCCTCGGACCGACGCTGACCGGCGTGCTGACGCCGTTTCCGATCTCGAACACCGTCCTCGCCGCGTTCGTGCTCGTGCTCGAGGGGCCGGCGCACGCGAACGCGTTCCTGCGCGGGTTCCTGCGCGGGGCGTTCGGCTTCGTCGCGTTCTGCTTCCTCGTCGCCGTGCTGCTCGTCCCGCTCGGCACGGCCGCGGCGTTCTCGCTGGCGCTGTGCGGCGCGCTCGCCGTGCAGCTCGTCGCGCGCGTGCGCAAGCGACGGGCGCGGACCGGCTGCGCGAGCGACGCGGCGCCCGTCCGCGAGCATGGCGTGCTCGCAGCCGAGCGCACGACGGCGCTCGTCGAGGCGCCGTCCGCTACGGCTGCAGGCCCGCCGCGTCCATGATCCGCCCCCACGTTTCGACCGCCTGCGCTTCGAATTCGATCACGTCGTTTTCGAGCTGCAGCGTGCGCTGCACGAGCCCGCGCTGCGCGCTCGACAGCGACGGCGCGAGCTGCTTCGTCGGGAGCAGGCCGATGCCGACGTAGACGGCGTAGTAGGCCTTGTTGAAAGGCAGCGTGTTCGGCGGCAGCGTCGCGTAGCCGGTGGCCTTCCACGCGCGCAGTTCGGCGCAGAAGTCGGGCACCGGGAGTCGCGACTGCGTCAGCAGTTCGCGTGCGTAGGAGCGGACGTTGCGCATCAACGTCGCGTCGCGCCAGCGCAGGCCGGCGACGGCGCGCGCGTACCGCGCGACGGCGCCGCCGATCGGTTTCAGCGCGACGAGGCGCATCGTGCCGACGAGCTCGAACGTGAGCTTTTCCGACGCTTCGTTCTGCGGCGAGCCGGCGACGAGGCTTGGGCATTCGCTGCGCACGCGCGCGAGCAGCGACTGGAGCGCGGCTTCGGCGGCGCTCCGATTGGCGTGCGCGGTCGCGACGAGCGCGTAGTTCGCGCTGACGTACGCGGCGGTCGCGCTTGCGTCGCCGCTCGCCGCGAGCGCGTGTGACGGGCCGAACATCAGCCCGATCGAGGCCAGCGGCAGGACGAGCGCGCGTCGCATGCCGCGAGCATACTCCTGCGGCTGAGAGCTTCGCCGCGCTTCGCCAGCGCGGTTTTGAAGCAACTCTTACGTGGCCGCGACGCGGATGTGGCACCCTCCCGGCCTCGACACCGGCGGGCGAGCGCCCGTGATCGTTGTCGTCGACACCTGCACATGCCCCGCATCGCACCGATCATCCTGGGCGTCGCCGCGCTCGCGTGGGGCGTGCTCGCGATCGTGCTCGGCTCCGCCAGCCTGAAGCTGGCGCCGGGCACGCGCGCGCGAGCGCCCGCGTGCCTGCCGTCGACGCTCGAACACAGCGCCGCGCTGCCCGGCGCCGCGATCGACGTGTCGCCCGCGCCGGAAACCGACACGGCGAACCCGAACACCGAGATCAGCTTCCTCGGCGCGCGCACCGGCGAGATCCACGACGTCTCGGTCGCGGGCGCGCGCAGCGGCCCGCACACCGGTCGCCTGCGCGGCTACTCACAGGGCGACGGCGCGAGCTTCACGCCGAACGCCCCGTTCGACGTCGGCGAGCGCGTGACCGTGCGCGCCGTCGTCGGCGCCGGCGCCGGCAAGCCGGTCGCGTTCGCCTTCCGCGTCGATGACCCGTACTCGACGGCGAACACGACGGACTTCTCGAACCTGCCGGCGGCGCCGGCCGACTATCAGAGCTTCTACACGCAGCCGGGCATGCGGGCGCCGGCGATGACGGTCACGACGCCCGACCACGACCCGGCGGCGGGCGACGTGTTCACGACCAACGGTCCCGGTCCCGGTCAGTACGGGCCGCTGATCTACACGCCGCAGGGTCGACTCGTGTGGTTCGATCAGATGCCGGAGGGCGAAGCGGCGGAGAATCTGTCGCTGCAGAGCTACGAAGGCCAGCGCGACCTGACGTGGTGGCGGGGCCACGTGCTGTCGCTCGGCTTCGGCGAAGGCGAAGACGTCGTGATGAACTCGCGCTATCAGGTCGTCGCGAGGGTCCTCGGCGGCAACGGCCTGAAAGCCGACCTGCACGACTTCCAGCTCGCCCCGCGCCAAATCGCTTACACGACGGTCTACAACCCGATCCGCTGCAACCTCTCCTCCGTGCAGGGAGCGGCGGACGGTGCGATCGTCGACACCGCGATCCAGCAGATCGACATGCGGACGGGCCTCGTGCGCTGGGAATGGCACAGCCTCGATCACGTCGCGGCTTCGGAGTCGGAAGTCGAAGCGCCGAGCGGCGCGACGCCTTGGGACTACTTCCACCTCAACTCGATCGATCTCGAGCCAAATGGCGACATCCTGATCTCGGCGCGAAGCACGTGGGCCGGCTACCAGTTGCAGGGCGGCAGCGGCAGGATCCTATGGCGTCTCGGCGGCAACGACAGCTCGTTCAAGATGGGCCCGGGAACGACGATGGCTTGGCAGCACGACGGCCGCGTGCTCGCCGACGGCGACGTGACGTTCTTCGACGACGGCTCGAACCCGCCGATCCATCGCCAGTCGCGCGCCGTGCGGATCAGGCTCGATCCGAAGACCCGTCGGGCGCGGCTCGTCTCGGCGTACGCGCACGGCGCCCCGCAGCTGTTGGCCGCGAGCCAGGGCAACGTGCAGACGCTGACGAACGGGAACACGCTCGTCGGCTACGGCGGCGTGCCGGAGATCAGCGAGTACGCCGAAGGCGGCTCGCTGCTGTTCGACGCCTACCAGCCGTACGACACGTCGTTCTACCGAGCGTTCCGCTTCCCGTGGCGCGCGCGCCCGCTGGCTTTGCCGGCGGTCCTCGCGAGCCTCAACGACACCGGCGAAGAGACGATCGTGCACGCGAGCTGGAATGGCGCCACCGACGTGGCGTCGTGGCGCGTGCTCGCCGGCGAAGGCCCGACCGCGTTGAAGGCGCAGGCGACGATCTCGGCCACCGGCTTCGAGAGCTCGGTCACGCTGGCGCAGAAGTACGCCTACGTAGCGGTGCAGGCGCTCGACTCGGCCGGCGTCGTGCTCGGCTCCTCGAAGGCGACGGCGCCGATCGGATACTCCGCGTCGCTGCCGAACGGCGGGAAGTCGGAATGAGCGTCTCCTCGCGAGCGCCGGCCTCTGCGCGGAGCGCGCGAGCGGCGTCGGCGCGGCGTGGGCCTAGTACGCCGGCTTCGATTTGTGCTTCGTCGTCGTCGTCGTGCTCGGCGTGCTCGTCGCCGGCTTGGCGGTGGAGGACGAAGAGCTTTCGCTTTTGCCGCCGCAACCAGCCACGACGGCGGTGCTCGCCAGCACGGCCACGAGCGTTAGCATCGCGGTCAGTGGCGTTCTTCTCATGGGGCGGGCTCCGTTCGTCGCTCGATGGCTCGAGCGCTCACCCTACCAAGGGCTCCTGCGGCCGATCGCGGTCGGGGCGGACGTCGTGAGCGTCGGGGCGGCGGCGAGTCCCGGCGTGCCGGCGGCGCCGCCGAGCGAGCGCGGGCGGCGCTCGGGGTCGGGGTGGCTGCTGGCCGTCTGCTGCGTCGCGCAGTTCATGGTGATCCTCGATCTGAGCATCGTCAACGTCGCGCTGCCGCGGATCCAGTCCGATCTCGGCTTCTCCTCGCCGGACCTGCAGTGGGTCGTCGACGCGTACGCAATCACGTTCGCCGGCTTCCTGATGCTTGCCGGACGGGTCGCCGACCACTTCGGCCAGCGCCGGACGCTCGTCGCCGGGCTGATCCTGTTCGGCCTCGCGTCGCTCGCCGGCGGCGCGGCGCCCGACCAGATCGTGCTGATCGCCGCGCGCGCGGTGCAGGGCCTCGGCGGCGCGCTGATGGCGGCGACGTCGCTGGCGATCATCACCGCGTCGTTCCCGCCCGGCCCGAAGCTGCATCGCGCGATCGGCGTGTGGGCGGCGATGAACGGGCTCGGCGGCGCGGCCGGCGTGCTGCTCGGCGGGATCGTCACCGAAGTGCTCAGCTGGCGCTGGGTGCTGCTGATCAACCCGCCGATCGCGGTCCTCGCCGCGTTCGTCGCGTACGCGGTCGTGGTCGAGCGGCGCCGTGGCGGCGATGCGCCTCCGTTCGATCTGGCGGGCGCGCTGACGCTGACGCTCGGCCAGATGGTGCTCGTGTACGGCGTCGTCGAAGCCGGGCTGAAGGGCTGGGGGACGTTTGCCGCGCTTGGCCCGATCGCGCTTGGCCTGATCCTGCTCGGCGTCTTCGTCGCGATCGAGCTCCGCGTGGCGGCGGCGCCGCTGATCCCGTTCAAGGAGCTGACCAAGCCGCTGCGGGTCGCCAACAACGTCGTCCTGCTGTTCAGCGCGGCGCTTTTCCCGATGTGGATCTTGAGCTCGCTGTACATCCAGCAGGTGCTCGGCCTCTCGCCGCTCGACACGGGCCTGATCTTCCTGCCGATGACGCTGACGATCATCGTGATCGCCTCGCGCGCGGGCAGGCTCGTCAGCCGCTTCGGCGTGCGTCCGGTGCTCGGCGGCGGCCTGCTGATGCTGACCGCCGGCCTGCTGCTGTTCACGCGGATCGGCTCGAGCGGCAGCGCGATCGTCTACGTGGTGATCCCCGGCGTCCTTACGGCGGCGGGCATCGCGATGTCGATCGTGCCGTCGACGATCGCCGCGACACAGGGCGCCAAGGAGGGGCAGGCGGGGCTCGCGTCGGGCCTCGTCAACACCTCGCGCCAGATCGGCGGCGGCCTCGGGCTGGCGATCCTGATCACGCTCGCGACGCAGCGCACTACGCATCTGATCGGCTCGGGCGAGCAGGTCGCGCCGGCCCTCACGCACGGCTTCGCGCTCGCGTACCTGATCGGGGCGGGCCTCGCCGGCGCGGCGGCGCTGATCACGTTCGTCGCGGTGCCGAAGCCCGACGGCGCTCAGGCCGGCGCCGCGCGGCGCTTCGCGCTGGCGATCGGCGCTGTGATCGTCGTGTTCGTCGCGCTGACGGCCGCGTTCGCCGGCTCGCACGGCGCTCCGATCGGTCGCTATACGACGAAGGGCGCGTACAGCTTCGTCACGGAGCCGTCGCTGCACCCGCCCGAGATCCGCGGCAAGGTCGGTCGCTCCTCCGGCGGAGCGCTCGCGCCCGGCTACATCTTCGCGGCGAACTTCTACAACCTCAACGAACCGCCGATCGTCGGCCAGAGCGGGCCGCTGATCCTCGACCGCGACCTGCAGCCGGTCTGGTTCGAGCCGGCGCCGGAAAGGCTCGCCGCGGCGAACCTCAGCTTGCAGACTTACGAAGGCAAGCCGGCGCTCTCGTGGTGGCAGGGCGTCGTCACGAACACGGGCGCGACCGAAAGCGGCGAAGACGTCGTCGTCAACCAGCACTACCAGACGGTCGCGCGGCTGAAAGCGAGGAACGGCTGGGTGCTCACGCTGCACGAGCTCGTGATCGACGGCGACGACGCGTGGGTCACCGCGAACAAGAACATCCCGATCAACCTGTCGAAGTACGGCGGCGCCTACAACGGCGCGCTGATCGACTCGGCCGTGCAGGAGTACGACCTGAAGACGGGCAGGCTGCTGCGCAACTGGGACGCGCTCGACCACGTCCCGCTGAGCGAGTCGCGGGCGTCGCTGCCAACGAACGGATTCCCGTGGGACGCTTATCACGTCAACTCGATCGACGTGAGGAGCGGGAAGTTCCTCGTCTCGCTGCGCGACACGTGGAGCGCGTACCTCGTCGACGCCGCAAGCGGCAAGATCGAGTGGACGCTCGGCGGCAACCGCTCGAGCTTCAAGTTCGGCCGGCAAGCCGCCTTCGAGTGGCAGCACGACGTCAAGCTGCAGTCGCCGACGACGGTCAGCCTGTTCGACGACCACTGCTGCCAGCTGACCGGCGGCGGCACGTCGGTCGCCGCGACGGGGCCCTCGCGCGGGGTCGTGCTGGAACTCGACCAGCAGGCGCATACGGCGAGCCTGCGGGCGCAGTATGGGGAGAAGGGCCGCTTCGAATCGGAATACATGGGCGCGACCCAACCGCTCGCGAACGGCGACGCGTTCGTCGGCTGGGGATCGGAACCGTACTTCTCGGAGTACAGCCCGTCGGGCAAGCTGCTGTTCGAAGCGCAGCTCCCCGGCCCCGACCTCACATACCGCGCAATGCTCGAGCGGTGGGTCGGCCTGCCGCTGTCGCCGCCCGTCGGCGCCGCCCGCCGGACGGGCGGCGCGACGACCGTCTACGCTAGCTGGAACGGAGCCACGGAGGTCGCCTCGTGGCGCGTCCTCGCGGCGTCGAGCAGCGGTCGGCTGACGGCCGTGGCGAGCGCCGCGAAGTCTGGATTCGAGACGGCTGTCGCCGTCTCTGAGAACGCGAAGAGCTTCGAGCTGCAAGCGCTCGGTCGCGACGGACGAGTGCTCGGCGTCTCCCGCCCGTTCGCGCTGAGCTCGTAAGGCCATGCCTGCAGAATCGGCGCCGGCCAGCGGCTGCGCCGGATACGATCGCCGACCGTGACGAGCTATCGACAGCGTCTGCGGCGGCGCCGCGCGGCCGTTCTCGCGGCCCTCCTGCCGGCGGCGCTGCTCGGCTGCGCGGCCCTGTCGGCTTGCGGCGGCACCACGTCGGCGACGTCGGCGACGCTCGGCGCCTCCTCGGCGGCGGTCGCGGCGTCCGGTCCCGTCGGCGTCTCGCCGCAGCCCGGCACGCCCGACGCGTCGCCGTCGACGCAGATCAGCTTCCTCGGCGGCCCCGGCACGCAGGTCAGCGACGTGCACGTGAGCGGCTCGAGCAGCGGCGCGCACACTGGCGCGCTGCGCGCGTACTCGACGGGGACCGGCGAGAGCTTCCTGCCGAGCCGCCCGTTCCGGTCGGGCGAGCGCATCACGGTGCACGCGCTCGCCAACGGCGCCGCCGTCGGCACAACGTTCACGATCGGCCGCCAGGCGGCCGTCAACCAGAAGGAGTTCCCGATCAACGCCGGCGACCCGAGGGCCGTCCAGCACTACAGCACGGCCCCGTCGCTGACGCCGTCGACGGTGCGCATCACGACGCCGGCGCGGTCGGGCGCGTCGCCCGGCTACCTGTTCCTCGCGCCCTATCAGGGCAGTGGATCGCCGGGCCCGATGATCGCCGATCAGGCGGGTAACCTCGTGTGGTTCCAGCCGCTCCCGTCGGGCGTCGAGGCGACGAACTTCCAGGTGCAGCAGTACGAGGGCAAACCGGTCCTGACGTGGTGGCAGGGGCGCATCATCGAGGTCGGCTTCGGCGAGGGCGAGGACGTCGTCTACGACGGCTCCTACCACCGCATCGCCACGATCCGCGCCGGCAACGGCTACCACGCCGATCTGCATGCGATCCGGATCACGCCGGAAGGCACCGCCTGGATCGACGTGTTCGACCCGGTCCGGATGAACCTGTCGAGCGTGCACGGACCGAGCAGCGGGGTCTTGACCGACTCGGTCGTGCAGGAGGTCGACATCAAGACGGGTCTCGTGATGTGGGAGTGGCACACGCTCGGGCACATCGCGCTGCCGGAATCGAAAAACCCCGTCCCGCGGACGTACCCGTGGGACTACGCGCACCTGAACTCGGCCGAGCCGGGCTCGTCGAACGACGTGCTGGTGTCGGTGCGCAACACGTGGACGCTGTACGACGTCGATCTCCGCACGGGCGCCATTCGCTGGCGGCTGGGCGGAGCGCACAGCAGCTTCAAGCAGGGCGCCGGCACGAGCTTCTACTGGCAGCACGACGCCGAGTTCCAACCGGGCGGGCTGATCTCGGTGTTCGACAACGGCTCTGACCCGCCGAAGGAGAAGCGGTCGCGCGGCCTGCTGCTGCGGCTGCCGGAAAGCGCGAGCCAAGCGGTGACGCTCGTCAAGCAGTTCACGAACCCGACGAAAACGCTGCTCGCCGAAAGCCAGGGCAACGCGCTCAGCCTCCCCGGCGGCGACTGGCTGCTCGGCTACGGCCGGCTGCCGAACTTCACCGAGTTCGATGCCTCCGGTCACGTGCTGCTCGACGGGACGCTCGGCAAGGAAGTTCAGGACTTCAAGACCTTCATCTCGCCGTGGAGCGGCCGGCCGACGACGCGGCCCGCGGTGCTCGCCAGCGCCGCCGGCGCCGCCGGCGCGAACATCTCGGTGAGCTGGAACGGAGCGACCGAAGTCGCCTCCTGGCGTGTGCTCGCGGGCGGCTCGGCCGGCGCGCTGACGCCGGTCGCGACCGTCGCGAAGGCGGGCTTTCAGACGACCGTCACGGTCCACTCCGCCGGGCCGGACTTCGCCGTGCAGGCGCTCGACGGCTCGGGCTCGGTGATCGGCGCCTCCTCGACGGTCACGGGGTGAGCGCGCGCCGAGCGCCGACGCGTGGCGCGCTCGCCGGCGCGCCGCCGGCGCTGCTGGCGGCCGTCGCGACAGTGGCGCTGCCGGCGTCCGTCGCGGCGCTGATCCTCGTCGGCGCGTGCGCGAGCGCCGACGGCGCCGAGCCGAGCGCGTCGGCGAGCAGGTTCGTCGAACCGAGCGTCTCGCCGCGCTGCACGCCGTCGCGCCTGAACGTGTCGGCGGCGCTCGCCGGCTCGCGCGTGACGGTCTCGCCGGCGCCCGAATCGCGCGACGCGTCGGTCTCGACACAGCTCAGCATGCTCGGGCCGCCCGCGCGCGAGCTCTCGAACGTGACGGTCAGCGGCTCGCGGAGCGGCGCGCATCCGGGCCGATTGCTCGCGTACCGATCGGAGATTGGGGGCACCGCCGCCGGAGGCGGTGGTCAGGGCGACGGCGCGAGCTTCGTGCCGGCGCAGCCGTTCATCCAGGGCGAGACCGTGCAGGTTCACGCCGACCTGTCGGAGACAGGCCAGCACGAAGGCTCGCAGACGATCCCGTTCGCGTGGAGCTTCACGACCGCGGTGCAGGATCACGGCGGCGTCGCGGTCGCCAGCCCGCGTCCGGCGCCGCGGCGGGCCTCCTACCAGCATTTCCGCTCGCGCCCGGAACTGCAGCCGCCGACGGTCGCCGTCACGACGCACGTCGCCGGCGCGACGCCAGGCGACATCTTTCTCGCGCCGTACTCGGGCCCCGGCCAATACGGGCCGATGATCCTCGACGAAAACGGCTCGCTGCTGTACTTCAAGGCGCTCTCGCCGGCCGGCGCGCGCGCGGCCGACTTCAAGGTGCAGCAGTACGAAGGCGAGCCGGTGCTGACGTGGTGGCAGGACCCGCTGCTCGCGCACGGCGATAGCGGGGCGGGCGAGGTGATCGCCGACGGCTCCTACCGGCGGATCGCCGTCGTGCGAGCGGGCAACGGCTATCAGGCCGACCTGCATGAATTCGAGATAACGCCCCAGGGCGTCGGCCTGATCACGGTGTTCGACGGGATCGATTGCGACCTGTCGGCCGTCGGCGGCCCGCGCAACGCGGCGCTCGCCGACACGCTGCTGCAGGAGATCGATCTGAGGACGGGGCTCGTCATGTACGAGTGGCACAGCCTCGATCACGTGCCGCTGAGCGATTCCTACGCGTCGGCGCGACGCGCGAGCCGTACGACGCCGTTCGACTTCTTCCACATCAACGCGCTCGACGCGCAGCCCGACGGCGACCTGCTCGTCGACGCGCGCAACACGTGGGCCGCATATGACGTCGACCCGCGCAGCGGGCAGGTGCGCTGGGAGCTCGGCGGCAAGCAGAGCAGCTTCGCGATGGGGCCGGGCGCGAGCGCCGCGTGGCAGCACGACGCGCGCGTTCAGCCCAACGGCGCGATCACGTTGTTCGACAACGGCGCGACGCCCGCCGTGCACCGGCAGTCGCGCGCGATCGAACTCCGCCTCGGCCCGCAGCCGGGGACGGCGACGCTCGTGCGCGAACAGGTGCATCCCGTAAAGCCGCTCGTCGCCGGCAGCCAGGGCAACGTGCAGGCGCTGGCGGACGGCGCGTGGATGGTCGGATGGGGCGAATCGCCATACTTTTCAGAATTCGGCGCAAACGGCCAGCTCCTGCTCGACGCGCACATGCCGGCGTCTTACGAGTCCTATCGCGCCTACCGCTTGCCATGGAGCGGGCATCCGAGCGAACCGCCGGCGCTCGCCGTGCGGCGCGTCGCCGCGGATCGCGGCGCCGTCGTCTACGCGAGCTGGAACGGCGCCACCGAAGTCGCCGCCTGGCGCGTGCTCGCCGGCGCGACGCCGACGACGCTCGCGCCGGTCGCCGGCGCGCAGCGCAGCGGGTTCGAGACGGCGATCGCGGCGCCTTCGCTGGCGGCCGGAAGTTACGTCGAGGCGCAGGCGCTCGACGCGGCCGGCGCCGTCATCGGTTCCTCGCGCGCCCGGAAGTCCTGAACGGCCGCGGACGGCGCCGCCCGCGCGCGGACGCGGGTGGCCTGGATCCGACTTCCTGGAGCCCCTCGAGGAACCGTTCGGAGCGCCGTTCGCGCCAGGCGGACGCGCGGCTCGCGACGCCCCGCGCGGTCGCGAAGTAGTCCGCGAGGCCGCGCGCGCGCGCCGCGTTCAGGAAAGCGGGCAGCGGGCGGCGCAGCTCGTGCTCGATCGCGTGTTCGAGCGCGGGGGCGAGCGAGGACTCGAGCGCGCTGCGGTCGGCTCCGTTGTGCAGCTCGAGGCGACCGTCTTCCTCACCATAGTCGTACAGCTCGCGTTCCTGCGTGCTCGTGACGAGCGTGATCTCGTTCGCTTCCCAGTCGGAGTACGTCGCGTACTTCGCCGCGGCCGTGCGCATCGCGATCACGTGGCGCGGGGCATCGGCCGCGTACGGCTCGGAGGCGTACTCGGTGACCGTCTCGTCGGTCGCGTGCAGCACGTACTCGCGTCCGGGCGCGGTCGGGTCGGTCAGCATCGCCGCGAGGTCGGCGCGTTCGGCGAGGTGCTCGTTGTGCGGCTGTTCGCGCCATGCGTTCGAGCCGGTCGCGAGCGTCAGCAGCAGCGGCGCGATGTCGACGCTCGAGGTGAGCTGCGAGCGGCTCGTTTCCGGCGCCTGCGCGAGCACGCCGCGGTTGTCCTTGACGAGCAGCGGCACGTGGATCGCCTCCTCGTACGCGCCGGCGCCCTTGCCGCGCAGCCCGTGCGAGCCGCCGTACTCGCCGTGGTCGGAGGTGAACACGATCACCGTGTTCGCCGCGACGTCGGGGCGGCTCTGAAGCGTGTCGAGCACGGCGCCGACGTGCGCGTCGACGGCGCGCTGGAGCTTCGCGTACAGGTTCAAGAATTGCGTCCAGCGCGAGAGCGCTTCGGGGCCTTCGAACGGGACCTCGCCGAACGACGCGGCGGCCGTTTCCTGCAGCGAGCGCTGCAGCCGCGGCTTGTTGCGTTCGGCGAGCAGCTGCGGCGTCTCGAAGTTGCCGGGCAGCGTCTGCACGACGCTCCGCGCGCTCGCCTCGGCGAGCACGCGATCGCTCCACACGTACCACCACGCGATGTCGTGCGGGTTGACGAGCGAAACCGTCGTGCACCAGGGCCGTTCGCCCGGCTCGGTCGCGTACCAGTCGGCGAACTGGCGCGCGATCTGCCCGTCGACGCGCCAGCCTTGGCCGGGGGCGCCGTCGGGCGAGGGGAACGTGCCGCCGCCGAAGCCGTAGCGCTCGAGCGCGCGGCGGCCGCCCATCGGCCCCCACTTGTTGTCGCGATGCGTGAGGTGCCACTTGCCGTACCAGCGCGTGCTGTAGCCGTGTTCGCGCAGCATCGAGCCCCACGTCGGGAAGCCCGGGTCGAGCGTGCTGCCGCCGGTGATCATGCAGCCCGTCTGATGCGTGTAGAGGCCGGTCAGCAGCGCCGCGCGCGACGGCGTGCAGTCGTTCGACGCCGTGTAGTGACCGGCGAACGAGACGGCGCCTTCGCGCAAGCGCCTGATGTTCGGCGGCAGCCCGACGCCGTCGGCCGTCGGCGAGAACCACACCGGATAGCGCAGCTGATCGACGACGATCACGAGGATGTTCGGGGCGCTGTAGCTGAGCGCCGGCGGCGCGGACGCGAACGGCGTCGGCGGCGGTCCGCCTTCGTCGCCGGTCGCGTCGGCGAGGCGCGCGATCCCGAGCCCGGCGCCGGTCAGCAGTCCGCCGGCCGCGGCGCTGCGCTTGAGGAAAGTGCGCCGGTCGACTCTCTTATGCTGCTCGGGGCCCATGCTGTCCATACGCGTTCTGATCGTAGGGCTGACGACGGCGTTCGGGCTTGGCGCCACGTCCGTTGCGGACGCTTCCACCCACGCCCCGAGCTGCGTGCCGCCGACATTGAACAGCTCTGCGATAAAGGCCGGCTCAGTGACCGTCTCGCCGCTGTCGGGCAGCCGCGACGCTACGCCTGAGACGCAGATCAGCTTCCTCGGCGTGCCCGCGCGCGAGATCGCCCGGATCAGCGTGACCGGTTCGGTGAGCGGCGCGCACCCCGGGCGGCTGCTCGCGTACTCGCAAGGCGACGGCGCGAGCTT
>DATHND010000018.1:0-10508 GCA_035486335.1 Solirubrobacteraceae bacterium
CGGCGATCACGCGCATGATCCCCTCCTCGAGCTCCGCACGGGTCGTGAGGAAGCGGTCCTCCTGGGGCATGGAGATCGTGTAGCCGAGCGCCTGGCCGCGGGAGATGACGGAGATCTTGTGCACGGGGTCTGAGTGCTCGAGGAAATGGCCGACGATCGCGTGGCCCATCTCGTGGTAGGCAGTGATCAAACGCTCTTTCTCGCTCATCACGCGAGTTTTCTTCTCGGGGCCGGCGATCACGCGCATGATCCCCTCCTCGAGCTCGTCCTGGCCGATCTCACGCTTGCCGGTACGGGCGGACAGGAGCGCCGCCTCGTTGATCAAGTTCGATAGATCGGCTCCAGTGAAGCCAGGTGTCTGGCCGGCAAGCGCGTCGATGTCGATCACCTTCGCGAGCGGCTTGCCGCGCGTGTGCACCTCGAGGATCTTCGCGCGACCCTTGCGGTCGGGACGGTCGACGGCGATCTGGCGGTCGAAGCGGCCCGGGCGCAGCAGCGCCGGGTCGAGGATGTCCGGCCGGTTGGTCGCGGCGATCATGATGATGTTGTCCTTCGCCTCGAAGCCGTCCATCTCGACGAGCAGCTGGTTGAGCGTCTGCTCGCGCTCGTCATGGCCGCCGCCGAGGCCGGCGCCGCGGTGTCGCCCGACGGCGTCGATCTCGTCCATGAAGATGATGCACGGGCTGTTCTGCTTGGCCTGCTCGAACAGGTCGCGCACGCGCGAGGCGCCGACGCCGACGAACATCTCGACGAAGTCCGAGCCGGAGATCGAGAAGAACGGCACGCCCGCCTCGCCCGCGACCGCGCGCGCCAGCAGCGTCTTACCCGTGCCCGGCGGCCCGTACAGCAGCACGCCCGTCGGGATGCGCGCGCCGAGCGCCTGGAACTTCTTCGGGTTCTCGAGGAATTCCTTGATCTCGTGCAGCTCCTCGACCGCCTCGTCGACGCCCGCGACGTCGCGGAACGTGATCTTCGGCGAGTCCGCCGACAGCCGCTTGGCGCGCGACTTGCCGAACGACATCACTTTCGAGCCGCCACCCTGCACCTGGTTCATCAGGAACAGCCAGAAGCCGAAGAACAGCAGCACCGGCAGGACGTACGCGAGCAGCCCGAGCAGCGCGCTGCTCTTTTCCGATTCGACGTTGTAGGAGACGCCGTCGGTGCGCAGTTCCTTGATCAGTTCCGGCGCGGCCTGCTCGATATAGCCGACTTCATAGTCTTCTTTGTTCTTCAGCTTGACTTCGAGCGCCTTGCCTTTGTTCTTGAACTTGACTTCCTGGACTTCGCCCTGCGGAAGCTCTTTCGAGACAAGCGTCTGGTAGCTGTGATTGCGGTGCAGGCTGGAGCCCGGATTGACCAGTTTGACCGCGAGGAACGCCAGCACGACCACGATGAGGATCGGGAACGCGGCGCTCTTGAAGAAACGGCTCATAGGTAGATCCTGCGCTGTCTGGCGCCGTCTGAGATCGTGGTCACCAGGCCCCTAGCCTACCATGAGGGGATTGCAATCTCGGCGATTGCAGGCGCTCCGCACGTACGTGTCAGAGCGCGGTATCTAAGTGCGGCGCGATCGCTCCAGCGCCGCCACGTACGGCAGGTTGCGATGCCGCTCGTCGAAGTCGAGGCCGTAGCCGACGACGAAGCGGTTGGGGATCTCGAAGCCGACGTAGCGCGTCGGCAGGTCGACCTTGCGGCGCTCGGGCTTCGTCAGCAGCGCGCACACCTCCAGCGACGCCGGGTTGCGCGAGCCGAGGTTGCGCATCAGGTACTGCAGAGTGAGACCGGAGTCGACGATGTCCTCGACGATCAGCACGTCGCGACCTTCGATGGCCGCGTCGAGGTCCTTGAGGATCCGCACGACGCCCGAGGAGTCCGTCGCCGAGCCGTATGACGCAACCGCCATGAAGTCGACCTCGACCGGGACGTCGATGAAGCGCATCAGGTCGCTGAGGAAGAAGACGGCGCCCTTCAACACGCCGATCAGCAGCAGCGAGCGATCCGCGTAGTCGCGTGAGATCTGCTCGCCGAGCTCGGCGACGCGCCGCTGCAGATCCTCGGCGCTGACGAGCACCTCGCCCACCGTCCTCGACTGCTCTGCGGCTCGCGCCGGACTCGCCACCGCACGGAGTTTAGTCGCCGCCCGGCGGCCGCTTCGGCGGCCGCGTCGACGCCTCGTGGCGCATCGACGTCTCGCGCGGCGCCAGCCGGCGGAAGCTGAGCACGCCGTCCTCGATCACCGCGCCGGCCCAGCCGCCGACATGCAACTCCGCACGCCCGCCGCGGCGTCCGAGCGCGAGCAGCTGATCGACGCGCTCGCCAGACTGCGGCGCGTGCTCACCGGCCGCCTCCTCGGCGAGGCGCACGACGACCAGGCGCGCAAGCGCCGGCGGCAGCTCGCCGAGGCGCGCCAGCGCGATGCTCGCGCGCCCGCCGAGCTCCTGCTCGACGAGCGCGTCGAGCAGCTCGGTCTCCTCGCGCAGCAGGCGCGCCGTGCGTAGCACGCTGCGCTCGGCCGCCGGATGCACCGAGCGCAGCGCCGGCACGAGCGTCGCGCGCACGCGCGCGCGTGCGTAGCGCTCGTCCTCGTTGCTCGCATCCTCGCGCCAGCGCAGCCCGCGCTCGCGGCAGTACGCCGCCGTCTGCTCACGCGTGAAGTCGAGCAGCGGGCGCACGATCCCGCCCTCCGACGGCGCCATCCCGAGCAGCGCGCGCCGGCCGGGCGAGGCCGCCAGCCGGTAGAGGATCGTCTCGACCTGGTCGCTCGCCGTGTGGCCCGTCGCGATCGACGCTCCGCGCTCGGCGCGCGGCAAGCTCCTAGCCAGCGCGCGCGCCGCCGCGTAGCGCAGATCGCGCGCCCACGCCTGCACGTTCCCGCCGGCGCGCTCCGGCGCGGCGCCCGCCCGCTCGCTGTCCGCCTCCGAGTGATCGCGCCGCGCGGCGTGCACGATCGACAGCTCGACGCCGAGCCGCTCGCACAGCGCGACGCAGTGACGCTCGTCGGCGTCGGCGTCCGCACGCAGCCCATAGTTGACGTGCAGCGCCACGACCGCCGACGCGTCGCGCAGCGCGACGAGCACGTCGAGCAGGCAGACCGAGTCGCGCCCGCCCGAGAGCATCGCGACGACCTCACGGCCGCCGCCGCGCGGTCCGTCGTCCAGCAGGCCGCCGTCGCGCACCGCCTCGCGGATCTGCTCGACGGTCACGCGCGACCGTCCTAGTCGCTCGGCGCCGAGGCGATGAACAGCTCGGTCGGCTCGGAGAAGCCCTTCAGCCCAACCTCGCCGATCCGCTCGAAGCGCACGCCGTCGAGCCCGGCCGCGACGTCGACGACCGGCCGCGTGACGAGCACCTCGCCGCCGCCCGCGCGCGCGACGACGCGCGCGGCCTGGTTGATCTCGCGCCCGTAGTAGTCGCCGTCGCGATACAGCGCGTCGCCGTAGTGCATCCCGATCCGCGCCGGCGGGTCGCCGGCGCGCGCCGCGCCGAGCCCGACCGCCCAGCGCACGAGCCCGCCGGCGTCGGGCCCGACGACCATCACCTCGTCACCGAGCATCTTGATCACGCGCGCGTCGGTCGGCAGCGTCTGCTCGACCTGCTCGACGAAGCGCTCGACCGCGGCCAGCGCCTCCTCGTCGCCGCGCTCGATCGTCAGCCGCGCGTAGCCGGCGAGATCGGCGAACACGATCGCGACGCGCACGCGCCCGGCCTCGGAGGAGCTCTCGGCGAGCGCGCTCTCCATGTGGCCGATCACGTCCTGCTCGACGAAGTGCCCGAGCAACCGGTCGTGCGTGTAGCGCAGCAACGGCACGACGAACGGGATCAGCTCGCGCGCGAGGCCCTCCATCTCCTCGGCGATCTCGACGTTCGGCATCCCCGCGCGCATCAACGGCTCGTGCACGTAGAGGTGGATCAGGCGCACCTCGGCTTCGGCGATCTGCGCGATCGCTTGTCCATATACGCGCGCGAGCTGCAGGAACGCGTCCGATGGAAGGCCGGCCTCGAGCACGGTCGCGACGTAACGCAGCATTTCCAGGTCCTCATCCGAAAGCAGCTCCGGCGGCGGCGAGCCGAGCCCGATCGCCGCGAGGATCCGCTTGATCAGCGCCGCTTCCAGGCCGGACGCGCGCGCGGCTTCGCGAATCGTGTAGCGGCCCTCCGGGCCGCCGAGCAGGTCCTCGATCGGGCCGACCGCGAGCTGGCCGGCCTCGCTCGCGTGCCTGATCTCCGCCAACGTGTGCCCGCGCGCGCGCAGGCGCGCGACGACGCGCACGTACGCGACGGCCGCCGGCGTCCAGCGCCCTTCGTACCCCGGCACGAGCCCCATCGCGATCCAGCGCCTGACCGTCGCCGGCGAGACGCCCGCGCGCGCCGCGACCTGCGCGAGCGTCGGCTCGACGACGTCGGTCGGAAGATCCTCCGCCGGCTCGGCCACGCGGACGCTGCGCGACGGGCTTCCCATGCGTCGCAGTCTAAAGTCGCCTCGCTGTGCCCGACAGCGAGACCACGCCGCCGCCGGCGATCCACCTGCATCCGACCGCGCCGCTCGCCGAGCGCGTGCTGCTGCCGGGCGACCCCGGGCGCGCGCTCGCGCTCGCGCAACTGCTGCTCGAGCAGCCGAAGATGTTCAACCACAACCGCGGGCTGTGGGGATACACCGGCGCGGCCGTCGACGGCCTGGAGCTGACGATCCAGGCGACCGGCATGGGCGGCCCGTCGGCGGCGATCGTGCTCGAAGAGCTGATCGCGCTCGGCGCGCGCAGCGCGATCCGCGTCGGCACGTGCGGCGCGCTCGACCCGGCGCTCGCGCTCGGCGAGCTCGTGATCGCGCGCGAAGCGATCTGCGCTGACGGCGCCTCGCGCGCGCTGAGCGGCGCCGAGCGCGTCGCGGCCGACCCGCGGTTGAGCGACGCGCTCGCGCGCAGCTGCGCCGCG
This sequence comes from Solirubrobacteraceae bacterium, assembly GCA_035486335.1. Lineage (GTDB taxonomy): Bacteria > Actinomycetota > Thermoleophilia > Solirubrobacterales > Solirubrobacteraceae > Palsa-744. The sequence goes on from DATHND010000018.1 coordinate 4,933, forward strand.
GCGCGCGTCGGCGCCGTCGTCAGCGTCGACCTGTTCTACGAGCGCGACGGCTCACGCGGCGACGCGCACGCCGACGCGCTCGCGGTCGAGATGGAGGCGGCGACGCTGTTCGCGATCGGCGCTCGCGCACGCGTGCCGGTCGCTTGCGTGCTCGCCGTGACCGACGTGTTCGCCGCCGACGGCGCACGTACGCGGATCGACCCGCGCGCGCTGCACGATGCCGCCGAGCGGCTCGGCAGGGTCGCGCTGGCGGCGCTCGGCTCTCGGCCGGCCGCCGCCTAGCGTCGCACCCCCGCTCCCTATTTCGCTTTGCGGGCGGTTTTCGCTCTGCCCGCTTTGCTCCCCGCTTTGCTGCGGCTTGCGGCCGCTTTCGCTCTGCTCGCCGCTTTGACCCGCGCTTTGCCGGCGGCTTTCGCTTTGCCCGCCGCTTTCGTCGCGGCTTTGCGCGCGGTTTTCGCTTTGCCGGCTACTTTCGCTTTGCCCGCTTTGCCCGCGGTTTTCGCTTTGCTCGCGGCTTTTGCTTTCGCCGCTTTCGCTTTGCCGGCCGCTTTCGCTTTCGCCGGTTTCGCTTTGCTCGCGGCTTTCGCTTTGCTCGCCGATTTTGCTTTCGTCGCGGCTTTGGCTTTCGTCGCTTTTTTCACCGGTTTCGCTTTCGTCGATCTGCTGCGTGTCGATTTCGCCGCGGCCGCCGCACGCATCGGACGGGCGGCTTCGGTCGAGAGCCTGCTCGTCAACCGCCCGAGCTGCTCCTCGATCGCCGACAGCCGTGTCTCGACCGCACCCGGCGAGAGCGCGCGGTCGAGGCGGTGAACGCCGTCCTCGATGCCCTCAAGCCGATGCGACACCGCCCGCAGCCGTCGGGTCAGCCGCTCGATGTCGGCAGCCGACGGGATGTTCAGTGCACCCATTGCAACCTCCTGTGCTTGAGAAGCCTTCTCGCGTGCGCCGAATGCCCGCCCGACGGCTCCTGTGATTAGGGGGTTTTCAAGCAGGTCGGAAAGCGCCTTCCCGAGCCGCTCCTCCGTGTTCTCGCTCAACCGCTCGCGCAGGCTCTTGGCGACGTTGCTCGCATCGGACATCCTTGCGCTCCTGGTGTCGGGTTCGGCGGACCACAGGCCCGCGGCGGCTTCGGTCACCGCCACCGCGGAAGGATACGGTGCAGCGATGACCGAGCGTTGGTTCCTGTTCGTGCAGCTGGAGTTTCCGTGGGAGCTCGGACCGCCCGACGGGCGCTATCTGCTGCGTGCGAACGACAAAGCGGACCCCGCGCACGTCGTCGTGCTCGGCACGCTCGGAGCGGCCCGACGAGCGCCCGCGCGCGGCGCGCTGTGGAGCGCCGCGGCGCGCTCGTCGACGCGCCGGCGACCGGCGCCGATCGAGCCCGAGCCCGAGCCGGCGCCGGTCGCGACCACGCGCGCGACGATCGTCGACCCGGTCTCGGTCGCGGCCGAGCGCCAGGCGCAGGCATGGCTGTCGGACCTCGACGGCGAGCGCGCGGTCACCGACGCCGTCGGCGTGCTCAACAACGTCCTGCACATGCATCGGATCGCCGCCGCCGACGCGTACCTGCACGAGGTCGCGCCCGAGCAGGCGCTCGTGATCCGGGCTGGCTGGGGCGAGGGCGAGCAGGTCGCCGACGGCGTCTGGACGCACGCCGTCGAGCTGCGGTGGCGCGGGCCGCGCGGCGTGCGCCGCAAACGGATCGGCGACCGCGCGGCGGCGCTGCGCCCGCTGGAGCGACTCGCCGTGCTGCTCGGCGGCCGCGGCACGGCGCTGCTGTGCGAGGAGTTCGTACTACGTGCGCGCGTCGATCTCGACCAGCGGCGCCTCGCGCACGCCGCGATCGAGCTGCAGAGCGCGTACGCAGCGGCGCTCGCCGAGCTGTCGGGCGAGCGCCGCGAGGATCTCGCGATTCGGATCGACGAGCTGCGCAAGCTGCGCGCCGGCGTCGCCGAGCAGGCGCGCGCGGCGCTCGCCGGCGGCGCCGCCGAGGACGGCGACGACCGCTCGAGGTCCGAGCCGGAGGCGAGGCGCGGCGTCGAGGAGGAGATCGTCCGTCACGCGCTCGGTCGGCTCGAAGCGACGTTGCGAGCTCGCACGGCGACGGGGTTTAGGCTGAAGTGAGCATGGACCCGACGACGAGCGCGATCGGCACGTGGAGCGGCGGGCGCTTCATGCACTTCGGCGAGCCGCTCGCCGACGAGCGGCTGCTCGCGCTGCTGCGGCCGGGCGAGGGGATCGACACGGTGATCACCGCCGACGCCTACGGCCAGGGCGAAGCCGACGCGATGCTCGGCCGCGCGCTCGCCGGCGTCCCGCGCGAGGACTACTGCCTCGTCGGCGCGATCGGCCACGACGTCTACGCGGGCGAGCGCGACGGCGCGAAGGGCTATCCGCGCTTCACCGATGCGCGCCTGCGCGACGAGCGAGAGTACGCGGACTACATCCGGACGGCGACGGAGCGCAGCCTGCGACGGCTCGGCGTCGAGCGCTTCGACCTGCTGCTGCTGCACAACCCCGACCGCACCGGCTACACGAGCACGGCCGTCTGGGACGGGATGGCGTCCGTCCGCGACGCCGGCCTCACACGCCTGCTCGGCGTCGCGCCCGGCCCGGCGAACGGCTTCACGCTCGACCTGATCGACTGCATCGAGCGCTTCGCCGCGCTGATCGACTGGGCGATGATCATCCTCAACCCGCTCGAGCCGTGGCCCGGCGAGCTCGCGCTCGGCGCGGCGGTCGCCAACGACGTCAACGTGATCGCGCGCGTCGTCGACTACGGCGGCCTGTTCCACGACGACGTGCTCCCCGGACATGCGTTCGCCGAGCACGACCATCGCAAGTTCCGTCCCGGCGACTGGGTCGAGCAGGGCCGGCGCCGGATCGAGCAGCTGCGACCGTTCGCCGAGCGCCACGGGCTGACGATGCTGCAGCTCGCGTGCGCGTGGAACCTCGCGCAAGAGCGCGTCCGTTGCGTCGCGCCGACGCTGATCCAGGAGAGCGGACCCGACGCGCGGCCGATCGAGGACAAGCGCGCGGAGCTCGCCGGCGTGCACGCGCCGTCGCCGCTGAGCGTCGAGGAGGTCGGCGCGATCCGCGCGATCGGCGATAACGGCGGCTGCATGGCGCTGAAGGGCGCGAACCCCGAATACGAGGGCGCGCCCGTGGCCGACCGCTGGGAGCTCGACGACGAGCTCGCCGCGCTGGCGCAGCGCTGGCGGATCGAGCCGGGGCGCGATCTCGTCAAGCACGATCACGAGCAGCGAGCGGCGGCCGGTGGCCCGGCGCCCGTCAATCACTAGACGATCGGCCGCGCCGGGCGGCCAGAGGAGGAGACGCGATGAGCATCGACGTGCGCGGGATCAAGGAAGGGCAGAAGGCGATGTGGACGGCCGGCGACTACGGCGAGGTCGCACAGCGGATCGTGCCGGTCGGGGAATATGTCGCGGAACGCGCCGGCGCCGGAGCAGGCGTCGAGCTGCTGGACGTAGCGACGGGCACGGGCAACGTGTCGGTGCCGGCCGCGCGGGCGGGCGCCAAGGTCACGGGTCTGGATCTGACGCCGAAGCTGCTGGAGGAGCAACGCGCGCGCGCCGCGGCCGCCGGTGTCGACGTCGAGCTCGTCGAGGGCGACGCCGAGGAGCTGCCGTTCGCCGACGCGTCGTTCGACCGCGTGACCTCTTGCTTCGGCGTGATGTTCGCCCCGCGCCAGGCGGTCGCCGCCGCCGAGCTCGTCCGGGTCGCCCGTCCGGGCGGACGGATCGTGGTGGCGGCATGGACGCCGAACGGGATGGTCGGGCGGATGTTCCGCGCCTCGGCCTCGTATCTGCCGACGCCGCCCGACGGCTTCGTGCCACCTGTGATGTGGGGCGAGGAGCGGCATGTCCGCGGGCTGTTCGAGAACAGCGGCGTCGAGCTGGAGTTCGAGCGGCGGACGATCGCCTTCGAGGGCGACTCGGTGGAGGCGTGGGTCGAGCAGGACGAGCGGATCCTGGGCCCATCGTTGATGGCCAAGGCGGCGCTCGAGCAGCAGGGCCGCTACGACGAGCTGCGCCGGGACGTCATCGATCTATACGAGGAGTTCAACGAGGTCGATGACGGCGGCTTCCGGGCGCCGGCGGAGTATCTGATCACGGTCGCCCAGCTTCCGAGCTGAGCGGCGATCGCAGCCGCCCTCCGACACGTCAGCGTTCGCCGAGCGCCGTCTCGCTCGGGCTCACTTGCCCTCGAACCGCGGAGCGCGTTTGGCGAGGAACGCGGCGATGCCCTCCTTCGCGTCGGCGCTCGCGAACACCTCGGCGAACGCGCGCTTCTCCGCCTCGATTCCCGCGTCGAGCTCGCCGGCGGCCGACACGCGCTTGATCTGCTCGAGCGCGAGCGGCGCCGCCTGCGCGAGCTTGCGCGCCCACGCGAGCGCCGTGTCGAGCAGTTCGTGGTCGTCGACGACGCGGTTGACGAGCCCGAACTCGAACGCCTCGTCGGCGAGCACCGGATCGCCGACGAGGTTCATCTCGAGCGCCTTGTTCTGGCCGACGAGCCGCGGCAGCCGCTGCGTGCCGCCGAAGCCGGGGATGATGCCGAGCTTGATCTCGGGCTGCCCGAACAGCGCCGAGCGCGCGGCGATGCGCACGTCGCAGGACATCGCGAGCTCGCAGCCGCCGCCGAACGCGAGCCCGTTGACGGCCGCGATCGTCGCGATCCGGCCCTCGCCGAGCTCTTTGAACAGCGCGTGCGTCGCGTGGACCAGCTTCTCGCCCGCGGCCGCGTCCATCGTCGTGAACGCCTTGATGTCGGCGCCGGCCGAGTACAGGAACGGGTTCGAGGAGGCGATCACGAGCGCACGCACACCGGCCGACTTGACCTGCTCCCACACCTTCGCCAGGTCGCCGGCAACCTGCGGCGAGATCGAGTTCATCTGCCCGTTCGCGAGCCACGCGATCGCGACGCCGTCCTCGCGCGTCTCGAGCTTGATCACCTCCACGTTCGATGACGACGCGGCCGGCTGCTCGGCGTCGGGCTGCGGGTAGGCATAGAAGCCCTGGCCGGTCTTCTGCCCGAGGCGCCCCTGCGCGACGAGGCGGCGCAGGATCGTCGGCGGCGTGAAGCGCTCGCCGTAGCGCTCCTGCGCGTTCTCCATCCGCTCGAGCACCGTGTCGAGGCCCTCCGAGTCGGCGCGCATGAACGGCGGCAACAGGCCGCGACGCGGGTCGAGGCCGGCGCCGGCCATCATCCCGAAGTCGATGTCGCGGTGGGTCGCGACGCCCTCCTCGAGCACGAGGCAGGCCTCGAGGAACGTCTTCAGCGAGAGCAGCTCTACGAGCTCCTCGATGTTCGGCTCGTTCTCGCCCGGCAGGTTCGGCTCGCCCTGTGGGTCGTAGAAGCCGTCGCCGCCGGTCTTCGCGCCGAGCTTGCCGTTCGCGACGAGCTTCTGCATGCCCTTCGGCACGTAGAAGCGTTCTTCGCCGTATGACTCGAGCAGGTGCTCGGCGACGTGCAGCACCGTGTCGAGGCCGAGCAGGTTGATCAGCATGTACGGGCCGATCGGCAAGATCCCGGCGCCGCCGAGACCCTCGTCG
>DATHND010000019.1:0-8441 GCA_035486335.1 Solirubrobacteraceae bacterium
TTCGGTCAGCGGCTGCGCGAGCTGGATCGCGCGCCCCCTGCCGAACGGCTCGGCGAGCACGCGCAGGTGCAGGCCGGTTACGCGCGCGTCGCGGAAGAACGGTTCGCCGCCGTTGCTCGCGAGCGCGAGCGTCGCGGCGTCGACCGGCAGCGAGACGTTGTGCGCCGAGCGCACGACGATCGTGCCGCTCGAGTTGACGACCTGCTGGTAGCCGCGGACCGTGTCCGGTCCCGCGGGCAGTCGCCCGAACAGGTTGCGCGCGAGCGGTCCGTAACGCGGGACGTTGGCGGCTTCGCCCTGTTGCTGCGCGCCGCCCGGCGAGCCTTCATTGGAAGCCTTGTCGGAGCCGTCGAGCCCGTTGAGATCGAGGTTCAGGCGTTCGCTGTCGCGCTTGACGATCGCCGCCGCTTTCGAGCCGGCGCCGGGTTGCAGGTAGCGCTGCAGCCGCCCGGCCGTGTGCGCGCGGTTGCGCAGCTGCTCGTCGATCTGGCTGTGCAGCTGGTTGGAGGTCAGCACGTACGTCAGCAGCGACGCGAGCACGACCGCGATCGCGACGGCCGCCGCGGACGCGAGCGCGATCCGGCGGCGGAAGCTCACGCGCTTCCCCGCAGCACGTAGCCGACGCCGCGCACGGTGTGCAGCAGGCGCGGCTCGTCGCCGACCTCGGTCTTGCGCCGCAGGTAGCCCATGTAGACGCCGAGCGAGTTCGACGTCGCGCCGAAATCGTAGCCCCACACGTGCTCGAAGATCGCCGAGCGCGTCAGCACCTGGCGCGGATGGCGCATGAACATCTCCAGCAGCAGGAACTCGGTGCGCGTCAGCGCCAGCAGCCGCTCGCCGCGCCACGCCTCGTGCGCGAGGCGGTCGAGGCGCAGGTCCTCAAATGCGAGCGCGCGCTCGTGCTCGTCCTCGTCGCTCGAGCGGCGCAGCAGCGCGCGCACGCGCGCGAGCAGCTCGCGCAGCGCGAACGGCTTGACGAGGTAGTCGTCGGCGCCGGCGTCGAGGCCGGCGACGCGGTCGTCGACGCGCTCGCGCGCGGTCAGCATCAGCACCGGCGTGCGGTCGCCGCCGTCGCGCAGCCGGCGGCAGACTTCGAGCCCGTCGACGTGCGGCATCGAGACGTCGAGGATCACGACCTCGTACGCTGCGCCGGCGAGGCGCTCGAGCGCCTCGCGCCCGTCGGCCGCCTGCGCGACGTCGTAGCGCTCGAGCGACAGCGCGCGCGACAGCGCGTTCTGCACGGCGGGCTCGTCGTCGACAACCAAGATGCGCGCTTGTTCGGCCATGCCTCCTCGACTCATCAGGCTACCGTGAAGGTCGTGGGCGATCGCCAGGGAGGGGAGACGGAGAAGCTCGACGACGGCGCGGACGTGCTGCGCGCGCAGTCGCGCACGCTGCGCAACAGCATCGTCAGCCTTGCGATCTTCTTCGCGCTCGCCGTCGCGCTCGTGCTGTCGGTGCCCGACCTGCGCTCGGCGCTCGACCATCTCGCCGACGCCGATCCGTCGCTGATCGGCGCCGCGGTCGCGCTCGAGCTGCTCTCGTGCGCCGGCTACGCGGTGCTGTTCGGGCTCGTCTTCGGGATGCTCGGCGCGCGGCTGACGTCGCGGCTGTCGCTGTCCGAGCTCGCGGTCAACTCGGTCGTCTCGATCAGCGGCCTCGCGGGAATCGCGCTCGGCGCGTGGGTGCTGCGCAGCAAGGGCGTCTCGGTCGACCGGATCGCGCGCCGCTCGGTGCTGATCTTCGTGCTGACGAGCGCCGTCAACGTCGGCGCGGTCGTGATCGTCGGCGTGCCGATGTGGCTCGGGCTGCTGCCCGGCTCGCGCAAGGCGCTGCTGACGCTGCTGCCGGCGGCGGCGGCGCTCGCGACGATTCTCGGCACGCTCGCGCTCGCGCGCTGGGCGGGCCGCGCGGCGGAGCGGCGCGGCGAGCGCGGCGGCCGGCTCGTCGTCGCGCTGCGCGCGCTGTCCGACGGCGTCGCCGACGCGCTCGAGCTGATCCGCGACCGCGACTGGCGCCTGCTCGGCGCGGTCGCGTACTGGCTGCTCGACAACCTCGCGCTGTACGCGTGCCTCGCCGCGTTCGGCGACGCGCCGACGGTGTGGGTCGTGTTGATGGCCTACCTCGTCGGCATGCTCGCCAACTCGATCCCGATTCCCGGCGGGCTCGTCGCCGTCGAAGGCGGGCTCGTCGGGATGCTGCTGCTGTTCGGCGTGCGCCCGGCGTCGAACGTCGTCGTCGCGGTCGTGATCTACCGCGCGATCTCGCTGTGGGTGCCGGCGGCGATCGGCTCGCTCGCGTTCGTCAGCCTGCGCCGCGAGATCGGCAAGCCGCTCGCGCCGCGCGTCTCGGGTTAGCCGGGGAAGACGCTCTTCGTGAACGCGAGCGTCGCGCTCGCGCGCTGACACGCGCGTCCGGGTAGCGCTTCCATCGCCTGCCGCACGCTCGCGTCCTGCGGTCCTGAGAGGCCGGGGCAGTAGACCGGCGGCGGCAACCCGCCGCTCGCCGAGCCGGGCGCGTTGAGCGGGAGCAGCAGTTGCGCGGCGGCGAGCGCGTGCGCGTATGAGTCGGAGAAGACGTCGATCGCGACGCGCCCGCTGTACAGCTCGATCGAGCGCCCTTCGTCGTAGACGGTCGCCGGCACGCCGCGCACGACGATGTTGCGCTGGCGCCCGAGCGGAGCATTCGCATGCAGCGCGTAGATCGCCGTCGTGACCTGCAGCGGCACGACGCAGCTGCCGCCGCCGAAGATCCCTTTGCCGTGGACGCAGTCGCCGTAGTAGACGCTGTCGCCGACCGAGCTGATGTAGCCCTTCTGCCCGTCGGCCGCCGTCAGCGTGTGGCCGAGGAACGTCGGGCCGACCCAGTAGACGCGGAAGTACGGGAACGTCTGCGCTTCGGCGAGCTCGCGCGCGTCGAGCGTCCGCGGGCGCGAGGAGCCGCAGCCGCACGCGGCGGCGGCCGCGAGCAGGGCCGCGCACGCCGCGAGCAGCGCGCGGCGGCGACGGCGGCGGAGGGCGTTCGTCGAGCGCATGGCCGTCATTATCCTGGCGTGCGGATCGGCTACACAGCTACTTCGGGGCGCGTCAGCGGTTCAAGCGGGTACGGACCCGCCGCGACGGCGGCGGGTATGCCGGGGTCCGGTGGGGTAGCACACCGGACCCCGGTCGATCTTCCCACCAAGCGCGTGCGCGCGACGCCGCTCGGCGTCGCGACGGCTCTCGCGCTGCTGCTCGCGTGGCTGCTGCTCGCGCCGCGCACGCCCGATCTGGCGGCTGCGACGTACCGGCTCGAGCTGTTCCGGCGCGCGGGGTTCGCGATCTACGACGCGCGCTGGTACGCCGGGCACGACATGCCGGGCTACAGCCTGCTGTTTGGACCGCTCGCGTGGTTCGTCGGTCTGCGCGTGCTCGGCGCGCTGTCGGTGCTCGTGTCGGTCGCTTGCTTCGAGTCGCTGATGCGGCTGGCGCACGCACGCGCGACGCGCTGGGCGTCGGTCGCGTTCGCGCTGGCGGCCGTCGGCGACGTGTGGATCGGGCGCGTGCCGTTCGCGCTCGGCGTGTCGTTCGCGCTCGCCGCGACGCTCGCGCTGGCGCGCCGGCGGACAGCCGCGGCGGCCGCGCTCGCGGCGCTGTGCGCGGCGGCGAGCCCCGTCGCGGGCGCGCTGCTCGGCCTCGCCGCGCTGACGCATGCGCTGTCGCGGCGCTCGCCGCGCGCGCTGCTCGCGCTGGCGCTGCCGGCGGCGATCGTCGCGCTGGCGCTCGTCGGGCTGTTTGGAGAGGGCGGTTGGGAGCCGTATCCGATCCTCTCGTTCGCCGCGACGGCGCTCGTGCTCGCGACGTTCGCGTGGGCGCTGCCGCCGCGCGCCGCCGAGCTGCGCCTCGGCGCGGCGCTGTACGCGCTCGCGTGCGTCGCGTTCGTGCTCGTGCACACGCCGATGGGCAGCAACGTCGAGCGCTACGGCGTGCTGCTCGCCGGGCCGCTGTTGATCTGCGCGCTCGGCGCCGCGCGCGCGGCGGGGGGCGGGGGGAGTGCGTCGGCGCACGGCGCGCGAGGGCTCGGGGCGGCGCTGCGACCGGGCGGCGCGCTGGCGGTGTGCGTCGCGCTGTGCGCGTGGGGCGCGTGGACGGTGTGGGGGCCGGTGCGCGAAACGGCTGCGGTCGCGGGCAACGAATCGACGCAGGGCTCGTACTACGCGCCGGTCGAGCGCTTCCTCGCGCGGCACGCGGGGACGCTGGTGCGCGTGGAGGTGCCGCTGACGCGCTCGCACTGGGAGGCGGCGGAGCTGGCGCCGCGCGTGTCGCTCGCGCGCGGCTGGGAGAAGCAGCTCGACGAGCGCTACGACGGCGTGCTGCTGTCGCATTCGCTGACGGCCGCGAGCTACGAGCGCTGGCTGCACGAGCAGGCGGTGACGTACGTCGCGCTGCCGGATACGAAGCTCGATCCGTCGAGCGCGCGCGAGGGCAGGCTGATCGCGGCGGGGCTGCCGTACCTGCGCGAGGTGTTCGCGAGCCGCCACTGGCGGATCTACGAGGTGCGCGACGCGACGCCGATCGCGAGCGGGCCCGGAGCGCTGACGGCGCTCGGCAACGACTCGTTCGCGCTGTCGGCGAGCGCGCGCGGCGGCTTCGTCGTGCGCGTGCACTACACGCCGTACTGGACGCTGACGCGCGGCGCCGGCTGCGTCGGGCCGGCGGCCGGCGGCTGGACGCGCGTGCTCGCGCGCGCGCCCGGCGAGCTGCGGGTGTCGGCGCGCTTCTCGCTCGCGCGCGCGCTCGGCGGCGCGCCGGCTTGTCGCACGGGGTGAGCGGGCGCGGCGCTCAGCGCGGCGCGAGCGCGTAGAGGCCTTCGAGCCCGGTCAGGTAGATGTTCGCGCCGTCGCTGATCACGGGGTCGAACGCGCCGGTGCGCATTTCGAAGGCGGGGCGGCCGGTCGAGATGCCGAGGCCGTACGTGCGGTGCGTGCCGAGGTCGGCGAAGTAGACGTAGCGGCCGACGATCGTCGCCGAGCCGGAGATCTTGCCGTGCGCGTCGAACTTCCACGCGATCCGCCCGGAGCGGGCGCTGAGCGCGTAGAACGTGCCGTCGTAGGAGCCGACGTAGACGGTCGGACCGAGGCCGGGCGCGTTGGTGACGGCGGGCGAGGCGTAGACGTAGGCGCCGGTCTGCACGGCCCAGTCGAGCCGGCCGTCGCCGGCGTCGTAGGCGTAGACGCGGCCGTCGGTGTTGCCGAGGAACACGCGGCCGTAGAAGACGGCGGGCGTCGAGTAGAACGTGCCGCTGCCGAGCAGCGCGCCTTCGGAGCCGCTGATCCAGATGCGGCGGCCGGTGCGCTCGCTGACGGCCTGCACGTGGCCGGAGTAGTCGCCGAAGTAGAGCACGCCGGCGGACAGCGTCGGGCTGGCCTTGACGGCGCCGCCGGCGTGGTAGGTCCAGACGACGCTGCCGTCGCCGGCGTCGAGCGCGTAGACGGCGCCGTTCTGCGAGCCGAAGAAGACCCTGCCGCCGTCGACGATCGGCGAGGACTCGCTCGCGCTCGACAGGTCGCGGTGCCAGATCGTCTTGCCGTCGCCGGCGCTCAGCGCGAACACGCGCCCGCCGCCGGCGGCGCCGCGCGAGAGCACGGTCGCGTAGACGACGTCGCCGACGACGGCCGGCGTCGAGGCGGACAGGCGGCCGAGGCTGCGCGCCCAGAGCACGCGTCCGTCGTGCTTGTCGAACGCGCGCAGGACGCCGTCGTCGCCGAGCTGGAAGATCCGCGCGCCGGCGAGCACGGGCGGGAACTCGAGCAGCGTGTGCGCGTCGTTCTCCCACACGCGTCTGAACGGCGGGTGCAGGCTCGCGGGGGCGGGGAAGAAGCGCGTGTGGTCCTGCGTGTAGCCGTAGAACGGCCACGCGAAGTCATCGACCTTGCGCGCGGGCGGCTGCGGCGTCGCCTCGGGGACGAAGCGCGCGTGCGGGTGGTAGATGTTGCCGGTGCGGTCGCGCTCGTAGACGTAGCCGCCGATCGCGAAGCCGACGATCGCGATGAGCAAGGCCGCGAGCAGCAGCCGGACGCGCGGCGAGCGCGGGAGCAGGCGCGTCGTGCGATCGCTCACGCCGACGGCGGCCGCGTCAGGCGGCGAGCTTGCGTGAGGCGCGCGCGGGCGATGACGCGGAGGCGGCCGCCGAGTGCGGCGCGGGCGCGGGGCCGGCCGCCTGGTGCGGCGCGGCGCCGGCGCGACGCGGCTTGGCGGCGGGCTTGCGCGTGCGCGCGGGGCTCGCGCCTCTGCTCACACGGCCGAGCAGGCGGCCGATCGTCAGCGCGAGCAACCACAGGCAGGCGATCGCGAGCGGCGGGAGCGTCAGCCCGGAGACGAGCGAGAGCACGTCGTGACTGCCGTTCAGCGACCAGTTCCACAGCACGTAGTCGCCGATCGTGAGCCCGGACAGTATGGCCAGCGGCCGGTAGGGCACGGGCACAGAGTAAAGGGAACGTAAGACGGACGGACGCCGCGTGGACCGATCGCGCCGGCGCACGCGCCGCTGGGCGTCGGCGAGCGGCGGTCGCGCGCGAACGTATGATCGGCGCGTGGGCGACGCGAGCGACGGGTCGGCGATCTTCGCGCGGGGCATGCTGCGCGGGCGCAGCGCGCTCGTGACGGGCGGCGGGACGGGGCTCGGGAAGGCGACGGCGCTCGAGCTGGCGCGCTGCGGCGCGGCGGTGACGATCGCGGGCCGGCGCGCGGACGTGCTCGAGCGGGCGGCGGCGGAGATCGCTCGAGCGGCGGGCGACGCCGGCGCGCGCGAAGGCGGGACAGGCGGCACGGTTCACGCCGTCGCGGGCGACGTGCGCGAGGCTGACGACGCGCGTCGGCTGATCGGCGAGGCGCAAGCGCGGATGGGCGCGCTGGACGTGCTCGTGAACAACGCCGGCGGGCAATTCTTCAGCCCGGCGGAGCTGATCGCGGCGAAGGGGTGGCGCGCCGTATGGCGGCTGAACGTCGAAGGGATGCTGAACATGGCCGAAGCGGCGCACGAGCTGGCGCTCGCGCCGGACGCGGGCGCCCGTGGCGACGGCAACGAAGCGGCCGGCGGCGGACGGATCGTGAACGTGACGTTGTCGCCGCATCACGGGATGCCGGGCATGGCGCACTCGGGCGCGGCGCGCGCGACGGTCGAGGCGCTGACGCGCGAACTCGCGGCGCGCTGGGCGGGCGAGCGCGTGACGGTTACGGCGATCGCGGCGGGCACGTACGACACAGAGGTGATGGTCAAGTATCCGGCGGCCGTGCGCGCCGGCATGTCGCGCTCGGCGCCGCTGCAGCGGCTCGGCCGCCCGGAGGAGCACGCGTGGCTCGTCGCGCTGCTGTGCTCGCCGCTCGGCGCGGCGTTCAACGGCTCGACGGTGACGCTCGACGGCGCGCGCGACAACTGGTTCGGGCCGTGGCCGCCGCCGGGGTTGGTCGACGAGCGGGGGGCGGTGCCGGTGGAGGGGCGGCGGTAGGTTGCAGCGCTACAGGCGCTCCGGCGGGCGCCGAAGCGGCGAGCGGGAATCGAACCCGCATCATCGCCTTGGAAGGGCGAGGCTCTACCGTTGAGCTACCGCCGCGCGCGCGAATCCAGCCCCTAGGGCGGTTCGGCGTCGAGCACAGTTTGCACAAACGGTGGGGTGGTTGGCAATCTCGTGAAGGGCGTGGCTCCGTTGGGGTCGGGAGCGGCGGCGGCAGCTGGCGCGTTGCCCTGCGCGATCGACGACGCCAGGTGGGCTCGGCGGCCGGCCGAGATCGGCCGGATCGCCGGGGTGGGGTGGGTGCTCGGCCTCGTGCACAAACGTATGTACAGCTCGCTGGCCGACGGCACGCTCGGGTCGCGAGCCGAGGGCAAGCTCGGCGGATGGCCGTAGACTTCGGAGGCCACGGGGAGTGGCGCAGTCTGGTAGCGCACCCGGCTGGGGGCCGGGCGGTCGCAGGTTCGAATCCTGTCTCCCCGATAAACGTCAAAACTGGGAACAGCCGGGAACACGCGGGAATAGCCGGGAAAACACTGGGGCTCGTGGTCGGCTGTTCTCGCCTGTTCTCGGCTGTTCCCGACACTGGGGACCGCAAAAGGACCGCAGGAAAGGCGCTGCGGTCCGTTCTGCGGTCCTTGATGCCCCCGCCACGTACTCGCCTCTCGGGGAGCGCGTCGATGCTGTCCGAAGGCAGGCGCGCTTAGCGGTCGGCGAGGCGCGCAGCGGTCTCGATCCACGCGCCGAGGTTCTCGCGCCCGTTGTCCCGGTTCCAGCCGTAGAGCGGATAACCACGGGGCAGCGGGTTAGGCTGGTCGGTCTCCAAGTGCCCCCGACACCGGGGGGCTCGATAGCTCTTTGAGGTTTGGACGGGCTCCCCAGCCGGGAGCCCGTCCGCGCCTCGGCTCAGGCTGCCTCCTTCACCGCCAAGTGAAGAGAGAGGTAGAGCCTG
>DATHND010000020.1:0-6250 GCA_035486335.1 Solirubrobacteraceae bacterium
CCGGCGAGCGAACCTCGAGGATTGGCGATCGCGGTGGGACTCATACAGGCAGGGGAGAGCGTGCCGTGCTCACGCGGCCGGGGCGCTCGCCGCCGTCGGGGCGTCTTGAGCCGGCATCGTGGTGGAGCTGTAGTCGAACTCCTCCTCGGCGCCGAACAGCAGGTCGAGCACCTTCGAGCGCAGACCCTCGCTGAGCGCAAGCGCGAGCACGCCGGCGACGGCGAGCAGCAACAGCGAACGTCCGATCCCGCCTTTGCGGCGGCGCGTCGGCTGCTCGCGCAACGAGCCCGACGCTTCGCGCAGCGCTTCGGCCGCCTCCTTCAGCTCGCGCTGAAGCTTCTTGTCCTCGAACAGCGCCTGCGTCGCCGGCTTGCCGTTGCTCATCCGCCCGTATGCGCTGCGCGCGGCGCCGTACGCCGTGATCAGCGAGCTGCGCAGATCGTCGTCCTCGAGCAGACGCTGCAGGTAGCGGTTGCGCTGCGCCGCCCGCGCCGCTTCGCCGGCCTTGTTGATCCTGTCCTTCGCTGCCATCACCGAACCTCGTCTCTGCCGAAGCTTTGTTGGGTCTAGCAGCCAAATATACCCCTACGGCGATCGCGGATAACGATCGCGCGAGCGGTCGAGCGCGCCGGCTGGGAGGACGTGCGAGGCTTGGCCCGATGCCGAGCTTCGAGGCGACGATGACGGTGCTGGGCGTGCTGCTGATGGTCGGCGCGCTCGTATCGGGTGTCGCGCGGCGCTCGATGCTGTCGCTCGCGGCGGTGTTCGTGCTCGCCGGCTTCGTGCTCGGCAACGGCGCGCTGAACTGGATCGACTTTCGTGCGCGCTCGGGCTTCGTCGAGAACCTCGCGTTCGCGGCGCTGATCGTGATCCTGTTCCGCGACGGCCTCGAGGTCGAGGGTGAGATGCTGCAGCGCGCGTGGCATCTGCCGCTGCGCAAGCTCGTGCTGGCGATGCCGCTGACGACGATCCTCATCGCGGCGGCGACGCGCGTGCTGATCGGGCTCTCGTGGACCGAGTCGTTCCTGCTCGGCGCGCTGCTCGCGCCGACCGACCCGGTGCTGACGTCGAGCATCGTCACGAACCCGCGCGTGCCGCGCCTCGTGCGTCACTCGCTGAACCTCGAGTCGGGCCTCAACGACGGCCTCGCGCTGCCCGCCGTGCTCGCGTTCGCGGCGGCGCTCGAAGTCGACTCGCACGGGTTCGTGTGGTGGCGCTTCGTGCTGCAGGACGTCGGCCTCGGCCTCCTCTACGGGATCGCGTGCGGCTGGATCGCCTCGTTGCTGCTGCCGCGCGAGACGGGCAGCCCGCCGGCGCTGTCGATCCCGTCGCACCAGAAGTCGCTGTTCGGCCTCGGCGCGGCGTTCGCGACGTACGGCGTGACGGTGCTCTCGCCGAAAGGCAACGGGTTCATCGCGGTGTTCGTCGCGGCGATCGTGCTCGGCGTGCGCCGACCGGACGCGCGCGCGCACTTCGAGCGCAACGCCGAGGAGATCGTCGAAATCGTCAAGCTCGGGATCTTCTTCGTGTTCGGCTCGCTGTTGACCGTGCACGCGTTCACGCGCGAGGGCTGGGCCGCGCTCGCGCTCGTCGCCGTGACGTTCGTGATCGCGCGGCCGCTGGCCGTGTGGCTGTCGCTGCTCGGCACGCGCACCGACACGGCGACGCGCCTGTTCATGGGCTGGTTCGGGCCGAAGGGAGTCGCGTCGATGACGTTCGCGCTGATCGTCCTCGACGATCACCTCGCGGCCGGCTCGCGAATCTTCGACCTGACCGCGCTCGTCGTGTTCTGCTCGATCGTCGCGCACGGGATCAGCGACACGCCCGGCGCCGAGTGGATCGCGCGCCGCGCCGAACGCGCGTCGATCGCGCGCGCGGCGGCGCGCGGCTCGCCGGTGTGAGCGCTCAGAGCGTTTGGCGCGCTCACGGCGCCGGCGCCGCTACGCGTACAGCGCGGCCTGCTCCTGCGCCGACGGGAACGCCCACGCGGCGCGCGAGCGGCGCTCTTGGCGAAAGACGAAGCGCAGTTGCTGCGGCGGACGCAGTTGCGCCTCGTTGGGGCGAAACGTTGAGCACGGCTCGGGCAGATCGAGCGCACAGAGGAGATTGCGCTGAAAGTAGCATTCCTCGCAGCTGACTTTCTTCGTCGATCGCTTGCCCTGCGCTCTGCTCGCCACGCACTTCCTCCCACCGCCATCGGATTGAACGGACGGCAGGCATCAAAGCACCGCGGCGGTGCGCCGGGCGGCGGCGACTGCGCAAATCGCAGACAAAACCGGTTGCTACCCGGAAAGACCCGGCAAAGCGTCACGAGGATGTGACAATCGCACGAAGTCGGCGCACTTTGCGGTCATCATGTGCGCAGATGCGGATCCTCGTCACCGGCGCCGGCGGCTTCGTCGGCTCGCTGCTTGTTCCGAGCTTGCTCGCCGAAGGCCATGACGTGCTCGGCCTCGCACGCGAACCGCGGCGCGTGCGCTCGCCCGCGTCGATCGTGCGCGGCGACGCGCTCAGCGGCGAGGGTCTCGCGGCGGCGCTCGACGGCGTCGAGGTCGCCTATTACCTGATCCACTCGATGGAGCGCCCGAGGAGCGAGCGGGCGTCGTTCGCCGAGCGCGATCGCCGCGCGGCTGAGAACTTCGCGGCGGACGCCGAACGCGCGGGTGTGCGGCGGATCGTCTATCTCGGCGGCGTGCAGGGCGACTCACGCCGATCGCCTCACCTCGACAGCCGCCGCGAGGTCGAGCGGATTCTGCTCGCGAGCGTCCCCGACTCCGTCGCGCTGCGCGCGTCGATCGTGATCGGCGCGCGCTCGCGCTCGTTTCGCCTGCTCGTTCACCTCGTCGAGCGGATGCGCGTGCTGGCGCTGCCGGCGTGGCGCAGATACCGCACGCAGCCGATCGACGAGCGTGACGTCACGCGGATGCTGCTCGCGTGCGCAACGGCCGCCGTCGGCTCGCGCTCGCTCGACATCGGCGGGCCGGACGTGCTGTCGTACGGCGAGATGATCGAGCGGATCGCCGATCTGATGCTCGTGAGTCGCCCGGCGCTCGGCCTCGGCGTGAGCGCGACGGCGGTGACGGCGCGCGTCGCCGCGGCGATCGCCGGCGAGGACCCGGAGCTCGTGCTGCCGTTGATGCGGAGCCTCGAAGGCGACCTGCTCGCGGCCGACGACGATGCGGCGGAGTTGCTCGGCGTCGAGTTGCACTCATTCGACTCGGCCGTGGAACATGCGCTGAGCGAGTGGGAACGCAGCGAGCGGCTCGCGGCTCGCTGATGGGCGGCGATCGATGAGCGTCGTCACCGCCTCGACGCAGATCGCCGCGCCGCGCGAGGCGGTGTGGAAGATGGTGATGGACCCGCGACGCCTCGGCGACTGGGTGACGATTCACCGCAAGCTGCTGCGCGCCGACCGCGGTCCGGCGCGGATCGGCTACGAGATGGAGCAGCAGATCCATCTGCGCGGCGTCAGCCTCGACGTTCACTGGGAGCTCGTCGAGTGCGCGCCGTGTGAGAAGGCCGTGTGGGAGGGACGTGGCCCGGCGCGCTCGCGCGCGCACACCGAATACGCCCTGCACAGCGAGCGCGGCGGCACGCGCTTTGACTATCGCAACGAGTTTCGACCGCCGCTGGGCGTGATCGGCGCGCTCGCCAGCCGTGCGCTCGTCGGCGGCATGCCCGAACGCGAGGCGAGACGAACGCTCGACAGCCTGCGCACACACCTAGAGAAGCAATTCTGATCCGCGGGGTAGTAAGGTAACCGCACCCGTACGCGCGCTTACCGCGTATTTATCTAGTGAAGAGGATGAACTGTGACCGACTTCCTTGACGAGAAGCGCAAAGAGATCTCTGAGCGGCTGAAGGAGCTCAAGCCGGCGGTCGACGAGTACAACCGCCTCGAGGCCGCCGCCTCGGCGCTGGAGGGCGTCGGTGCAAACGCCGCCATCGCGACAATCGCGCCGCGTCGACGCGGCCCAGGACGGCCGCGCGGCTCGGGCGGTCGCAAAGCCGCAAGCGCGGCGACGGCGCCGAAAGCGACCGGCAAAAAAGCGGGGCGCCCCGCCGGCAAAAGGCGTGCCGGACGGCGCAAAGGCAGCGGCACGCGCGCGGCCGAGGCGCTCTCGTTCGTGCAGGGTCAGCCTGGCATCACGATTCCCGAGCTCGCCGCGAAGATGGGCATCAAGCAGAACTACCTCTACCGCGTGCTCCCCGGGCTCGAGCAGGAAAACAAGGTGTCGAAGAAAGGCCGCGGCTGGCACCCGAAAGGCTAGTCATCGTCTGATTTCCATAAAAAAGGGCGCGCTCCTCGGAGCGCGCCCTTGTTGTTTCTGATGCTCGAAGCTTGACGGACGCTCGGGATCTCGACTAGATCAGGCCCTGCTGTTTGACCGTCTCGCGCTCGTCGGTCAGCTCGGCGACCGACAGGTCGATCTTCGCGCGTGAGAACTCGTCGAGCTCGAGCCCCTGCACGATCGAGTACTCGCCGTCGGTGCACGTGCACGGGAAGCCGCTGATCAAGCCCTCGGGCACGCCATAGGAGCCGTCGGAGGAGATTCCGATCGACACCCACTCGCCGTTCGTGCCTTTCACCCAGTCGCGTACGTGGTCGATCGCGGCGCTCGCCGCCGATGCGGCGCTTGACGCGCCGCGCGCCTCGATGATCGCCGCGCCGCGTTTGCCGACGTTCGGCAGGAAGTCGTCTTCGATCCACGCCTGATCGTCGACGACGGCCGCCGCCTGCTTGCCGCCGACCTCGGCGTGGAACAGGTCGGGGTACATCGTCGGCGAGTGGTTGCCCCAGACGCCCATCTTGCTGACGTCCGTCACCGGGACCTCGACCTTGTTCGCGAGCTGCGCGATCGCGCGGTTGTGATCGAGGCGCATCATCGACGTGAAGCGCTCGTTCGGGATGTCGGGCGCGTTGTTCATCGCGATCAGGCAGTTCGTGTTCGCCGGGTTGCCGACGACGAGCACCTTCACGTCGTCGGCGGCCCTGTCGTTGAGCGCCTTGCCCTGCACCGTGAAAATCTTGCCGTTCTCGGAGAGCAGCTCGGCGCGCTCCATTCCCTTCGTGCGCGGACGCGAACCGACGAGCAGCGCGACGTCGACGCCGTCGAACGCGTCGTTCGGGTCGTCGTGCAGGTCGAGGCCGCGCAGCAGCGGAAACGCGCAGTCGATCAGCTCCATCGCGACGCCCTCGAGCGCCCCCATCGCCGGCGGGATCTCGAGCAGGCGCAGGTCAACCGGCTGATCGTCGCCGAGCAGCTGGCCGCTCGCGATGCGAAAGACGAGGCTGTAGCCGATCTGGCCGGCGGCGCCGGTGACGGTCACACGAACGGGATTGCTCACAAGTTCATCTCCTGAGTGCGGTTGCTTTCAAGTTCTCGTCGATCGAGGCGAGGAACTCCTCGGTCGTCTGCCATTGCTGGTCCGGGCCGACGAGCAGCGCGAGGTCCTTCGTCATCTTGCCGCTTTCGACGGTCTCGACACAGACGCGCTCGAGCGTCCGCGCGAACTCGCCGACCTCCGGCGTGTCGTCGATCCGCCCACGCGCGTCGAGACCGCGCGTCCACGCGAAGATCGACGCGATCGGGTTCGTCGAGGTCGGCTTGCCCTGCTGGTGGGAGCGGTAGTGGCGCGTGACGGTGCCGTGCGCCGCCTCCGCCTCGACGGTCTTGCCGTCGGCGGTCATCAGCACGCTCGTCATCAGCCCGAGCGAGCCGAAGCCCTGCGCGACGGTGTCCGACTGCACGTCGCCGTCGTAGTTCTTGCACGCCCACACGTATCCGCCTTCCCACTTCAGCGCGCTCGCGACCATGTCGTCGATCAGGCGGTGTTCGTAGGTGATCCCGGCCGCCTCGAAGTCGCTTTCGAACTCAGACTCGTAGACCTCTTGGAAGATGTCCTTGAAGCGGCCGTCGTACTTTTTGAGGATCGTGTTCTTCGTCGACATGTAGACGGGGTAGCCGCGCTCCAGCCCGTAGCGCAGCGACGCGCGCGCGAAGTCGCGGATCGAGTCGTCGAGGTTGTACATCGCCATCGCGACGCCACCGCCGGGAAAGTCGTACACGTCGAGCTCGATCGGCTCGCCGCCGTCCTTCGGGGTGAACGTCAGCGTCAGCGAGCCCTCGCCGGGCACGACCATGTCGCTCGCGCGGTACTGGTCGCCGAACGCGTGACGGCCGATCACGATCGGCTTCGTCCAGCCGGACACGAGTCGCGGCACGTTCGAGATCACGATCGGCTCGCG
>DATHND010000021.1:0-5357 GCA_035486335.1 Solirubrobacteraceae bacterium
GTCGGCGGTCGAGACGACGTCGGTGTGCACGGTCGAGTCGTTGAAGCCGAGCTCGCGCCAGCGCTCGGGCGAGACCTCGCTCGGATCGCCGGCGTAGGCGTCCTGGTAGGAGCGCCCGAGCGCGATGTGCGTGTTGCCGAAGCGCCCGCCGACGTTCTCGTCGTACAGCGTGTGCGCCATGAAGCGCGTGATCCGCGACAGCCGCCGGTCGGTCAGCGAGAACTCGCCGATCCGATCGGCGCCCTCGGTCGCGATCATCTCGGTCAGGACGGCCTCGTTCTGCTCCGCGCTCGCCTCGCTGACGCGCCCGTCGGCGAACGTCAGGCGGATGCCCTTGACGAGGTTGCCGTAGCGGTAGAGCGGCTGGTTGCAGTAGATCCAGCCCTCGGTCCCGCGCCAGTCGGGGCTCGTGAACAGCTCGAAGCTCGGGATGTTGCGCCCGCGCCCGCCGAGCCATTTGCGCCGCTCGCCGAGCGAGACCCGCAGATCGACGTCTTCGCCCTCGACGTGCAGGCGCTCGATCTGCAGCGAGTCCAACCACTCTCTGCCGGCGCTGACGCGCTCGCCGACCTCGCGCCAGCGCGCGATCGGGTCCTCGGCGTCGAGGAAGCACGCGTGGACGATCTGCTCCCAATACTGCTCGAGGCTGATCCCCGCCTCGGCGGCCATCGCCGGCGTGCCGTACAGGCCGAGCGTCCAGCTGAAGCGACCGGCGTTCTCCTTCTCGCCGCGCCAGTCGAGCAGCGGGCGCATCGCGGCGCCCTGGCGCATGATCTTCGCCGGCTCGACGGAGTCGAGCGCGTGCGGGTCGGCGTCCGCGAGCACCGTCACCTGATGGTCCATCTCGTCGACGAGGCCGCGCATGTAGCGCGCGTTGAAGCGCTCGAGCTGGGCGTCGTCGGCGAGCTCGAAGAAGCTTCGCGAGAGATTGTACGGCTCGTCGTCGTCGGGCCGGTAGGCGCTGATCACGTGGCCGCCGCCGCGCCACACGGCCTTCGCGAGCTCCACGTACAGCGGCTTGGCGCTCTCGGGAGCGGCGATCCGCACGACCTCGCCGGAGCGGATCCCGCGACCGCCGCCGAGCGCGAAGTCGACGAGCACCGAGGCGTAGCGCTCGAGCACGTCCTGCGGAGGCGTGTAGGTCATCTCCGCGAAGGCTACCCGCGCGACCCGCGGATCTACTCGGCGCGCGCGGCGCGCGCGAGCGGGCGCGGGAGCTCGTCGGCGTCCCAATCGCGCCGACCGGGTGATCGCGAGCGGCGCGCGGCGCGCGCGAGCGCGTCGAAGACTCGACCGAACGAGGCGTCGGCGACGGCGAACAGGATGACGCCGACGCCAACCGCGGCGGCCACGCTGACCCGGTGCAACGCGTGCATGCGTCGTCATCGGCGTTCGCGCGCTCCGGCATGAGCGCAGCCGACGAATGTCGGTCGCAGGCGACGAACGAGCGCGCTCGTCGTCTACGGCGAGGTGCTCGCGCCGGGGGCGCTCGCGCTCGGCGGCGAGGGCGCGCCACTCGACTGAGCGTCGAGCAGCGGCGCGAGCTTGGAGTGGACGAGCAGGCCCGGGAGCACCGGCGCGAGGAAGTTGACGAGGCGATAGGCGACGACCGACAGCAGCGCATCGGTCGCGTGCACGTGGACGGCGATCAGCGCGAGCGTCAGCAGCGCCTCGATGACGCCGGCGCCGCCGAGCGGCAACGAGCGGCGGCTCGCCGCGTAGCCGGTCGCGTAGGCGAGGACGAGCGCCGGCGCCGACAGCTCGACGCCGAAGCAGAACAGCGCGAACGCGAGGCAGGCGATCTCGGCGGCCCAGTAGACGCCCATCCCGACGAGCGCCCACGGACGCTCGAGCGGCCGCAGCACGACCGCGCGCAGGACCTCGACGCCGCCGAGCAGCTCGCCTACCCAGCGTCCGACGCGCCCGCGCGAGCGCTGGAAGTAGCGCAGCGCGCGCGGCTGCGTCGCCGACGCCGCGAGCGCGAAGCCGAGCGGCACGCCGAACACCCACGGCAGCGTCAGCACAAGCGAGGCGCGATCGGATTCGAGCAGCAGCACGAGCGCGCAGACGCACGCGGCGGGCGCCAGCAGCGCGTACTCGATCACGCCGAGCGCGAGCACCTGGCGGCGCGCGGCGCGGCGCGAGCTGTGGACCGCGCGGAGCGCCTGACGATCGAACGAGAACCCGCCGAGCGGCACGAACGGCCCGAAGCCGGCGACGACGAGCCGGATCGCGAGAACCAGCGAGAAGCCCCACTGGCCGGTCGCCTGGATCGTCGCACGGTAGGCCAGCGCATAGCCGAGGTACGCGACGAGCTCGACGCCGACCGCCGCGAGCAGCCAGATCGGCTGAATCTGCTCGAACGTGCGCCACAGCGCGCGCGGGCTGTCGGAGGCGGCGATCGCGAAGACCGTGCCGCCGGCGATCAGGACGGATACGAATGTTGCGATGCGGGGGCGCCGGTGGAGTGCGTTCATCAGGGAGCCGCGCTCGGTGCGCGCTCGACTGATCGTAGGCCGGCGGGCGCCGGCCGTGCGGAGGTCGCCGCCGCCTACGCGCCGCCGGGAGCGCGCGGGGCCAGCTCGCGCTCGGCGTCCGGCCGAGTCGTCAAAGCTCCGACTGAAACAGCCGCGCGACCGAGCCTCCGGTCTCGGTGACACGCCATGCATTCGATTCGCCGTAGCGTTGACCGAGGCCCGAGTTCTCGACGAGGCCGAGGCGCTGCAGGCGCGAGAGCAGCTTTGACATCTGCCCTTGGTCGGCGACGCCCGCGGCCTCGCTCACCTCGCGGTTGCTCATGCCGGGGCGAGACGCGATCGCCGCAAGGGTCAGCAGCGTACGCCGTGTGAGCCGCATCAACGGCAGCGGCAGCCGGTCGCGTGGCGCCGTCTCCCTGCGATCGCGAATCCGCTGGGGCGAGCTTCGCCGAAGCTCTTGGCTGGCGCGGGCCGCGCCGAAGTACGGCAGCACGATGATCGCCATCAGCGGCTGAAGCAGGGTCGTCAGCGGCTCGTGGTCGCGATCGGCCAGCCGGTCGCGGAGGGTCTCGAGAATCCCGCCGACGATCACCTGCGCCGTCGGGAACGGAGGCCTGAGGCGGTCGATCGAGCGTGCGCCGTCGAGGACCCGAGCGAGCTGATGCACGACGGCGGCGCGATACGCCAGCATCGGCCTGCCACCGGCGGGCGCCACGACGAGACAGAGCGTCGCCAACTCCGGCTCGTCTTCGAAGAATTCGAGCAGCGCCAGCAGTCCGGCGCGTGTCTTGTCGATCCAGCGGCCCGCGGCTGCGTGGGAAGGCGTGACCCGGCTCGTGGCTCGTTCGACCGCGTGTTCGAGCGCGGCGAGCAGACACGCGTCGCGATCGGCGAAGAGGTCGTAGAACTTCCTCCGCGAGCATCCGGCGCGGGCCACGACGCGAGC
Source organism: Solirubrobacteraceae bacterium (assembly GCA_035486335.1). Lineage (GTDB taxonomy): Bacteria > Actinomycetota > Thermoleophilia > Solirubrobacterales > Solirubrobacteraceae > Palsa-744. The sequence goes on from DATHND010000021.1 coordinate 3,424, forward strand.
GACGGTCACCGACTCCAGGCCGCCCTCGCTGCAGATCTGGGCGGCCGCGCGAAGCAGCCGAGTTCGGTACAGCTCGCTCGGCTGTCGGCGCAAGAGCTCACCCGGGCGGTGGGCGCCCAGCGTGCTCAAGCTCGCGTCAGGCGGAGATGCCGGAAACGTGGCAGGACGCCGCGGACGGGCGACGCCGCAGCGTCCTGCCGAGAAGCTCGTCGAGGGGAACTCGGAGCTTCTCCGAGCGCCGCTGAGAGGGAATCATGGCGGCGCTCGAGCAAGCTCCCAGCACGATGCTCTTGCCCGGGCATGAGCGTAGGCTCACGCGCGCCGGGCTCGCCGACAAGTGAATGCGTAGAAGGTTCTAGCTAGTGTGTTGACGTCATGTGACAGCGAACGTGCACGGTTGTTCAAGCCCGTCAGCGTGGTTCACTGCTGTCAAGGGATCAAGACGTAAAACGTTGTACTAGATAGGTGTTCCTCAAACGGGCGCGATATCGGGCCATAGGGCGAGGCGTCGCGCGCCGGGGGGCGCGGCCGGCCCGATTGACGCCCTTGCCCCGCGGGGCTGAGGTAGGCTTCTGGAGATGGGAGCGGTGAGGGCAAAACGGGGTGAGGACGCTGCGCCGATGCGTTCGCTTGTCAACTGGGCGCTGCTCGGCTTGGTGATCGACCGTCCAAGCTATGCGTATGAGCTCGCGCAGCGCTTCGAGCGCACATACGAGGACGCCCTCTCGCTCAGCAGCGTCTCGCATGCCTATCTGGCGCTCGGCGCGCTCACCGAACGCGGCTTGATCGAAGAGGTGCCCGGGACGCGCTCGGGCCGTCAGCCCAAGCCGCACTATCGAGCCACCGAGGCCGGAATCGAGCAGTACCGCGACTGGCTCGTCGAGCAGATCGGCGAGGAGCGCCAGCGCCGGCGATTGTTCGTGCTCGGGCTCGGCGCGCTGACGCGCGATCCGTCGACGGCGCTTCAGGTGCTCGATCGCTTCGAGGCCGTCTGTCTCAAGCAGGCCGCCGGCACGCCGCTGCTGAGCAGCGAAGGCGCGACCGGCGAACCGTCGTCGCGCTTGATCGAGCGGCTGCTGAACGAGGAGAACAGGCTGGCCGTCGGCGCCAAGCTCGAGTGGATGCGATACGCGCGCGAAGAGCTCAAGCGGCTCGGCAAATCTCGGCGTTGACGATGAGCCTGCTCGAATTCGAGCACGTCTGCAAGCGCGGGACCGGCGGAGGCGGACCCGGCTGGGTGCTGCAGCGGGTCTCGCTCGAGCTGGAGCGTGGCGAATACGTGGTCGTCTGGGGCGCACGGGGCTGTGGACGCTCGACGCTGCTTCGCATCGCGGCCGGGATCGAGTCGCCCGACAGCGGCGCCGTGCGCTTCGAGGGGCACGACATGCGGGCGGCGGGCGTGGAGCTCGGCGAGGGCATCGGCTACTGCCTGAAGCGACTGGGCTCAGGCGAAGGGCGCAACGTGCTCGATCAGATGCTGATGGGACTGCTGGCGCGGGGCACGCCGCAACCTGGCGCTCGCTCGCTCGCGCTCGCGGCGCTCGAGCGCTGCGAGCTGTTGGGGCGCTCGCGCGCGCCGCTCGCCGACCTCGACGGCGCCGAGCGGGTTCGGCTCGCGGTGGCGCGCGCGCTCGCATCCGCGCCGCGCCTGCTGATCATCGACGAGCCGGCGAACGGCGTCGAGCTGATCGAGCGCGACGGGATTCTGCTGCTGTTGCGGTCGCTGGCCGACGAAGGGATCACGGTGCTCGCGAGCGCGAGCGAGCCGACAAGCCTCTCGGGCGCGGACCGAACGCTCGCGCTGAGCGACGGCGAGCTGCGTGGCGAGCCGAGCGCGCCGCTCGCGACCGTCCTGCCGCTGCACGCCACCGCCAGACGGCTGGCGGCTGGTTGAGCGACGCGGTCAACCGGTAAGGCCGTGCTGGCGCTCGAGG
>DATHND010000022.1:0-38684 GCA_035486335.1 Solirubrobacteraceae bacterium
CATCGCGCGCGCCGCCGAGTGCGGCCGGCCCTGGATCCCGAGCTCCACGAACGTTCCCTCGTCGATCAGCAACGCCAGCCGCTCGCGCGCGGTCAGCTTCTCGGCCTGATGCTGGCGCGCGATCTTCTCCTCGCCGCCGCCGAGCTTGATCTGCTCGCGCCGAGCGTGCAAGTCCTCGACGAGCGGACGCAGGAGGCTCGACTGCGAGTCGGACACGGCCACGTTCGCCATCCTAGCCGCATCGACAGCGCGCGGGAAGTAACGCGTGCTACTACGCACTTCTCGTATGGCATCGCCTACGCGTCGAGGCCCAATGCGAGCACCAGCGCGGCATTGAGCCGGCGCAAGGTGACCGGATCCAGCGAACCGCGGCGGTGGACGAGGCGATCCTTCGCGATGTTCACCAGCCAGTCGCAGTTGGCGACGCTGGGCTCGTGCAACCCATGCGACCGCGTAAGCTCGACCTCGGCGAGATGACCACGCACTGTGCTCGTCACGACGACGCAGTTGAGACGAGTCAGGATCGGGATCGCTGTCTCGCGCGTGGCGATCACTACGGGGCGAACGATTGGTCCGAGATCAGCGTCCCAGACGTCTCCGCGAGCTATCACGGCATCGCGTCGCCGGCCAGAGCCGCCGCAGCGTCGAGTGCCCGCTCCTCTTCCCCGGTGAGCCGCGTCCCCTCGTAGGCCGCGCTATAAGAGTCCGCGATGCGCCTCTCGCGCAGCTCCTTCTCGAGCATTCTGATCGCGGCGCGAACGGCGTCCGCGCGCGAGGGAAATACGCCTTCGGCCACCGCCGAGTCGAGGCGGTCCAATTCCTCGTCCGACAAGCGCACCGCGATCTGTGACATGCGGTCAGCATACCATCGTGGGATACGGAGCAGCGCAGCCTCCGCGTACGAGACCGGACCGTGTGGTCTCTGAGGCTGCTCGGTGACTTCTCAGCGCCCTTTCCACCGCGGCTCGCGCTTCTCGAAGAACGCGGTGACGCCCTCGACGATGTCTTCGGTGGACGTCGCGAGCGTCAGCTGCGCGCGCAGGTAGTCGAGCGCGTCGTCGAGCTGCATGTCGAGCTGGCGGCGCATCGCCTCCTTGCCGAGGCGCATGATCACCGGCGACTTGCTCGCGAGCTTGACCGCCCACTCGCGCACGGCCGCAGCGAGCTCGGGCGCCGGCACGACGCGGTTGACGATGCCCGCGTCGAGCGCCTGCTGCGCGTTCCAGCGCTCGCCGAGCAGCAGCAGCTCGTTGGCCTTCTTGCGCGGGACGTTGCGGTAGATCAGCGCCATGATCATGAACGGGAACGTGCCGACGTTGATCTCCGGCGTACCGAAGCTCGCGTCATCGGAGGCGACGATCAGATCGCACGCGAGCGCGATGCCGAGCGCGCCCGCCAGCACGTGGCCGCCGGCGGCGACGACCGTCGGCTTGCCGAGCTCGCCGATCAGCTTGAACAGTCGCACGAAGCGCTCGGTGCCGAAGTGGCGCTCGACGAGCGGCGCGTCGGCGGCGAAGCCGCCGAGATTGGCGCCCGATGAGAACGTCCGCTCGTGCGATGACGCGAGCACGACGCAGCGCGCGCCGGCTTCCTCGCGCGCGCGCTCGAACGCGGCGATCAAGCCGCCGAGCATGTCCGGCGAGAGCGCGTTGCGCGTGTCCGGATCGTCCATCGTGATCGTCGCGACGCCGTGCTCGTCGAGCGCGTAGAGGACTGAGTCGCTGGCCACCGGCGCATCCTAGCCCGATCGCGTACGAGTGGGAAGTGCGCAGCCGTACTATTTACTTTCGCGGCGGCGTGAGTTAGCGTCTGGCGTCCGACCGACGACAAGGGAGACCCGCGATGGCGACCGCCGAAAGCGTGCTCAAGCCGGACTTCGGAGCCGCACGCAAGCACTTCATCTTCACCGACGAGCACGAACAGCTGCGCGAGTCGATCCGCAACTTCGCGATCAAAGAGCTCGCGCCGCACGCGGAGGAATGGGAGGAGACGACGTTCCCCGACTCGGTCTTCGCCCGGATGGGCGAGCTCGGCCTGCTCGGCCTCGACAAGCCGGTCGAGTACGGCGGGCAGGGCGGCGACTATTACTCGGCGCTCGTGCTCGCCGAGGAGATCGGCAACGCGAACTCGGGCGGCCTGGCGATGGGCGTCGCGGTGCAGACCGACATGGCGATGCCGCCGATCCTCGCGTTCGGCACCGAGGAGCAGAAGCGCGAGTGGGCCGAACCGGCGATCAAGGGCGAGAAGATCCTGTGCCTCGGCATCACCGAGCCGGACGCCGGCTCGGACGTGTCGGGGGTCAAGACGCGCGCGGTCCGCGACGGCGAGGAGTACGTGATCAACGGCTCGAAGACGTACATCACGAACGGCCATCGCGCGGACGTGATCGTGCTCGTGACGAAGACCGACCCGGACGCGGGCTACGACGGCTTCACGCTGTTCCTCGTGCCGATGGACGCGCCGGGCGTGATCCGCGAGAAGAAGCTGCAGAAGCTCGGCATGCACGCGTCGGACACAGCGTTGCTCGCCTTCCAGGATGTGCGCGTGCCGGAGTCGGCCGTGCTCGGGCAGGTCGGCAAGGGCTTCTACCACATCATGTGGGAGCTGCAGGGCGAGCGCCTGATCGGCGCCGCCGGCTGCGTCGCCGGCGCGCAGAAATGCTTCGAGAAGACGCTGCAGTACGCCCACGAGCGCAAGGCGTTCGGCCGCGAAATCGGCAAGTTCCAGGTGATCCGCCACAAGTTCGCCGAGATGGCGACGAAGATCGAGTCGGCGCGCCAGATGGTCTACGTGACGGCGTGGCGCTTCAACAACGGCGAGTACCCCGTGCGCGAGATCTCGATGGCGAAGCTGCACGCGGCGCGCGTCGCGTGCGAAGTCGCCGACGAGTGCATCCAGATCCACGGCGGCGCCGGCTACATGCGCGAGTACGGCGTCGAGCGCGTGTGGCGCGACATGCGCCTGAACCGGATCGGCGCCGGCACCGACGAGATCATGCTCGACGTGATCGGCCGCTCGTACGGGCTGTAGAGCCGGCGCATGCGCCGGGTGCAACTACTCGACGTAGGAGACGTCCGCTCCCATCGCCTCGTATGCCTCCCGCGCGCGGCGGTCGGCGCTGAGCAGCGTCGCGCCGTGCCCGCGCGCGGTCGCGGCGATCAACGCGTCGTAGAGCGCGCCGCCACGCAGGCCAGCGTCGACCGCGCTGTTCAGGCAGGCGCGTTGACCTTCAGCGCCGAGCGCCAGCCACGCGTCAGGGAAGTCCAGGTCGAGCGCATCGCGCACGGACGTCGGGGTCAAGCGAAGCCCTTCGGGCATCCGGCTGAGGACGGACGTCGTCTCGAATGCGACGTGAGAGATCAGCCGTGGCGAGCGGCCCGCCAGCGCGGCGAAGCAGCGCTCGTGCCCCTCGTAAGTGCTCGCAAGCGCCGGGATCAGCACGCTGGAGTCGGGCGCGATCAACGGCGCGAGCGTTCGATCGCCTCGTTCACCATCTCAGTCGTCAGCGTCGGCACCGGCTCGTCGGGGACGATCACCGTGAAGCCATCGCGCTCCTCCAAGTGCGCTCTGATGTACGGCACGGTCAGCTCCAGCGCTCCGTCGCGCTCGGTCAGCTCCAGCTCGGTCGGCCCGTCGATCCCGAGCTCGTCGCGCATCGGCTTCGGAATCACGATACGCCCCACGCCATCGATGGCAACTCGCATACCATCAGATTACCAACCGATTTCATGAGCACGTTCACTCCGCCCTTCTCCGACGAGCACGAACAACTGAGACAGTCGATCCGCGGCTTCATCGAGCGCGAGCTGGCGCCGCACGCGGCGCAGTGGGAGGAGGAGCGCTGGTTCCCCGATGAGCTGTTCGCGAGGATGGCCAAGCAGGGCCTGCTCGGGCTGAAGTACCCGAGCGAGTACGGCGGGCAGGGCGGCGACTACCTGCACGAGTCGGTGCTGTGCGAGGAGCTCGCGCGAATCGGCTCGGGCGGCACGGCGGCGGGGCTCGGCGCGCACACGAACATCGCCACGCCGCCGATCTGGAAGTTCGGCACCGAGGCGCAGAAGCGGCGCTACCTCGTGCCGGCGATCGCCGGCGAGCGGATCGGCGCGCTCGCGATCACCGAGCCGGGCGCCGGCTCGGACGTCGCCGCGCTGAGCACGCGCGCCGAGCGCGTCGACGGCGGCTTCGTGGTCAACGGCGAGAAGACGTACATCACGAACGGCGTGCGCGCGCACTTCATCGTGACGGCGGTCAAGACGAGCGCCGACGGCGGGCACCACGGGATCTCGTTCCTGATCGTCGAACGCGGCGAGGGCGTGCGGTCCTCGGCGCTGCACAAGCTCGGCTGGCACGCGTCGGACACGGCGACGATCAGCTTCCAGGACGTGTTCGTGCCGGAGGAGAACCTGCTCGGCGAGCTCAACGAGGGGTTCAAGCTGATCATGGCCAACTTCCAGTGGGAGCGCCTGGCGATGGCGCTCGGCGCGGTCGGCGCGATGTCGCTCGCGTGGGAGCGCACGGCGCAGTTCGCGCGCGAGCGCCAGGCGTTCGGCCGGCCGCTGTCCGGCCACCAGACGATCCGTCACAAGCTCGCCGACATGGCGACGTCGGTCTATACGTGCCGGTGCGTCACGTACGACGCGCTGCGGCGGTTCGTCGCCGGCGAGGAGCCGCTGAAGGAGGTCAGCATGGCGAAGCTGCTGACGCAGCGAGCGTGCTTCGAGCTGATCGACGAGTGCCTGCAGATCCACGGCGGCGCCGGCTACATGCGCGAGTACTGGGTCGAGCGCGCCGCGCGCGACGCGCGCCTCGGCCCGATCGGCGGCGGCAGCGACGAGATCATGCGCGAGATCCTCGGCCGCACGCTCGCGCTCTGAGCCTCGCCGTGCCGCCGTGACGGCGCTTGCACGGGAGCCGGCGCACGCTGAGCGCGGCACACCTGTCCAACGTGCGCAAACCGGCTCATGGCGAGCGCGTGTGCGCCCGATACAGGATGCGTGCCGGACACACGCCACGCGTCGAGCGCCGCTCGCCGCTATCTGCTTCAAGCGACCGTCTGCGCAGCGCTGCTCACGCTGTGCGTCTGCTTCTGCCTGCTCGCGTCGAGCGCGCCGGCGACGACCTTGCGCCCGTTGAGCGCCACCGCCGCGTCGAGCTACGCGAGCGCGCCGCCCAAGCACGCCGGTTGCGCGCGTCGCGCGAGCTTCCATTCGAGCGGCGGCCCGAAGCGCAAGCGCTCGAAAGCGCGCGGCAAGCACGGCGCGTCGTGCGGCGCTCCCAAGCACCGCAGGCGCCACGCGGCTCGACGTACGCCACCGGCCGCGCGCGGCGCGTGCGCGAACGCGCAACTGCAGCCGAGCGCCGCCAACCTCGAGCTCGTCCGCGTGGCGACGCTGTGCCTCGTCAACCGCGAACGCACGAGCCGTGGCGAGGTCGCGTTGAAACCGAATGCGCGCCTCGAGCTCTCGGCGCAGGGGCATTCGACGGACATGGCGAGCGGCGACTACTTCGCGCACGACAGCCGCAACGGCTCGACGCCGCTCGCGCGCATGCGCTCGTCGGGCTACATCTTCAGCTCGCACCTCGGCTACGCCGTCGGCGAGAACATCGCCTGGGCGACGCTCTGGCTGGCGACTCCGAAGGCGATCGTCGCCGGCTGGATGGCGTCGCCGGGGCACCGCGCGAACATCCTCGACGCGACGTTCCGCGACACCGGGATCGGCGTCTCGCCGCATCCGCTCTCCTCGCTCGCGCACGGCGAGGCGGGCGCGATCTACACGCAGGACTTCGGTCGGATCATCGCTCCTTGACGATGGCGCTCGGATAACCTCCGGCGGACCTCAATCGACAAGGAGACGGAACGCACATGGGAGTACTCGACGGCAAATCGGCGATCGTCACGGGCTCGGCGCGCGGAATCGGGCGCGCGACGGCCGAGCTGCTCGTCGCGCAGGGCGCGCAGTGCCTGATCAACGACCTCGACGGCGATGTCGCCGAGCAGGCCTCATCGGAGATCGACGGCGAGACGGCCGTCTACGCCGGCGACCTGACCAAGCCCGGCGCTGCTGACGAGCTCGTGCAGAAGGCGATCGACTCGTTCGGCAAGATCGACATCATCGTCAACAACGCCGGCTACACGCTCGACGCACCGATCCACAAGATGTCCGACGAGCACTTCCAGGCGATGCTCGACATCCACACGATCGTCCCCTTCCGCGTGATCCGCGCCGCCGCGCCGCACCTGCGCGAGCCGGCCAAGAAAGAGCGCGAGGAAGGCAAGGAGGTGTTCCGCAAGATCGTCAACATCTCCTCGACGTCGGGCACGTTCGGCAACGCCGGGCAGGCGAACTACTCGGCGGGCAAGGCCGGCGTCGTCGGCCTGACGAAAACGGTCGCGAAGGAGTGGGGCCAGTTCAAAGTCAACGTCAACGCCGTCGCGTTCGGCTTCATCGACACGCGCCTGACGCAGGCGAAGGTCGACGAGAACACGATGGAGAAGGACGGCGAGAAGATCCAGCTCGGGATCCCCGAGCAGATGCGTCAGATGGCCTCGATGCTGATCCCGCTCGGCCGACCCGCCTCGCCCGAGGAGGCCGCCGGCGGCGTCTTCTTCCTCTGTTCGCCGTGGTCGAACTACGTGCACGGCCAGACGCTGCACGTGACCGGCGGCTTGTTCGGCGGGATGAGCGGCTAGCGATCGGCGATCGACGCCAGGCCGTTGCGCAGGTCGAGCTGGCAGCCCGAGAAGTACGAGCCGGCGGGCGAGCAGAGATAGGCGCACAGCGCCGCCAGCTCGTCCGCGCGCGTGCTCGCGCCGGGCGCGATCGCGACGGTCGTGATCGCGTGACGAGCCCACTCGATCGAGAGCGTCCGCGCGAGGTTCTCGAGGCCGGCGCGCGCGGCGTCGCGGTGCTCGGCGGCGGCGCTCGTCGGAGCCGACGCGAACGGCGCGGCCGCTGCGCGCGACGCCGGCGGCGCGGCCGGCGCCAGATAGACGATCCGCCCTGCGCGTCGCGCGTCGATGAACGCCGCGTTCGCGACCTCGCGCGTCGCTTCCCACGCGCCGTCGAGGCACTCGCTCAACGCCGCGCGCGACGCCGTCGCCGGGTCCTCACCGCTCGCGGCCGCGCGAGCAGCCGCGAACGACGCGCCGCAGTCGACGACGAGCGCGTCGACTGCGGCCGGCACGCGCTCGCCGGGGCGCCACGCGAGGACCTGCGCGCCGAGCGCTGAGCAGACCTCGGCGAGCTTCGGCGCGATCGCGTCGCCGTCGCCGTCGACGCTCGCGCGGCCGGTGGCGTCGCGTACGACGGCGCCGGCGAGCAGCACGAACACGCCGTCGAGCACGTCCGCGCGCAGCAGCCGCGCCGCCTCGAACGGCCCACGCACCAGGTCAGGCCGGCAGCGGCGGGTCTGGCTCGCCGCCTCCCGGCGGAGCCTCCGGCGCGAGCGCCGGCGGGGGCTCGGGGACGCCGCCGACTGGCTCATCTGGCGACGAGCCCGCGAGCGGCGGCTCGACCGCCGCCGATTGGACGTTGCGCAACTCGAAGTACAGGACCGCCGCCGCGAGCGCCGAGAGCGGCCCGATCAGGATGCCGAGGACCACGCGCACGACGATCCCGACCGCCGAGCTCGCCGACGCCGCCGCGACGTCGACGATCCCGGCGAGCACCTGGATCACGAACGCGAGCAGGAAGATGACGCCGAAGACCTGCCAGCCGTTGCCGTGGACGAGCTCGCGGCTGCGCCCGAGCGCGCGAGCGACCCCGTTCGGGCGCTCGAGCACGACGACCGGCGCCGCGACCGCCCAGATCGTCATCAGGATCAAGCCCGGGACGAGGATCAGCACGAAGCCGAGCCCGATGCCGATCGCGGCGACGACGCCGACGAGGATCAGCTGTCCGAGCACCGGCGCCACCGCCCGCAGCAGCTCGCCGGGACTGTGATCGCGGCGACCGTCCTGGACGTCGGCGACGAGCTCGACGATCATCCCCGTGAACACCACGCCGGCGACGAAGCTGATCAGGAAGCCCACGAACGCGAGGCCGGTGCCGGCGGCGAACAGCAGCGACGCGATGATCCCGCTGATCACGAACACGACCGCCGACGCCGGCAGCAGCACCGGCGCCTGGTCGACGTAGATGTCGAACACGCGGCGGATCACCGCGCCGACGTCGAGCCGCTGTTTCATCTCGCGCGCAGCGTACCCGCTGCTCAGGCGGTCAGCGCGCTCTCGGTCGCGCCGCGCTCGGCGCGCAGCCGCCGGCGCACGCCCTTGCGTCCGTGCTGTTGCAGCCCGTCGTACAGGCTGCGGATCTCGAGCAGGATCTGATCGGCGACGGCCTGCTGCTGCTCGCGCGTCGGGTCCTCGACCCGCTCCCAGCGGATCGGCTCGCCGTACTGCACGGTCACACGCGGGAACTGCAGGCGCTTCCAGTTGCGCACGCGCGAGGAGCCGAAGATCGCGATCGGGACGACCGGCGCACCGGTCTCGAGCGCGAGCCGACCGATGCCGCGCTTGGCCTGCTCGGCGACTTTGCCCGTGCGCGAGCGCCCGCCCTCGCAGTACATCGTGATCGCGCCGCCGTTCGCGAGGATCGTCTCGGCCGTGACGAACGTCTCCTCGTCGCGCGCGCCGCGCCGTACCGGGAACACGCCGCCGTGCGTGTAGACGAACTGCATCGGCGCTTTGAACAACTGCGACTTCGCCATGAAGCGCACCTTGCGGCGCGTGAAGGCGCCCATCAGGAAGTGGTCCATGAACGAGAAGTGGTTCGGCGCGAGGATCACCGCGCCGCTGCCGGGCACGTTCGCCGCCGCGATCGAGCGCGCGCGCAGGAACGTCCACGCGTACAGCGACGTGAGCACGCGCACGACGTCGTACACCCAATCCGGCTCGCGCGTGCGCGCGCGTGCGTGGAAGCGGTCGAAGTGCTCCTTCGGCCGCTCATCGGAGTAGACCTGCTCGCGCATCGGCGCTAGATCGCTCATCACTGCGCTTTACGTCTGCGGCGCCAAGAGGTTACGCGCCGCGCAGCCGCTGCCGGGCGGCCGCGCGCGCCGAGCCGTCTCAAGCGCAGCTGCGCGCCCGCGCAAGCGCGTCGCTCCAGCCGGCGAGCAGCGCGTCGCGCTCGTCGGCGCCGAGGCGCGGCTCGTAGCGAGTCAGCTCGCCGGCGGCCAGCCGCGCGTGCTCGTCGCGCACGTCGCTGAGCGTCCACTCACCGGCGCCGACGCCCGCGAGGTACGCGGCGCCGAGCGCCGTCGTCTGCGCGAGCCGTCCGAGCACGACCGGCACGCCGAGCACGTCGGCCTGGAACTGCATCAGCCACGCGTTCGTGCTCGCGCCGCCGTCGGCGCGCAGCTCGGCGAGCGGCGCGCCCGCCGCCGACTCGATCGCGCGGACGGCGTCGACCGTCTGATAGGCGATCGCCTCGAGCGCGGCGCGCGCGAGATGCGCGCGCCCGCTGCCGCGCGTCAGCCCGACGATCACGCCGCGCGCGTGCGCGTCCCAGTGCGGCGAGCCGAGCCCGGTCAGCGCCGGCACGAAGTACACGCCGCCGTTGTCCTCGAGGCTGCGCGCGAGCCGCTCGGTCTCCTCGGCGCGCTCGATTATCCCGAGCCCGTCGCGCAGCCACTGCACGGCGGCTCCGGTCACGAAGATCGACGCCTCGAGCGCATACGCGCGCGCGGCGCCGACGGCGCACGCGACCGTCGCGAGCAGCCCCGGCGGCGCCTTCGGCGCGTCGAAGCCGGTGTTGACGAGCACGAACGAGCCGGTGCCGTACGTGTTCTTGCCCATCCCCGGATCGACGCACGCGTGGCCGAACAGCGACGCCTGCTGGTCGCCGGCGACGCCCGTCACCGGGATCGTGTGCCCGTGCAGCGCCTCCGGCCGCGTCACGCCAAAGCCACCGGCGCTCGGCAGCACGCGCGGCAGCGCGCGCTCGGGGACGCCGAACAGCTCGAGCAGCTCGGCGTCCCAGCGCCCGGCGGCGATGTCGTAGAGCAGCGTGCGCGACGCGTTCGTCGCGTCGGTCACGTGCTCGCCGGTCAGCTTGAACAGCAGCCACGAGTCGACCGTGCCGAACACGGCGCGCCCGGCTTGCGCGCGCTCGCGCAAGCCCTCGACGTGATCGAGCAGCCACTCGATCTTCGTAGCCGAGAAGTAAGGGTCGAGCACGAGGCCCGTTCGCTCGCGCACGAGCGGCTCGCGACCTTCCTCGCGCAGGCGCTCGCAGCGCTCGGCCGTGCGCCGGTCCTGCCAGACGATCGCCGCGTGCAGCGGCTCGCCGCTGACAGGGTCCCAGACGCAGACCGTCTCGCGCTGGTTGGCGATGCCGAGCGCGCTGACGTCGCCGACGCGCGCGCCCGCGTCGGCCAGCGCCTCGCCGACGACGGCGTGCGTCACCTGCCAGATCTCGCGAGCGTCGTGCTCGACCCAGCCGGGGCGCGGGAAGCGCTGCTCGAACTCGCGATAGGCGCGACCGAGCGGCTCGGCGCGCTCGTCGAACACGAGGCAGCTCGTGCCCGTCGTTCCCTGGTCGATCGCGACGATCATCGCCGCGCGAGCCTATCCCGGCCGGGCGCGCGGCGGGCGATCGGCGGTGTCGGGCGAGGCGGCTATTGTCGTGAGCCGTCCAGTCGCGATCGCCCTCGGGAGGTTCAGATGTCCGCGGTAGAGGCACACATCACCGGCACCGTATGGAAGATCGAGTGCGCCGTCGGCGACCAGATCCAGGAGGGCGACACGGTTGCGATCCTCGAGTCGATGAAGATGGAGATGCCGGTCGAGGCCGAGGACTCCGGCAAGGTCGCCGAGATCCTCTGCGAGGAGGGCCAGGCGGTCAACGAGGGCGACACGCTCGTCGTGCTCGAGTAGCCTGATGCGTCTCGTGAGCTTCCATCGCACGAAGGTGACGGTGATCGTCTGCGTCTTGGCCGCGTGCCTGAGCGCGCCTGCGTCCAACGCCCTCGCGACGACCGGCTTCGGCCCGCTGAGCGGCGAAAACGGATGCCTCGTCGCATCGGGACAGAGCAGCTCGACGCTGGGCACCGCGCAGTGCGGCGTCGGCAAGGGACTGCTCGGCGCGCACGCGGTCGCCGTCTCGCCCGACGGCGCGAACGTGTACGTCGTCGGCGGCGTCGCCGGCAACAGCGTCGCCCTCAGCTACGGCGCGATCGCGATCCTCAAGCGCGACCCGACGACGGGCACGATCGCCGAGACCGGCTGCCTCAGCTCCGACGGGACCGACGGTCGCGACGGCGCGTCCGGCGCGTGCACGGCCGAACCGTCGCTGCTCGGCGCGAGCGGCGTCGCGGTCAGCCCCGACGGCTCGACCGTGTTCGTCGCCTCGAGCAGCTCGGCGAGCGTCGTCGCCTTCTCGCGCAACCCGGCGACGGGCGCGCTTACCCGGCTCGGGTGCTTTCAAGGCACGCCGCGTCCGGGGACCCCATGCGGCGCCGCCGACCTGTTCTCGAGCTCGAGCAGCCTCGCGGTGAGCGCCGACGGGAACGCGCTGTACGTCGCCGCGCCGCTCGCCGGAGCGGTCTCGACGCTCGACACGGCGGCGAGCCTGCGCACGCCGGCCGGTATCGTCCCGGCGCTGCCGCCGGCCGCGCCGGCCGCCGGCGGCGCCGCCGGCGCCTCGACCGGGACCGGCGCGGCGGGCGCCGCCGGCGGCGCGAGCGGGAGCGGCGCCGCTGCGCGCTCGGGCCTCGCCGCGATCTTCTCGCCGTCGGTCGTCGGCGACGAACTGCTGAACCCGTGCATCGCCGTCAACGGCCTCGACGGAGCGTGCGCGGTCAGCACGGCGACGCAGTCACTCGGCGATCTGGCGCTCAGCCCGGATGGTAAGCAGCTGTACGCGGCCGCCCCTGCAAGCGGCGCGATCGACGTGTTCACGCCGAATGCGACGGGCGCGTTGAGCGAGACGGGCTGCGTGAAGGTCAACGCGCCCCCCGGCCTCTGCCAGGCAGGCGCGCACATGCGCGAACCGACCGAGCTCGCGGTCAGTCCAGACGGCAGGAACGTCTACGCCGCGGACGAGATCGACCAGTACGGCACCGGCATGCTCGACGTGCTCTCGCGCGATCCGGGCACCGGCGCGCTGAGCTCGAGCGGCTGCGTCGAATTCGCGCCGAAGCCGGAAAAGCCCGAACCGGAAGAAGGCGAAGAAGAAAGCGAATCGGCGAAAGGTCAGACGGCCTCGCGCGCGAGCGCGGCGGACACCGCGAGCGGGTGCTCGAGCGCTCCGGGGCTGAACGGCGTGAGCGTCGTCGCCGTCAGCGGCGACGGCTCGGCCGTCTACGCGATCGGCAGCGGCTCGGCGGCGATCTTCTCGCGCGACGCCGCGAGCGGCCAGCTGACCGAGACCTCGTGCGCGGTCGCAAACGACGAACGGTGCACGAGCCTGCCGGAACTGAGCGGCGTGACCGGCGCGGCGGTGAGCCCCGACGGCCATCAGGTGTACGTCGTCGCCGCGAAGAGCGACGCCGTGACGGCGTTTGGGATCGGCGCCGCGGTGACGACGGCGCGGACGTCGGCGACGCGAGCGGGAACGGCGCGGGTCAGTGTCGCGTGCCCGGCTGGACTGCGACACGCGTGCAGCGGTCGTGTCCTGCTGACGCACGCGCTCGCGCGATCGGCGCGGCGCGGACGCCGCTCGCGCGCGCGGCGCGAGACCGTCGGCAGCTCGGGCGCGTTCTCGATCGCGCCGGGGCGGCACGCGAGCGTGCGCGTCCGTCTCACGCCCGCCGCGCGCGGCCTGCTCGGGCGCCGTCGCCGGCTCGGGCTGATGGCGGTCGTGCGCGCTAACCCGGCGGCCGGCGGCTCGGGCTACGGCCGACGCCTGGCGCTGTCGCTGCGACGCCACTAGCCTGTCGCCTCAGTGTCAGAGGACGCCTCCGCACGCGAGCTCGCCGACGGCAAGTTGCTGCTCGACGAGCCGGCGGACGGGGTCGTGCGCCTGACGATCTCAAACCCGGCGAAGCGCAACGCGCTCGACCATCCGATCCTCGATGCGATCACGGCGTCGCTCGACGAGCTCGCACACGACGGAACGCGCTGCCTGATCGTGACCGGCGCGAACGGGATGTTCTCGGCCGGCTACGACATCGGCGAGATCCCTCCCGAGGAGTTCGAAGAGCGCGCCGAGCGGCTCGTCGCGCACCCGTTCACCGAAGCGATCGACGCGCTCGAGCGCTTTCCCTATCCGACGCTGGCCGTGCTTCCCGGCCACACGATCGGCGGCGGGCTCGAGCTCGCGCTCGCGTGCGACCTGCGCGTGGCGAGGGAGCAGATCAAGCTCGGGATGCCGCCGGCGAAGCTCGGTCTCGTCTACTCGCACACCGGGCTGCGCCGCTTCATCGACGCGATCGGCGCGGCGCGCACGCGCGAGCTGTTCCTGCTCGGCCGCTACGTCGACGCGCCGACGGCGCTGCAGTGGGGGCTCGTCAACCGCGTCGCGGCGGAGGGTGAGCTCGATGCGATCGCGCTCGACGTCGCCGCCGAGCTCGCCGGCAACGCGCCGCTCTCGCAGCTCGGCAACAAGCGCGTGATCGCGGCGCTGCTGGCGGCCGAGGGCGAGCTGCCGCGAGACATCGAGGAGGAGCTGATCGAGCTGCGCCGCGCGTCGTTCGCGTCGAAGGACATGCGCGAGGGAATGCGCGCGTTCGCCGAGCGCCGAGCGCCACGCTGGCGGAACGAATAGCCGCCTCCGGCCCGGTCGCGATCGCCCGCGGAGCCGTCCGCGACGCTCCATAACCTCCTCGCCATGCCGCCGTTGATCACCCGCGAGGAGGCGATCGCCCTCGGCGAGATCGAGGATCACGCGCAGATCGAGGCGCTGATCGAGCGCGCGTGGAAGGCACGCGTCGAGCGCTTCGCCGACTCGACCGACATGTGCTCGCTCGTCAACGCCAAGTCGGGCGGATGCGCCGAGGACTGCGGCTTCTGCGCGCAGTCGCGCTTCGCCGACGCCGAGACGCCGATGCACGCGATGATGGAGCCCGAGCAGATCCTCGAGCACGCGCGCGCGGCCGAGGCGGCGGGCGCGCACCGCTTCTGCATGGTCACGCAGGGCCAGGGCCTGTCCAAGCGCGACTTCCAGAAGTATCTCGAAGGCGTGCGGCTCGTCTCCGAGCGGACGAACCTGAAGCGCTGCGCGTCGGTCGGTCACATCTCGCTCGAGCGCGCGCAGGCGCTGCGCGACGCCGGCGTCCAGCGCGTCCACCACAACGTCGAGACGGCCGAGAGCTACTACGACGAGGTGACGAGCACCGTCCGCTACGCGGGACGACTGCGCACGATCGCGGCGGTCCGCGAGGCCGGCCTGGAGACGTGCGTCGGCGGCATCCTCAACCTTGGCGAGACCCGCGCGCAGCGCGTCGAGATGGCGTTCGAGCTCGCTGCGATCAACCCTACGAGCGTGCCGATCAACATGCTCAACCCGCGCCCCGGGACGAAGTTCGGCGACCGCGAGTACATGGACCCGTGGGAGGCCGTCAAGTGGATCGCGATCTTCCGGCTGATCCTGCCCGAGGCGCTGTTCCGCCTGTGCGGCGGGCGCGTCGAGAACCTCGCCGAGCTGCAGGAGCTGGCGGTGCGCGCGGGGATCAACGGCGTGATGATGGGCAACTTCCTGACGACGCTCGGCAACGAGCCGGAGACCGACCGCGCGATGTTCGAGGAGCTCGGGCTGAACGTCGCGCGACAGCTCGATAACGCGGCGAATCCGCGCCCGGACAACCGCTCCGGGTGGATGTCCGGCGAGACGCCGGACGTCGTCGAGGAGCTCTTCGCCGACGCCGCACGGAGCGTCGAGGAGACGCCGACGCCGGCGCCGACGGCCGAGCCCGACTTGAACGTGCATCTGTGGGACCCGTCGACGCAGCTGCGCTTTCGCGCGAAGCGCTCGGTCCCGCGGCGCCCCGACGGCGCGCCCAACCGCGCACCGGAGGATCGGCGCGCGCGCGAGCGCCCGCCGGACCGCGAGGTAGAGGACGCGACGAGCCCCGTAGGCGCCGGCTGAGGGACCGGACAACAGCGAGGGAGGCACGATGCACGCAGACACGGGGACGGTAGAGATCGAGGAGCGGCTGGCGGAGCTCGAGCGCCTTGGTCTCGGACGGCGTCTGCGCCTCGTGTCGGGTCCGCAGGGGCCGACGGTGCTGCTCGACGGAAAGCCCGTGCTGCTGCTGTGCTCGAACAACTACCTCGGCCTCGCCGACCACCCGCGCGTGCGCGAGGCGGCGGCCGAGGCGGCGATGCGCTGGGGCGTCGGCGCCGGGGCGTCGCGGCTGATCTCCGGGACGATGACCGTGCATCGCCGCCTCGAGGAGCGCCTTGCGACGTTCGCCGGCCGGCAGGCGTGCCTGCTGTTCGGCTCGGGATACCTCGCGAACCTCGGCGTGATCGGCGCGTTGGCCGGCGCCGGCGACACGGTCTTCTCGGACGAGCTCAACCACGCGTCGATCATCGACGGCTGCCGCCTCGCTCGCGCGGAGGTCGTCGTCTACCGCCACCGCGACGCCGAACACCTGCTGTGGAGCATGCGCCACCACGGGCGCCGCCGCGACGACGCCGCGCGCAACCTCGTCGTGACCGACTCGATCTTCTCGATGGACGGCGACGTCGCGCCGCTCACCGAGATCGTCGAGCTGGCGCACGCGTTCGGCGCACGCGTCGCGGTCGACGAGGCGCACGCGACCGGCACGTACGGGCCGGGCGGGCGCGGCGCGCTCGCGCAGGCCGGCCTCGAGGGCGAGGTCGACGCGATCGTCGGCACGCTCGGCAAGTCGCTCGGCTGCTACGGCGCGTATGTGTGCGGCGACGAGGCGATGATCCGCTACCTGCTGAACACGGCGCGCTCGTTCATCTTCTCGACCGCGCCCTCGCCGCCGACGATCGCCGGTGCGCTCGCGGCGCTCGAGCTGATCGAGGAGCGTCCGCATCGGATCGAGCGACTGGCCGCGAACGCTCGCGCGCTGCGCCGCTCGCTCTCCTCGGAGGGCTTTGACGTCAAGGAGGACGATATGCACATCGTGCCGCTCGTCGTCGGCGACGAGCGCGACACGCTGCGGCTCTGTCACGCGGCGATCGAACGGGGCGTGTTCGCGCAGGCGATCAGGCCGCCGACGGTGCCCGCCGGAACCTCGCGCTTGCGGCTGGCGGCGATGGCGTCGCACACGACGACCGACATGCGCCTGGCGGCCGAGGTTCTCGCCACCGCGGCGCGCAAGCTCGGGCTCGACCCGGCCGCGATCGGAACGCCGCCGGGCGATCTGGAGCCGGCGCGGGAGCCGTACGTGGACGAGCCGTACGTGGAGCGCGAGCGGGAACGCGCGCCGGCGATCGGCGGCGAGGCGCCGTCGGCGCCGTTCGACATCGAGGCGCCGCGACCGCGCCGTCCGCCGGCGCCGGCTGTGGCCGACGCCGAGCGGACGCAAGCGCCGTTCGACGGCGAGCGCGAAGACGCCGTCGCGCACGCCGCCTAGCGTCACCGCGCGTGCGGGGCCTGTTCGTCACCGGCACCGACACCGGCGTCGGCAAGACCGTGCTCGGCGCGGCGCTGCTCGCGGCGATCGCCGCGACGGGAGCGCCGGTCGCGGCCCACAAGCCGGCCGTGAGCGGCCTCGACGAGCCACCCGGCGGCGATCCGCGTGCGCCGCTGTGGCCGGCCGACCACGAGCTGCTCGGCGCGGCCGCGGCGATGGCGCCGGAGGACGTCGCGCCGCTGCGCTTCGGACCGGCCGTCTCGCCTCAGCTCGCGGCGGAGCTCGCCGGCGAACCGCTCGCGCGCGAGCGCGTGCTCGACGCGGCGCGCGCGTCGCTCGACGCGGCGTCGGCGAGCGAGCGCGAAGCGGAGCCGACGACGCTGATCGTCGAGGGCGCCGGCGGACTGCTCTCGCCGCTCGCCGAGGAGCTGACGGTGTGTGATCTCGCGGTCGCGCTGCGCCTGCCGCTGCTGATCGCCGCGCGACCGGGACTCGGCACGATCAACCACACGCTGCTGACGCTGCAGTCGGCGCGCGCCGCCGGGCTGACCGTGCGCGCCGTCGTGCTGACGCCGTGGCCCGCGCGCCCGTCGCGCCTGGAGCGCTCGAACCGCGAGCAGATCGCGCGCTTCGGCTTCGTCGAGGTCGCCGTGCTGCCGCGCGCCGCCGGTCCCGACCTCGCCGAGCTCGCGCGCGTCGGCGAGGAGCTGCCGTGGCGGCGCTGGCTCGAGTGGCGCGCAGGAGTCGCGAGCACGCCGCGCGCGGTCGCCTGAGCCGCGGCTCAGGCGACGCCGGCGCGCGCCGCCGCGACGATCGCCTCGCTCACGCGCGCGAGGTCGCCGGGTTCGATCACGTATGGCGGCATCGCGTACACGAGGTCGCGGAACGGGCGAAGCCAGACCCCGCGCTCGACCGCCGCGGCCGTCGCCGCCACGACGTCGACGTCGCGCTCGAGCTGCACGACGCCGATCGCGCCGAGCACGCGCACGTCGGCGACGCCCGGCAGCTCGCGCGCCGGCTCGAGGCCATCGCGCAGACCATGCTCGATCGCCCTGACGCGGGCGCGCCACCCACGTCCGGCGCCGGCGCCACCGGTACGCCGATCGCCGTCGGCCCCGTCGGCCCCGTCGGCCCCGTCGTCGCCGCCGAGCAGCAGATCGAGCGACGCCAGCGCGACGGCGCACGCGAGCGGATTGGCCATGAACGTCGGCCCGTGCATCAGCCGGCCGCCCTCACCCGAGGAGATCGCCGCGGCGATCTCGCGCGTGCAGAGCGTCGCCGCAAGCGTCACGTAGCCGCCCGTCAACGCCTTGCCCACGCACATCACGTCCGGCGCGACGCCGGCGTGCTCGCACGCGAACAGCTCGCCGGTGCGCCCGAAGCCGGTCGCGATCTCGTCGAGCACGAGCAGCAGGCCGTGCTCGTCGCACAGCTCGCGCAGCAGCCGCACGCACGCCGGCGAGTGAAAGCGCATCCCGCCCGCGCCCTGCACGACCGGCTCGACGACGATCGCCGCGAGCTCGCCGGCATGACGCTCGACCAGCTCGCGCACGCCGCCCGCCCACCGCTCGTCGAGACCGGCGTCGAACCCATCCGGCGGACGCTCGGCGAACAAGTGCTCGGCGAGCAAACCCGTGAACAGGCGGTGCATGCCGCCGACCGGATCGCACACCGCCATCGCGCCGAACGTGTCGCCGTGATAGCCGCCCCTGACCGTCAGCAGGCGCGTGCGCTCCGGGCGCCCCCGCCCGCGCTGGAACTGCAACGCGATCTTGATCGCGACCTCGACCGAGACCGAGCCCGAGTCGGCGAAGAAAACCGCCTGCAAGCCATCCGGCGCGAGCTGGAGCAGCCGCTCGGCGAGCCGCACGCCCGGCTCATGCGTGAGCCCGCCGAACATCACGTGCGAGACCCGCCGCAGTTGCTCGGCGAGCGCCGCGTCGAGCGCCGGATGGCGATAGCCGTGAATCGCGCACCACCACGATGCCATCCCGTCGATCAGCTCGCGGCCGTCGGCCAGCCGCAGGCGCACGCCCTCCGCCGAGACGACCGGCAGCGGCGCCGTCGCACCCGGCAACCCGCCGTACGGATGCCACACGTGCTCGCGATCGAACGCGAGCAGTCCTTCCCAATTGCCCCTAGGACGTCCGCTGGTCAAGCGAGCCAAGGACGCAGGGAGCGAAGTGTGCTCTGCACACGAGCGACTGAGGACACGGGCTCGCGCCGGCCAGCGGGCGTCCTAGTCCTCGTAGGGGACGAACTCGCGCTTGCGCGCGCCGCAGACCGGGCAGAACCACGTGTCCGGGATGTCCTCGAACGCCGTGCCCGGCGGGATGCCGCCGTCCGGGTCGCCTTCGTCCGGGTCGTAGATGAATCCGCACGACTCGCAGATCCAGCGCTGCAACGTCTTCGTCGAGGTGCTCATGCGAGGAAGATTACCGCCAGGTAGGGTCAGCCGATGAGCGCTCGCGGGGAGAGTGGGGTTTCCAGCGACGGAGCTGCGCGCGGCGATCGCGCGCTCGCCTCGCCGGCGGCCGACGGCGAGTACAACCCCGGCCCGGCGACGACGCCGCGTCAAGCCGCGAGCGTGATCCTGCTGCGCGGCGGCGCCGAGCGTCTGGAGGTCCTGCTCGTGCAGCGCACGCCGCACGCGCGCTTCATGGGCGGCGTCTGGGTGTTTCCCGGCGGCGCCGTCGACGCCGGCGAGGGCGAAGGCGATGAGGCTCACCGCGCCGCCGCCGTGCGCGAGCTGCGCGAGGAGGCGGCGATCGCGCTCGACGACCCCAGCGCGCTCGTCAAGTTCTCGCGCTGGATCACGCCCGCGCAGGTCCAGATCCGGTACGACACGCACTTCTTCCTCGCACCGCTGCCCGACGGACAGGAGCCCGAAGTCGACGGCGAGGAGATCGTCGACCTCGGATGGTTCGCGCCGCAGGCGGCGCTCGACGCGCACGCCGAGCAGCGGATCGTGCTCGTCTTCCCGACGATCAAGCACCTCGAGCAGCTGCGCGAGTTCGCGTCCGTCGAGCAGCTGATCGTCTATGCGCGCGAGCGCGACGTGCTGCCGATCGAGCCGCGCGTCTTGCTCGAGGGCGAGGTCGCGCGCGTCGTGCTGCCCGGCGAGCCCGGCTACTGAGCGCAAGCCGGCTGTGACCGGCGCCGCTCAGCCTTGCTGCTGCGCGACCACGTGCGTGACCGCGTTGATCAGCGCCAGGTGCGTGAACGCCTGCGGATAGTTGCCAAGGTGGCGTCCGCTCGACGCCTCGAGCTCCTCGCCGTATAGCTCCAGCGGCGAGGAGTACGACAGCAGCCGCTCGCACAGGTGCTGCGCGTCGCGATGTTCGCCGATCTCCGACAGCGCCGAGACGAGCCAGAACGAGCAGATCAGGAACGTGCCCTCCTTGCCGTGCTGCCCGTCGTCGGTTTCTTCGGTGCGATAGCGCAGCACGAGCCCGTTCTCGGTCAGCTCGTCGCGGATCGCGCAGACCGTCGCGTGCACGCGTTCGTCGTCGGGCGGCAGGAAGCGCAGGAGCGGCACGAGCAACGTCGAGGCGTCGAGCGCGTCGGTGTCGTAATGCTGGCGAAAGACGCCGCGCGAGTCGACGCCGTTGGCGAGGATGTCCTCGCGCACTTCGTCGGCGATGCCCTGGAACTCCTTCACCGCTTCGTCGTGCCCGCGGCGTTCGCCCAAGCGCGCGCCGCGGTCGAGCGCGACCCAGCACATCAGCTTGGAGGAGACGTAGTGCTGCGGCTTACCGCGCGCCTCCCAGATCCCCTGGTCGGGCTGCTTCCACACGGCCGCCGCGCATTTGACCTGGTCGATCAGCACCGGCCACAGCCGCTCGGGAATGTGGTCGCGCTGTTTGGAGTGCAGGTAGACCGAGTCGAGCACGGCGCCGAACACGTCGTTCTGGCGCTGGTTGTACGCGCCGTTGCCGATCCTCACCGGCCGCGCTCCCTCGTAGCCCTTGAGATGGTCGAGCGTCGACTCCTGCAGCTCTTTCTCGCCCCTGACGCTGTACATGATCTGCAGCGAGCCGTCCTCGTTGCGCGGGACTTCGGCGACGTACTCGATGAAGTCGTCCGCCTCCCAGTCGAGACCGAGCGCGTGCAGCGCCCACAGCGTGAACGACGCGTCGCGCATCCAGCAGTAGCGGTAGTCCCAATTGCGCTCGCCGCCCGGCGTCTCCGGCAACGACGTCGTCGGCGCGGCGACGAGCGCGCCGGTCGGCATGAACGTCAGCCCCTTCAACACGAGCGCCGAGCGCTGCAGATGCGCGCGCCACGGATGGTCGGGATAGGTGCCTTCGGCCAGCCAGCCACGCCAGAAGTGCCCCGTCCGCTCGAGGATCTGCTCGGCTTCCTCGGCCGTGTGCGGGCCGCCCCGCGACTCCGTCCAGGAGATCGCCGAGAAGCGTTTCTCGCCTTCGGACATCGTGTGACGCCCGTGCGTGCGGTTGCCCTCGATGCCCATCCGGATGTCGCTGTACAGCCTGAACATCGTCCTGCCGTCAGACGCGTCCATCGCGAGCGCGTCGTGCGCGTGCGGCGCGTCGGGCGCCTGCGACTCGAGCTCGACCCTCCGCCACTCCGCCGGCGTGGCGCCGTAATCGAGCATCGGCTCGCAGACGACCTCGACCTGCACCTGGCCTTGAACGCATTCGACCATCCGCACGAGCAGATGGTCGGCGTCGAAGTCGGTCGGCGGGCGCGTGTGGCTCGAGCCGTGCTCGTTGTCGTGCCATTCGCCGATCGCCAGCGCGTCGACCACGCGGATCCAGCCCTGCGGCGTCATCCACGTCGTCTCGATCATGTTCGTCCCGGGGACGTAGCGCCGGCCGGCCGGCACGTACAGCCCGTACGGTCCGACGCGCCACGACCCCGCGCCGCGGTCGAGCAGCGCGCCGAAGACCGACGGTGAGTCGAAGTACGGCAGGCACATCCACTCGATCGACCCGTCCGAGGCGACCAGCGCGCCGGTGTGGCAGTCCGACAGGAAGCCGTAGTCGGCGATCGGCGGGAACGGCGAGCTCGAGGCGCTGACCGGCGCGATCATCGGACCGGCGGCGCCGGACGCGTTCGTCGCGGCGCCGTCCTGCGCGGTCGCCCCTCCGCGAGGCACGAACGATGGAAAGCGACTGGGCATCTGTCTCGAACGCTAGCGGGGTACGCTGCAAGAAGACGGCAGTGAGCGACCAGCCATTCACCCGACGCCCCGACGACGCGCGCCTGCTCGACGGCCGCCGCGCGCTCGTCACCGGCGGCGACTCGGGGATCGGCGAGGGCGTCTGCTTCGAGCTCGCCGCGCATGGCGCGGCGGTCGCGGTCAACTACGTCGGCGCGCCGGACGCGGCCGAGAAGATCGTCGGCGAACTCGAGGACGCCGGCGCCGAGGCGCTCGCCGTGCGGATGGACGTCGCGAGCGAGAGCGACGTCCAGCGGGCGTTCGCCGAAGCCCGCAACGCCTTCGGCGGTATCGACCTGCTCGTCAACAACGCCGGCGTCGAGCACCCGTACGTGTTGCTCGACATGCCGCTGGAGGCCTGGCAGAAAGTGATCGACGTCAACCTCACCGGCGCGTTCCTCTGCGCACGCGAGGCCGCTCGCGCGATGCGCGACGAGCAACGCGGGGGGACGATCGTCAACGTCTCGAGCGTCCACGAGCAGATCGCGTGGGAGCGCTTCTCGCACTACTGCGCGTCGAAGGGCGGCATGAAGCTGTTCGCGCAGTCGATCGCGAAGGAGCTCGCGCCGCTCGGCATCCGCGTCGTCAACGTCGCCCCCGGCGCGGTCGACACGCCGATCAACAAGTCGGTGCTCGAAAATCCCGAGGAAAGCGCGACGGTCCTCTCCGAGGTGCCGCTCGGTCGCTGGGGGCACGTCGAGGACGTCGCGCGAGCCGTCGCGTGGCTCGCCTCCGAGCAGGCCTCCTACGTCACCGGCGCGACGCTGTTCGTCGACGGCGGCATGACGCTCTACCCGCGTTTCACCTGAACCGCGAGCTCACCACGGCCGGCTCTCGTAGCTCGGGCGCTGCACGCCGCGCGGCAGCACTTCGTCCTCCTCGAGCTTCTCGCGCGCGTCCCACACGATCTCGCCGTGACCTGGGCACAGGACGTTGAAGTCCTCGCGCAGCCGCAGGCGCGTCAACGCCAGCAGGTACCCCGACATCGCGCCCGGGTGCGGCGTGATCAGAACGCTGCCGTCGCCGAGCACCGCATCGCCGGTGAAGCACGCGCCGTCGGCGATGAACGCGTAGTGGTCTTCGGCGTGCCCCGGCGTGTGCACGGCCTCGAACGGTCCGAAGCGCACTTCCTCCGCGAGCCGCACGTCCGCGTCGCGCCGCGCCGCGGCGAGCGGCGCCGGGCGCACTTCCAGCAACGTCTCGACCGCCTCGTCGTGGTCTTCGTGGCCGTGCGTCAGCACGACCCCGCCGAGCCCGCCGCGCGCGTCGATCGCCGCCATCAGCCGTCGCACGTGCGCGTCGATCAACGGCCCCGGATCGACGACCCACGCGGGACGTCGTCCGACGACCCACGTGTTGGTGCCTGTAAGCGTCAGCGGCCCCGGGTTCGGCGCGCGCAGGCGCAAGATGTCGTAGTCACGCAGCAACCCCGCGTCCGAGCGGGCCTCGACCGTATCCGATGCCCCGATCGGCTCGGAATCCGGCGAAATAGAACCGTTCATCGGGCCCGGACGTTAGCTGACACGCCGGGCGGTTGGATTGCCGACGAATCGAACTGTCCGACGTTCGATCAGCACGAAATCCTCACCAAGAGTGCGCATCGCGACGCGACGCGCACGATCGACTGTCCAACTGACCGAGGGCCGGCCTCCACTCACTTGACCTGTGCGACGGCGCGCCATCGAGCGCGCCTCCGCGTCCGCGCCCGCCGTCGCGTCCACGTCTATTCCAGGCTGGCCATCACGTGCTTGACGACCGTGTAGTCCTCCAGCGAGTACACGCTCAGGTCCTTGCCGTACCCCGACTCCTTGAAGCCGCCGTGCGGCATCTCCGAGACAAGCGGGATGTGGTCGTTGATCCACACGCAGCCGAAGCGCAGCGCGCGCGAGACGCGCAGCGCGCGCGCGACGTCGCGTGTCCAGACCGACGACGCGAGGCCGTAGCGCGTGCTGTTCGCCCACGCGATCGCCTGCTCCTCGTCGCTGAACCGCTGCACCGTGATCACCGGCCCGAAGATCTCGCGCTGGATCATCTCGTCGTCCTGCTCGAGACCCGCGACGACCGTCGGCTCCAGGTAGAACCCCGGGCGCTCGGGCTCCCCGCCGCCCGTCACGATCTCCGCGCGGTCTGGGCGACGTTCGAGGAAGCCCTCGACGCGCTCGCGCTGGCGCTTGGAGTTGACCGGCCCAAGCGTCGTCTCGGGCGCCAGCGTGTCGCCGATCACGAGACCTCTCGCCTGCTCGGCGAGTCCCGCGACGACGTCGTCGTAGACGCTGCCCGCGGCGAGCACGCGCGTCGCCGCCGTGCAGTCCTGCCCCGCGTTGTAGTAGCCGGTGCCCGCGATCGTCTCGAGCGCCGACTCCAGACTGACGTCGTCGAACACGACCACCGGCGCCTTGCCGCCGAGCTCGAGGTGCACGCGCTTCAGCGTCTCCGCCGCCGTGCGCGCGAGGTGCTTGCCCGTGTCGACCGATCCGGTCAGCGCGAGCATGTCGACGTCGGGGTGTGAGATCAGCGCCTCGCCCGTCGGCTCGCCCGGACCGGTGATCACGTTGAGCACTCCCTTTGGCAGGATCTCCGCGGTCAGCTCGGCGAGTCGCAGCGTCGTCACCGGCGTCGTCTCGGCCGGCTTCAGCACGACCGTGTTGCCCGCCGCGATCGCCGGCGCGAATTTCCAGATCGCCATCATCAGCGGGTAGTTCCACGGGGTGATCTGGCCGATCACGCCGACCGGCTCGCGGCGCGTGAACGACGTGTAGCCCTCCATGTACTCGCCCGCCGCGCGTCCCTCCAGCACGCGCGCCGCGCCGGCGAAGAAGCGCAGGTTGTCGACCATCACTCCCAGCTCGTCGCGCTTGACCGCCTCGATCGGCTTGCCCGCGTTGAGCGCCTCCAGCCGCGCGATCTGCTCGCCGTGCTCCTCCAGAGCCGCCGCGATCTGAAGCAGCGCCTCCGAGCGCTGCTGCGGCGTCGTCCGCGACCAGCCCTCGAACGCGCGTCGCGCGGCGGCGACCGCGCGGTCGACGTCCTCCGCGTCCGAGCGCGGCGCCCGCGCGATCTCCTCGCCCGTCGCCGGGTTCAGCACCGGTTCGGTCTCGCCGGCGGCCGAGCCGACCGACTCGCCGTCGATGAAGTTGTTGAGCGTGTCCGTCGTTGACGCCATCTCGCTCCTCCGCTCCTATGCCGTCTGTGGGATGCCGAGCGCTTGCGCGACGGCCGGGTGGGTGATCTCGCCTGCCCGCACGTTCAGTCCCTGGCGCAGCGCCGGGTCGTCGTGCAGCGCCGCATCGACGCCGCGCTCGGCCAGCTCGATCACGTACGGCAGCGTCGCGTTCGTCAGCGCGTACGTCGAGGTGATCGGCACCGCGCCCGGCATGTTCGTCACGCAGTAGTGAGTGATCTGATCGACCTCGTACGTCGGATGTGAGTGCGTCGTCGGCCGCGACGTCTCGAAGCAGCCGCCCTGGTCGATCGACACGTCGACCAGCACCGCGTGGCGCTTCATCAACTTCAGCTGCTCGCGCGTGACGACGTGCGGCGCGCGCCCACCGTGCACGAGCACCGCGCCGATCACGAGATCCGCGAGCGGCAGCATCTGCTCGATCGCCAACGTCGAGCTGTAGACGGTCGACGCGCGTCCCGCGAACGCCACTTCCAGCTCGCGCAGCCGGTCGATCTAGCGGTCGAACACGAACACGTCCGCCTGCATCCCGATCGCGATGAACGCCGCGTTCATCCCGACGACGCCGCCGCCGATCACGAGCACCGTCGCCGCCGCGACGCCCGGCACGCCGCCGAGCAGGATCCCGCGGCCGCCGAGCGGCTTCTCGAGCATGAACGCGCCCGCCTGCGTCGCGAGCTTGCCGGCGACCTCGCTCATCGGCGCGAGCAACGGCAGCCGCCCGGCGCCGTCCTCGACGGTCTCGTACGCGATGCACGTCGCGCCCGACTCCTGCAGCCCGCGCGCGAGCTCCGGCTCGGCCGCCAGATGCAGGTACGTGAACAGCGTCTGCCCCGGGCGCAGCATCGCCACCTCGACGGCTTGCGGCTCCTTCACCTTCAGCACGAGCTCGGCCTCGCCGAACACCGTCTGCGCGTCCGGCACGATCCGCGCGCCCTGCGCGCGGAACTCGTCGTCGCCCATCGCGCTGCCAGCGCCCGCGCCGGCCTGCACCAGCACCTCGTGCCCGCGCGAGGTCAGCTCGCGCACGCCCGCCGGCGTGATCGCCACGCGGTACTCGTCCGTCTTGATCTCGCTCGGCACGCCGATCTTCATCTCGCAAGCTCCCTTCCACGCAGCGCCAGCCAGAACTCGATGCGGTCACGCGCGTTGGCGAAGTCGCGACCGGTCAGCTGCTCGACGCGGCGCACGCGGTAGCGCAGCGTGTGACGATGGCAGTACAGCGCGCTCGCCGCGCGCTCCCAGTGTCCGTTGTGTTCGATGAAGGTGTCGAGCGAGCGCAGCAGCTCCTCGCCGTACTCGCCGTCGCCCTGTTCGACCGGCCCAAGCACGCCACGGCAGTACGACGTCAGCGCGTCGTCATCCTGGATCGAGAGCAGCAGTTGGAACGCTCCGAGGTCGCGATACGACGCGACCTCCGGCGCGCTGCCGTTCGCAAGGCGCACCGCCTCTAGCGCGCAGCGCGCCTCGTGGAAGCTCAGCCGCAGTGACTGCGCCGCGCTCGCTCGGCTCGCCGACGCGCGCACCTCGCCGACGCGCGCCTGCAGCACGCCGCGCAGCTTGCGCGCCAGCTCGATCGGCTCGCATCCTTGCGCGTCGATCACCGCGCACAAGAGGCCCGCGCGGATCGCCACGAGGCTGTGCGTCCGCTCGCGCTCGAGCGCGCGTTCCAGCGGCGCCGCCGCCGCGCTCGGGTCATCGACCGCGAACGCGAGCACCGCGACCTGCTCGCCGATCCCGAACGGCCGCAGCCGCGCCTGCAGCTCCTCGGGGTAGAGGTGGCCGGTCAGCGCCTCCGCCAGCACGTCGCCGGCCATGTTGCGCTGGAGCATCTCGTAACGCTCGTTGACCAGCTGCGCGAACGCGCGCTCGGTGATCGCGATGAACGGCAGCTCGTACGGCACCTCGAACAGCGGAAAGCCGCGCTTGCGCGCCGCCGTGACCAGCGCCGCCGGCAGCCGCTTGTGCTTGAACCCCGTCCCGAACCCGAGCCCCGCGATCCGGTGGTCGGCGAGCCGCTCGATCAGCTCACGCTGGCTCTTCGGTCCGTTCAGCTGGATGCCCGTCGTCAACAGCAGCTCGCCGCCGCGCAGCCACGGCGTCGGATCCTCGAGCTCGGTGCTGTGCACCCAACGAACGTGTGCCTGCGCGGCCTCGTGGCCGCTCGCGAGCTCGAGGCCGAGCTCGGCGATCAGGCTTTCGACGGTGAGCTCCACGCCGCCATCCGCTCGCACGCCTCGCTCAGCACCGGCCGCAGGATCGCGACGATCTCCTCGAACTGCTCGGCGCCCGCGATCAGCGGCGGCGACAGCTGCACGATCGGGTCGCCGCGATCGTCCGTGCGACAGATCAAGCCCCGCTTGTACAGCTCGCCCGAAAGGAAGCCGCGCAGCAACTGCTCCGATTCGGCGTCGTCGAACGTCTCCTTCGTCTCCTTGTCCTTGACCAGCTCGATCGCGTGGAAGTACCCCGC
Source organism: Solirubrobacteraceae bacterium (assembly GCA_035486335.1). Taxonomy (GTDB): domain Bacteria; phylum Actinomycetota; class Thermoleophilia; order Solirubrobacterales; family Solirubrobacteraceae; genus Palsa-744. The sequence continues at coordinate 27,331 of DATHND010000022.1, forward strand.
GCCGCGCACGTCGCCGACGATCGGCAACTCGCGCAGGTCGTCGAGCATCTCGCGGAACAGCCCCTCGTTCTCGCGCACGTTCCCGTTCAGGTCCTCGCGCTCCATCAGCTCGATGTTCGCCAGGCCGACCGCGCACGCGATCGGGTGCCCGCCGAACGTGAACCCGTGGACGAACGACTCCTTGCCGTGCAGGAACGGCTCGGCGATGTGGTCGCCCGCGATCACAGCCCCGAGCGGCGCGTACGCCGAGCTGATCCCCTTCGCCGTCGTGATCATGTCCGGCTGATAGTCGAACCGTTCGCAACCGAACCAGCGGCCGAGGCGACCCCACGCGCAGATCACCTCGTCGGAGATCAACAGCACGCCGTGGCGGTCGCAGATCTCGCGCACGCGCTGGAAATAGCCGTCCTGCGGCACGAAGCAGCCGCCGCCGTTCTGCACCGGCTCGAGGATCACCGCCGCAACCGTGTCCGCACCCTCGAATTCGATCGCCTGCTCGATCGCGTCCGCCGCCCACAGCGGATCGCGATCCTCGCTCCAGCGGTAGGAGTTCGTGTTCGCCACGTGCACGCCGCCCGGCGTCAGCGGTTCGAACGGCTCGCGCAGCGGCGGCAGCCCCGTCGCCGTCAGCGCGCCCATCGACGTTCCGTGGTAGGCGAGATGCCGCGAGATCAGCTTGTGCCTGTTCATCTCGCCGCGCGCTCGCTGATAGGACTTCGCGAGCTTCCACGCCGACTCGACCGCCTCCGAGCCGCCCGAGGTGAAGAACACGCGGTTGAGGTTGCCCGGCGCGAGTCCCGCGATCCGCGCCGCCAGCTCGATCGCCGGCGGGTGCGCGTAGCTCCAGTTCGTGTAGAAGGCGAGCTGCTTCGCCTGCGCCGCGGCCGCCTCGCCGAGCTCCGCGCGACCGTGCCCCGCGTTGACGCAGTACAGCGCCGACAGCCCGTCGAGGTAGCGCTTGCCGTGCTCGTCGTACACGTAGCACCCCTCGCCGCGCACGATCACCGGCACCGCGTGACGCTCGTCGTAGGAGCCCATCCGCGTGAAGTGCATCCACAGGTTGCGCCTGGCGAGTCGCTGCAGACGGTCGGGGTCTTCGGCCGGCGCCATGCCGGCCGGTCCAGGCGCCCACGGCGTGCCCGTCGACTCGGCCGTGCGGCTCGCGGCCGTCGCCTGGTCAAGATCCGCCGTGTCCGCCATCGGTCTTCTCCCTGGTCGAAGCGAGACGCGAGCGCGGCGCGCCTACGCGCAACGAATAGACACTGAGGATAACGGTACTGCGACGAAGATCGCTTCTCAAGTACGGACTTGGGCAAGAAGCCTCAAGCGCATTGTACTAATCGTACAATCATGCTGGCTCGATTTGGGAGGACCGCCCATTGCCCCCAGCCTGGCGGAGGCATAAGTTTGTCGCAGTTCGCACGACCACCAGAGGAAGAGGACGATCGATGGCCACCGAGAGCGGCGCCGCACCAGCAGCTCCAGGGCAGCATGCGCAGCACGACGGCGTCATCGACAAGGGCCTGAAGAAGGGCGCGATCGGCTACATCTCGAACGTCGTCATCGGCGTCGCCTCGACCGCGCCCGCGTACTCGCTCGCGGCGACGCTCGGCTTCGTCGCCGCGGTCAAGGGCGTCGGCGTGCACGCCCCGGCCGTGCTGCTCGTCGCGTTCGTTCCGATGCTGCTAGTCGCCTCGGCATACAAATACTTCAACCGCGCCGACCCCGACGCGGGGACCACGTTCGCGTGGACGACGCGCGCCGTCGGCCCCGGTCTCGGCTGGATGAACGGCTGGGCGATCTTCCTCGCGGACGTGATCGTGATGGCCTCGCTATCGGACATCGCCGCGATCTACACCTTCAAGCTGTTCGGCTTCAGCGAACTCGGCAACTCCAACGCGGCGATCATCGTCGCGGCCGCCCTGTGGATCGTCCTGATGACGTGGATCTGCTACCGCGGAATCGAGCTCTCGGCGAGGATCCAGACGATTCTGCTCGGCACCGAGGTCGCGATCCTCGGAGCCTTCGCCGTCGTCGCGCTCGTCAAGGTCTACGGCGGCAGCGCACCGCACGGCGCGATCAAGCCGACGCTCGACTGGTTCAACCCGTTCGCGATGAAGTTCGGCGATCTGTTCGTCGCGCTGCTGCTGGCCGTCTTCATCTACTGGGGTTGGGATTCGGGCGTCGCCGTCAACGAGGAGTCCGAAGATCCCGCGGAGGGTCCGGGCAAGGCCGCGGTCGTCTCGACGATCCTGCTCCTGCTGATCTACGTCGTCGTGTCGGCTTCCGCGCAGGCGTTCCACGGCGTCGGGTTCATCACGAACGAAGAAAACTCGAGCGACGTCTTGAACGCGCTCGGCACCGGCGTGTTCGGCGAACCGTGGAACAAGCTGCTGATCATCACCGTGCTGACGTCCGCGTCGGCCTCGACGCAGACGACGATCCTGCCCACGGCGCGCACGACGCTCTCGATGGCGCACTGGAAAGCGGTCACGTCGCTGCTCGCGCGCGTCCACAAGCGCTACCTGACGCCGACCGTCTCCACGCTCGGCTTCGGCGCGCTCTCGATCGTCGTGACCGTCGTGCTGCTGCTGCTGTCCTCGTCGGTCCTCGAAGCCTCGATCTCCGCCGTCGGCTTCCCGATCGTCTTCTACTACGGCTGGACCGGCATCGCCTGCGCGATCTACTACCGCCGCGAGCTGACCAAGAGCGTGCGCAACTTCCTGCTGCTCGGCGTCGGCCCGCTCCTCGGCGGCCTGATCCTGTGGGCGGTCGGCGTGCGGGCGATGATCTACTACGGTCATGCCGCGAACAACGCCTCGAAGCCGATCCTCGGCATCTCCTTGCCGCTTTGGATGGGCGTCGGCGGCCTGATCCTCGGTTTCTTCCTGATGCTCCTCTCCAGGGGCGTGTTCAAGGACTACTTCTCGCGCAAGCTCGAAACCGCGCCGCCCGGAGTGCTCGAGCACCCGCTCGCCACGATACCCCCGCCCGTCGGCTTCGGAGAGACATAGCTCAGGCTGCTAGACGGCGAGCTCGCACACACCGTGCGGCGAGCCGAACTCCGCGAGCTTCTCGAGGAACGGCTGCGGCGCAAACGCCTCCGGGCCGAGTACGCCGGCGCCCTTCCACACCCCCTCGTCCAGCAGCTCCAGCGCGACGACCGGGTTGACGGCCGTCTGCCAGACGACCGCCTGGCTTCCGTATTCGCGCATCGTGTGCTCGTTGTCGACCACGTGGTACAGGTACGTCGAGCGCGGCGCTCCGTCGGCGCCCGTGCCGCGCACCCACGTTCCGGCGCACGTGCGGCCGGTCATCCGCTCACCGAGCGTCGCCGGGTCGGGCAGCGCCGCGGCGACGACATCGCGCGGAGCGACCTTCGCGTCGTGGACCGACACCGGCTCGGTCGAGTCCAGGCCTAGCTTGTGCAGCGTGCGCAGCACGTCGATGAACTCCGCGCCCAGCCCGTACTTGAACGTGACGCGCTCGCAGTCGACCCACCGCGGGATCAGCACGACCTCCTCGTGCTCGACGTTCACGCACTCGACCGTGCCGATTCCCTCCGGGAACTCGAACAGCTCCGGCTCGGAGAACGGCGCCGTCGTGTAGAAACCGCGCTCGCGCTCCCAGATCAGCGGCGGGTTCAGGCACTCCTCGATCGTCGTCCAGATCGAGAACGTCGGCGCGAAGTCATAGCCCTCGACGATCAGATCGGCGCCGTCGCGCACGCCGATCTCCTCGACGCTCGTGAACAGTTCCTGCGCGGCGTACGCCGCGAACACGTCCGACAGTCCCGGCTCGACGCCGATCCCGACGAGCGCGAGCAGCCCGGCCTGCTCCCACGCCTCGTGCCGGTCGAGCTGGAGCTGACCGAGCATCTTCCCCGGCAGCTCGTACGGGCGCTGCGGGTGCGGTCGCGACAGCGTCATCGCCATGTCGAGGTACGTCACGCGCGACTCGAACGCAGCCGCGAAGATCGGCTCGTTGAAGCGCGGATCGCACGCGTTCAAGACGGCGTCCGGGCGCACACGGCCGATCAGCTCGAGCAGGCTTGCCACACTCGAGGCGTCGACGCGCTCGGCCGCGAAGCGCCCCGGCTCGCCGAGCCCCGCGACGACCGACCTGACGCGCTCGGACGCGACGTCCGCGAGCACGATCCGCTCGAACGCTGGCCGGCGCTGCGCGATCGCCGCAAACGCCGCGCCGACGCCCCCGGCACCGACCACGAGAATCCTCATCGTCAACGAAGTCTGACGCAGGCGGCTCCCGTATGCTGCGGCGATCGATGGCGAGCGCGCTCCTGGACCGACCCTCGACCACGGCAGCCCCCACCCGACGACGCGATAGCTGGTCGCCATCTCCGCGGCTGAGCCGCAGCGAGATCCTGTGGGTGGTCCTCGTCGCCGTCGCGCTCGCCGTGCTGACGAGCTGGCCGCTGGTGCTGCATATCGGCAGTCGCATCTCGCCTGACAACGGCGACCCGGTGCGTACGGCGTGGCAGATCGCGTGGGTCGGGCACGCGATGCTGCACGACCCACTGCACCTGTTCACCTCCAACGCCTTCTACCCGCACCCGCTCAGCCTCGCCTTCTCCGACTCGCTGCTCGGCTATGGCCCGGCGGCGTTCTTCGGCTCGGGCGCGATCGCGGCGCTCGTCCGTTACAACCTGCTGTTCCTGCTCGCCTGGTCGCTGTGCTTCGTCGGCTGCTACCTGCTCGCACGCGAGCTCGGGCTGCGCAAGCTGGGCGCAGCCGCCGCGGCGGCCGCCTTCGCGTACGCGCCATACCGCGTGACCGAGGCCGGCCACCTGCACGTGATCTCCTCCGGCGGCGTCCCGCTCGCGCTGTTCCTGCTGCTGCGCGGCTACCGACGCTCCTCGCGTGCGCTCGTGATCGCCGGCTGGCTCGTCTCCGCGTGGCAGATCAGCCTCGGCTTCACGCTCGGGCTGCAGTTCGCCTACCTGATGGCCGTGCTCGCGCTGCTCGCCGCGCTCTACTGGTGGCGCGCCGGCAAACCGGCGTTGCCGCGCGCGCTCGCCGCGATCACCGCCGCCGGCGTCCTGATCGTCGGCGCCGTGACCGTCTACGAGGCGCGGCCGTACCTGAAAGTCGCGCACGACTACTCGACCGCGAAGCGCACGATCAGAGAAGTCGAGAACTACTCCTCCGGACCCGCCGCGTGGGTCTCCGCCTCCGCCGAGAACCGCGTCTGGGGCGGCGTCACCGCCGGCGCGCGCGCGCATGTGCACTCGAAGAACGAGGACGTCTTCTTCCCCGGCGCGCTGATCCTGCTGCTCGCGCTGATCGGCCTCGCGGCGCCGCTGTACACGCGACGATTGCGCATCGGCCTCGCCGTCGGCGCGGGTACGTGCGCCGTGCTCGCGCTCGGCCTCGGGCTGACCGGCGCCGGCTATCCGTACCGATTGCTCTACGACTACGCGCCCGGTTGGGACGGCGTGCGCGTGCCCGGGCGCGTGTTCACGCTCGCGACGCTGTTCATCGCGCTGCTCGCCGGCGCCGGCGCGCAGCTGCTCGCCGGCCGCCTCGGCGCACTGCTGGCGCGGTTCGGCCGCTTCGACCAGGGCGGCGGCCGCGAGCCCGCTCGCGCACGGCCGCGCGGGCGCATCTCGGCCGCCTCTCTGAGCGCGCTCGTCGGCGTGCTGCTCGCGATCGGGATCGTCGGCGAAGGCGCCGGGCGCCTGGGCCATCCGATCGTGCCGCAGCCGGCGCGCGCGGAGATCGGCCTGCGCGGACCGCTGCTCGACCTGCCGACCGACGGCACGCTCGACCGCATCTGGCAGTACTTCTCGACCAACGGCTTCTACAAGATCCCCGTCGGCAACAGCACGTTCGACCTGCCGGCGGTCGACGACCTGCGCGGCGGCATGAGCGGCTTTCCCGACAAGGCGAGCATCGAGAAGCTGCGCTACTACGGCATCCGCACCGTCGTCCTGCACCTCGTGATCCCCAAGGAACTGCCGCCGGCACACGGGTTCGACACGGCCGAGCCGCCCGACCCGGCCGCGGCCGCCGCCAAGCCGATCGCCGGGCTCGGCGTGACCCGCCGGCGCGTCGGCTCGCTCGTGATCTACGAGATCGGCCCCGGCCCAAAGGCCCTCCACGGGTCCGACTGATGAGCGCCAAGCGCCTCGCGCTGGCGGCGATCCTGATCGTCGGGCTCGGCTACGCGACGATGCTGCAGAACTGGTCGGACAACCAGAGCTCGCACTACGACCTGATCCGCGCGCTCGACGCCGGTCGCACGACGATCGACTACGGGCCGTACCCGACGAAAGACAAGGCCGAATACCACGGTCACTACTTCTCCGCCCGCGCGCCCGGCCTGGCGCTCTACTCGCTGCCGTTCTACGAGCTGCTGAAGGGCGCCGACGCCCCGGCGATCGCGCGGCAGTCCCACGCGCTGCGCGGCGAAGACGAGATGATCGACTTCGTCGGTGAGTGGGGCAACGTGCTCCCGGGCCTGATCCTGCTGCTGCTCGTCTGGCGCGTCGCCGAGCGCTTCGAGCCCGGCTACGGCGTGGCGGCGGCCGTGATCGTCGGCCTCGGCACGATGGTGCTGCCGTTCTCGACGCTGCTGTTCTCGCACGTCTTCTCGGCGATGCTCGGCTTCGCGGCGTTCGCGGTGATGCTGCGCGAGCGCGCCGGGCCCCCGCGACCGCTGCTGCTCGCCGCCGCCGGCCTGCTGGTGGGCTACGCGATCACCTCCGAGTACCCGCTCGCGTTCGTCGCGGTCGTGCTCGGCGGCTACCTGGTCTCCCGCGCGGACGCGTGGACGCCGCGGCTGCTGGCGCTGCGCGCCGGCGCCTACGTCGCCGGCGGCCTCGTCGGGATCGTGCCGCTGCTCTTGTACAACCACGCCGCGTTTGGCTCCTGGACGCATCTGGCCTACTCGAACATCCCCCAGCAGCAGAAAGGCTTCTTCGGCATCTCCGCGCCCAGCCTGCCCGTGCTCGCGACGCTGCTGTTCGACTCGCGCGGCCTGTTGACGCTCTCGCCGGTGCTGATCATGGGAGCGATCGGCACGGTGCTCTTGTATCGGCGCGGCAACCGCGCGGAGGCGCTGACGATCGTCGCCGTGTGCGTGTGCTACCTCGGCTACAACTCCGGCTACTACCTCCCCTTCGGCGGCGGCTCGATGGGACCGCGCTTCTTGATCACGCTGCTGCCGTTCCTCTCCTTCCCGATCGCGCTCGCGCTGCGCCGCTTCCCGGGACCGACGCTCGCGCTCGCGGGCGCGTCGATCGCGGTCGCGGTCGTCGCGACGATCACCCACCCGCTCGTCGGCTACGAGACCGAGACCGTCGTCTGGGGCCGGCTGCTCGAAAACGGCGAATTCCAGCCGACGATCGCCTCGGCGTTCGGCGCCGGCCGCGGCTGGGGCGCGATCTGGCCGTTCCTGCTCGCGGCCGGCGTCGGCGTCGCGCTCTCAGCGAGCGCGCTCCCGCGCCTGCGCCTGCGCCTCGCCACGCTCGGCTGGGGCGCGCTCGCGCTGCTCGCCTGGGCGCTGTTCGCCGCGCTCGCGCCGACCGCGCTGGGAATCGACCACCGTGGCCTGCTCAGCATCGTCGGCGCCGGCGATCACACGGCGCTGAACCTGAAGCTGCACAACGGCAGCCGCTACCCGCTGAGCACGCTCGTCGAGGTCGCCGCGGGCGCCGGCCTGCTCGCGCTCGCCGCCGCGTGGCTGTTTCGCCGCGCCCCGCGGCGAACGGCGCTCAGTGCTTGCTCGTCCTGACGTTGCACTTCGCGCCGTGCAGCTTCTTGCAGACGACGACGTAGCCCGGCCGCGGCACGTGGCGAGTGTCGGTCAGACCCGCGTCGAAGCGCGTGCGCGTGTTGCCGCCCGTCCAGTCATAGATGTACAGGCGCTTGATCTGTCGCTGTGACGCCGCGACGTTGAACATGTAGCCGAGCACCTTCGCCGCGCGCCGCAGACCCGAGCCGTTGCGGTTCGAGAAGGCGCCGCCGAACTGGACGATGCCGCCCGTCTCGGTCAGCCACACCTGGCCGCCGAGCGCGCGGCTGATTTCGCGCGTGCGCCAGCTTTCAAAGCGGTTGATGTCCGAGTAGTTGTGCAGGCCCCAGATCGAGGGCATCACCGTGTGCAGCCTTCCGACCTCGCGCTTGAATTCGGCGATGTACTGCAGCGTTGGCGAGATGATGTTGGCGTCGAGCACGTCCAGGCCGAGCACCGTGCAGCCCTTGCACACGCGCAGCAGCGCCTGGTAGTACTGCGCCGTCGCGCTCGCCGACGGGCTCGCGAGCACGCCACGGATGTTGCCGCGGTTGGACTCGTCCCACGCCTGGTACTGCTTGACGTGCGGGAACAGCTTCACGAATTTCTGCACGTCGTGTTTGTACTGGGCGACGCTTGGCATCCTCGTCGGCGTGTACTCGGAGTGGTAGAAGGCGACCAGGATCTGCATGTGCGCCGCTTCGGCGTCTTTGATCCAGGCCTTCGCCTTGTCGAGCGAGTACGAGTGGGCGACCGCATCCCACGGCGCGATGTAGCGAGCGATTTTCGTTTTCAGCTGCTTCGCGTTGGGGTCGGTGAACATCTCGGCCGACTCGTCGCCGAGGCCGGTCAGGTAGGTCGCGGCGGCGTGCGCCGTCGGCGTGCGCCGTGCGGCCTTCGCGGCCGGCTTGGCGGCCGCCGCGCCGGTCTGGCCGAGCGCCAGCGGCGCGAGCGCGGCGATCGCCGCGGCGAGCGCGAGCGCCGAGAGCAGGATTGGACGTCGAAGAGTTCGCATATCGAGCCGGAACAGGGTCGCGGGGGCAGGGTTGCGGCGTGAGCGCCGACTGCAACGACTCTTACGCGGCGTTTACCGCGCAACCTGCAAGCGCCGGCCGATCTTTAGGCGGTCTTTACTCCTCGTCCTCGCCCGGCCGCCCAACGCCGCCCGCCTGCGCCCGCGGCTCGCCCTCGGCGGCGCGCCCGCGGCGCAGCGTCGGGTCGGCGACGAGCCGCACGTCGACGCCCGGCAGGTCGCGCAGCAGGCGCATCAGCAGCGCCGGGTCGACGCCGTCGTCGCTCGTGCGCCCGCCGAAGCGCCCGAGCCCGCGCCGTCGGCGCGGCGTGCCCATCAGCAGGTACGTGCTGCCCAGTTCGCCCGCCACGTCGACCGCGACCGCCGCGACGTCCTCCCCCTCCTCGACTCGCAGCCGCGCGCCGAGCATCGCGACGAGCCGGCGCAGCTCCTCGAGCTGCTTGCGGTCCGCGGCGCTCGGCGGGCGCCCCGGCGGGCGCACGACGAGCACGTCGAGCATCGCGTCGAGGCGCTGCGCCGAGCGCCACGCGCGGCGCACGACCCGCTCGGAGTCGGGTCCGGGCGTGACGAGCGCGAGCAGCCGCTCGGCGATCGCCTGCGGGGCCGGTTGCAACGCGGCGGGCACGCCCTCCTCGTCGCGACGGACGATCGCCTTCGGCTCGTGGATCAGCCGCTTGACTTCGACCTCCTCGGCGACCTGGCGCAGCGCCGTCTCGCGCAGCGCCGCGAGGTTCTCGATCTTGAAGAAGTTGTTCAGCGCCGCCGGCACGCGCTCGGGGCGATAGACCTTGCCCGCGCGCAGCCGCGCGATCAGCGCCTCCGGCGTCAGGTCGATCAGCACGACCTCGTCGGCCGCCGACAGGACCTCGTCGGGGATCGTCTCGCGCACGTGCGCGCCGGTCAACTGCGTGACCCGATCGTTGAGGCTCTCGAGGTGCTGAACGTTGACCGTCGAGAACACGTCGATTCCCGCGTCGAGCACGTCGCGCACATCCTCGTAGCGCTTCTCGTGCTCGACGCCCGGAGCGTTCGTGTGCGCGAGCTCGTCGATCAGGCACAGCTCGGGGCGGCGCGCGAGGATCGCCGGCAGGTCCATCTCCTCGAGCGGTTTGCACCGGTAGGGAACCCGCCGGCGCGGGATCGTCTCGAGCCCGTCCGCCTGCGCCACCGTCTCCTCGCGCCCGTGCGGCTCCAGGTAGCCGACCACCACGTCGTGGCCGCTCTCGGCTTCGGACGCTCCCTCCTGCAGCATCCGGTAGGTCTTCCCCACGCCCGGGGCCATGCCGATGAAGACCTTCAGCTTCCCGCGTTCGTCATCCACCCAGGAGATTGTGGACGATCAGGTCGATCAGCTTGATCCCGATGAACGGGGCGATGATCCCGCCGAGCCCATAGATCCACAGGTTGCGGCGCAAGAGAGCGCTGGCGCCGATCGGTCGGTAGCGCACGCCGCGCAGCGACAGCGGGATCAACAGCGGGATCACGATCGCGTTGAAGATGATCGCCGAGACGATCGCCGAGCGCGGCGTGCCGAGGCTCATGATGTTGAGCACGTGCAGCGGGCCCTTTGCTTCTGTCCCGCCCGCCCCGGCCACGTACGTCGAGATGAAGACGGCCGGCAGGATCGCGAAGTACTTGGCGACGTCGTTGGCGATCGAGAACGTCGTCAGCGCGCCGCGCGTGATCAACAGCTGCTTGCCGACCTCGACGATCTCGATCAGCTTCGTCGGGTTGGAGTCCAGATCGACCATGTTGCCGGCCTCGCGCGCGGCCTGCGTGCCGGTGTTCATCGCCACGCCGACGTCGGCCTGCGCGAGCGCTGGCGCGTCGTTCGTGCCGTCGCCGGTCATCGCGACGAGGCGCCCGTCCTGCTGCTGCTCGCGGATCAACGCGAGCTTGCGCTCGGGCGTCGCTTCGGCGAGGAAGTCGTCGACGCCCGACTCTTCCGCGATCTTGGCCGCCGTCAGGCGGTTGTCGCCGGTCACCATCACCGTCTTGATGCCCATCGCCCGCAGCTGGTCGAAGCGGGCCTTCATGCCCTCCTTGATCGTGTCCTTCAGATAGACGACGCCGAGCACTTGGCTGTCGCGCGAGACGGCGAGCGGCGTGCCGCCCTCGTTGCCGATCCGGTCGAGCTGCACCTGCAGCTCGGGCGGCGGCGCGCCGCCTTCGCGCCGGACGAGCTCGATGATCGCGTCGCCGGCGCCCTTGCGCAGCTGCTGGCCGTCGTAGTCGACGCCGCTCATGCGCGTCTGCGCGGTGAACGGCACGAACTCAGCGTGCATCGTCGCCATGTCGTGCTCGCGGATGCCGTACTGCTTGGCGAGCACGACGATCGAGCGTCCCTCGGGCGTCTCGTCGGCCAGCGAGGAGAGCTGTGCGGCCTCGGCGAGCTCGGACTCGGGGACGCCGGGCATCGGGATGAACTCGCTCGCGAGCCGGTTGCCGATCGTGATCGTGCCCGTCTTGTCCAGCAGGAGCACGTCGATGTCGCCCGAGGCCTCCACCGCGCGGCCCGACAGCGCCAGCACGTTGCGGCGCACCAGCCGGTCCATGCCGGCGATGC
>DATHND010000023.1:0-16502 GCA_035486335.1 Solirubrobacteraceae bacterium
GCCGTCGCGAGCAAGCTGCTGCACGTGCACGCGCTGTCGGTCGTCAAGACCGACCAGCCGGACGTGGCGCTGATCGTCCAGGCGCCGACGGGCGAGACCCCGCGGCTGGCGTCAGAGCTCGCGGCTCGCGGGATCCACGTCTCGTTCGCCGACGACGGCGTCGCGCCCGCCTCGGCGACGATCGCGAAGCTGCGCTACCTCGGCGACGAGCTGCTGCCGGAAGTCCGCGCCGGCTCGCTGCTGCACTGGGTGCGCACGCGCGCGGTGCTGCACTCGCAGGCGCGCGCGCTCGGACTGCACCGCCACCACTTCTACTACCTGCAGCCGCCCGGCGGCCTGACCGTCGGCCAGCTCGTGCTCGCGCGCACGGCCGGCGCGACGCCCGTCAGCGGCGCGCTGCGGCTGGACGCCGACGCCCCGCTGCCTCAGCGCCCGATGCGAGCGGGCGATGTGCTCGTCGTCGGACTCGACGGATCGTCGGCGTCGCTGGTCGGGCTCGAACGGTTGATCACGCGACTCGGCGGCGAGGGACTCGGGGCGGAGCCGCTCGCGTGGCTCACCGGTGCGCCGCCGACGAGCGCGACGAGCAACTGAGAGCGCGCCAGCAGGCCGGCGCCGACGACGAGCAGCGCGAGCGAGGCCGACAGCGGTACGCCGCCGAGCGGCGTGTCGGCGAAGCTCTCGCCGAACAGCAGCGGCGCGACGACGATCGGGATCACGGTCTGGGTGACGAACACGACCGGCGCGACCTGAATCGCCGGACGCTCCTGCAGCGCGCTCATCTCGCTGAGGATCCCGACGGCCGACGCGACGGCCGTCGAAAGCCCCCACGCGATCGCCAGCCCGACGTGGCCCTGTGCGAGGTCGTCCGACGCGAGCTTCGTCGCGACGCCGCTCCAGCCGCCGGCCAGCCCCGCGCCGGTCATCGTCAGCGCGGCGGGCGGGTGCGCGATCAGCTTCAGCAGGTACGGCAGCAGGCTCGCGACGCCGATGCCGACGAGCACGAGCGTGATCGTCAGGTTCTCCGCGCCGTGGCCGTTCGTTCGCGGCGGCGCCGTCAGGCCAGCGCCGACGACACCGATCACGATCGCGAGCATCGCGATGTGCTCGTAGCGCCCGGCGTGCTCGCCGAGCATCCGCTGGGCGAAGAACATCAGCACGAGCAGCCCGACGGCGAGCGCCGGCTGCACGACGACGAGCGGCGCGAGCAGCAGCGCGACGAGCTGCAGCGGCCAGCCGAGGATCGACAGGCCGGTGCCGAGCAGCCAGCGCGAGCGGCGCAGCAGGCGCCACGCGAGCGCGAGGCGCAGATGCTCGACGTGCGGAGCCTGCTTGGCGTCCATCGCCTGCAGCGCGATCCCTAGGCTGTAGAGCGTCGAGGCGCCCACGGCCGCTCCTATGCCCAGCACGAGATCGACCATCAACGCTCACGATCATCGCAGCCCGACCCCCTCGATCCCGGTCGCGGTGGCCGCAATCGCGCTCGCCGGCACGGTCGCCGGCTACATGCTGCCGGGGCTCGCCGGAGCGCTCCCGGCGATCCGCGGCCCGCTCGGCGTCGAGGACCGCACGCTCGACGGCCGCGGCTACGCGTTGACGTTCGACGACGGCCCGCACGCCCAGGGGACGCCGGCCGTGCTCGCCGTGCTGGCCGAAGCCGGCGCGCCGGCGACGTTCTTCCTCGTCGGCGAGCAGGTCGAGCGCAACCCGGCGCTTCCGCGGGAGATTGTCGCGGCGGGACACAGGATCGGCCTTCATTGCCATCGCCATCGCAACCTGCTGCGGCTGACGCCGTCGCAGGTGCGCGAGGACGTCGACCGCGCGCAGACGGCGATCGAGGACGCGACTGGCGTCTCGCCGCTGCTCTACCGGCCGCCGTACGGCGTGCTCAACGCTGCCGCGCTGCACTACGCGCGCGCCCGCGGCCGGCGCACGGTGCTGTGGAGTCATTGGGGACGCGACTGGGAGCGGCGCGCCACGCCGGCGTCGATCGCCGCGCGCGTGACCGACGGCGCCGGCGCAGGATCGGTGCTGTTGCTGCACGACGCCGACGACTACTCCGCGGCGGGCTCGTGGCGGCGCACGTGCGCCGCGCTGCCGCGCGTGCTCGCGACGCTCGCCGAGCGCGGCGTCGAGCCGGTGACGCTCTGAGCGTCCGGGCGGCGTTCGACGGGTCGGTAGAATCGTGCGTCTGTCCAGCGCCGTCTCGATCGATCGTGGCGGCTCGCCCGCTGCGCTGTCCCCCGCCGGGGTTACTCCCACGACGCGCGTCGCCCCCGACGTGCGTGTCCCCGCGCGCACGCGCTGGTGGGTCGAGGCGCTGGTCGTCGCGTGGCTGTTGTGGCTGTACGACGCGACGACGAACCTCGCGCCGTTGCGGCTGTCGATCGCGCTCGGCAACGCGCGCGGGCTGCTGCACGTCGAGCACGTGCTGCACATCGACCCCGAGCTGACGCTCGACCGCTGGCTGACGGCGCATCACACGATCGGGCTGGTCCTCTCCGACTACTACGACAACGCCCACTTCATCGTCACGCTGGGCGTGCTCGGCTATCTGTGGTGGCGGCGCGCCGACATCTACCGGCCGCTTCGCAACACGCTCGTGCTCGTCAACGTGATCGGCTTCGTCGTATTCTGGCGCTTTCCGGTGGCCCCGCCGCGGATGCTCGACGGGTTCACCGACGTCGTCGCGTCCTCCGGAGCGTTCGGCTCGTGGCATTCGGGCGCGCTCGCCTCGCGCGCCAACCAGCTCGCGGCGATGCCGTCGCTGCACATCGCGTGGGCCGGCTGGTGCACGCTCGCGCTCTGGCGGATCAGCGAGCGGCGTTGGCTGCGCGCGCTCGCCGTCTCCTATCCGTGCATGACCGCGTTCGCCGTGCTCGCGACAGGCAATCACTTCCTGCTCGACATCGTCGGCGGGTTGCTCGCGCTGACGGTCTCGGTCTGGCTCGTCGGCCTGCCGCAACGCCTCGCCGGGCGTCTTGCGCCGATCCGCGTGATGCCGCCGCGGCGCCTGCGGCTTGGACGGGAAAAACCCGCGAAGCAGGCGTTGCGTATGTCACAAAGTTGTTACGAAGTCCAAGACACGGTAGACTGACGACGCTGCCGCAGGCCCCGTGAGGCGCTCCGCGATCCGTCCGGTGCTCGCCTCGACAGGTCCGCCGCATTTCGGCGCGCGGGCTTCTCGTCGGGTCTGTAGGGTGGCGCCACGCACATGCCAGATTTCGACGCCAACGACGATCCACTGCGCCTGAGCAGCGCCGGGCGCGACGACCACTTGGAGCTGCCCGAGCTGCGCCCGCGGTTCGCGCCGCGAACGCGAACGCGCGCGTCGCGAAGCTGTCGCGCCCGCGCGGCGCGCGCATCGCGCTGGATCGACCCGGAGCCCGCCGGCCGCGCGAGCGCCACCCGCCGCGTGTGCGGCGAGCGCGCGCCGCTGCTCGCGAGCGTGCGCCGCCGGCGTCTGTGGACCGCGTGCCACGGACGGCCCGCCGGATCTCCGAGCTGACGTGGTCACCGTGCGCTACCTCGACGTGTGCCTAGTGCTCGCGACGGCTCCGTTCGTGTTCGCCGGCAACCTGCCGGTGACCGGCTATCTGATCGGCGCGCTCGCCTGGCTGCTGACGCGCGCCGGAACCGTCTTCATGTACACGCGCGCCCGCCGTGTCGGCGACGCCAAGCACAGGGCCGGCCTGCAGGTCGCCGGGATGATGGGGCGCATCTGGCTCGTCGCGCTCGCCGTCGTGCTCGCGCGCGTGGCCGGCGGCAAGGACGACGGCATCATGGCCGCGGCGCTGCTGCTCGCGGCCTTCACCGTGTACTTCGTGATGTCGTTCGTCACTCGTGAGGGACCCCTGCAGGGGTCTGCGGGAACGCCCGGGAGAGCGAGCCCGTCATGAGTCGCCACAAGCTGGGATTCCCACCGACCGAGGCAGGTGCCGGCCGGCGATGAGCGCCACGGAGGGGGGAACCACCAAGAAGAGCAACGCCAAACGAACGCTCCTGATCCTCGCCGGCGTGTGGATCGGCGGCATCGTCGTGCTCGGCGCGATCTACGGCCTGCACGGGACGCGCAACAAAGTCTACGAACCGCAGAACGAGTTCAAACTCGAAAGCTGGGTCCATCTCGGAATCTTCTCGATCAACAAGGCGGTTCTCTACCTGCTGCTCGCGGCGATCGCGACGAGCGTCAGCATGATCTACATCGCGCGCCGCATGCAGGCGCGTCCGAACAAGGTCCAGGCGGCCGTCGAGATGCTCTACGAACTGATGCGCAACCAGATCACCGGCAGCGCGATGAGCGAGCAGATGGCGGCCAAGTGGTTCCCGTTTGTCGGCGCGCTGTTCCTGTTCATCATGTTCTCGAACCTGATCGGCTACATCCCGCTGCCGACGAACACCGAGCACACGGTCAGCATCTTCGGCTGGCACATCCCATCGTTCTCGCTCTACGCCGCGACCGCCAACCTGTCGATCCCGCTCGTGCTGGCGCTCGTCGTGTTCTTCTCCTACACCTTCGAAGGGGTCCGCGCGAAGGGGCCGATCGGCTACCTCAGAGGGCTGATCCCCGGTGGCGTGCACGGCGGCATGGCCGTCGCGATCTTCTTCCTCGAGGTGCTCTCGAACTTCATGCGAATCCTTTCTCTGACGATTCGTTTGTTCGCCAACATCCTCGCCGGGCACCTGATCATCCTGTTCATGGCCGGGGCGCTCGCGGTGATCCTGGGGATCACGGCGCTCGGCTGGTTCACGCTTCCGTTCGGCGTGCTGCTGTTCGCGTTCGAGGTCGGCCTGGTGGCCGCCCTCCAGGCGTTCATCTTCGCCACTTTGACCGCTATCTACCTCGGCGGCGCGGTCGCCGAAGACCACTAAAGGAGCCAATCGTCGTGCACATAGCTTTGATCACCCTCTTGGCGGCTGCGACCGAAGAAACCGCCAAGGCAGGCAAGTCGATCGGCCTCGGCGTCGGCGGCGGTCTCGGCGCCGTGGGCGCCGGCGTCGGCATCGGCATCATCTTCGGCAAGGCCATCGAAGCGATCACGCGCCAGCCGGAGATGCGCGACGAGATCACCCAACTGCAGTGGCTCGGCTTCGCGCTGACCGAGGCGTGCTTCTTCTATGGCCTCGTCGCGGGGCTGCTGGCCGCGTTCATCGTCTGAGCGATGGCCGGCGCACTCGCACACCCGCTCGCCGTCGTGCTCGCCGCGTCGAAGGGCAGCTTCCTGATCAAGCCGGGCGTCGGCCTGATGGTGTGGACGCTGCTCGTCTTCGGGATCACGATGGTGCTGCTGTCGAAGCTCGCGTTCCCGCGGATCTCGCAAGCGCTCGAACGCCGCAAGCGGAGCATCGAAGAGTCGATCGACACGGCCACGCGCACGCGCGAGGAGGCCGAGCAGATCCTCACCGAATACCGTGAGCGCTTGAAGGAGGCGCGCGCGCAGGCCGAAGAGATCGTCCAGCGCGCCCGCCAGACGGCCGACACGCACGAGCACGAGTCCAAAGAGCAGGGGCAGCAGATCCTTGCCGAGGCGAGCGAGCGCGCCCAGCGCGAGATCGAGGCCGCGACGAAGCGAGCGCTCGACGACATCCGCAGGGAGGTCGCCGACCTTACGGTGCTCGCGACGGAGAAGGTCACGCGCAAGGCGCTCGATACGGACGACCAGAAGCGGCTCGTGCAGGAGGCGCTGAGCGAGCTCGACTTCTCGTCGATCTCGGGGGGGGCGTCGAACAACTGATGGACGAGCTCGCCGAGGTATACGCCCGCGCGCTGTTCGAGGTCGCACGCGAGCACGGCACGCTCGACGAGCTGCGCGAGCAGCTCGGCCAGTTCGCCGACGCGCTCGATCAGAACCGCGATCTGGCGGTGTTCTTCTTCTCGCCGTACTTCTCGACCGTCGAGAAGGTGGACGCGCTGCAGCGAATCCTCGAAGGGGCCGACGAGGGCTTCGTCAACTTCCTCAAGCTGCTGATCGAGAACCACCGGATGCCGGTGATCTTCCGCGCGCGCCAGCAGTTCGAGCGCATGTGGGAGCGCGAGAACGAGCTGCTGCCCGTGGAGATCACCAGCGCGATCGAGCTCGATCAGGACACGACCGAGAGCCTTGGCCGCGAGATCGGAGAGCGCGCCGGGCGACGCGTGACGCTCGCGGCGCGGGTCGACCCGAACATCCTCGGCGGGATCGTCCTGCGAGTGGGTAACTCGATCCTCGACGCCTCTATTCGCAACCGACTGGAGCAGCTGCGCAGGCACGTTGCCCAAGGAGCCGCTTAGAAGACATGCAGATCAACCCAGACGAGATAACAAGCATCCTGAAGAGCCGGATCGAGGGACTCGACGGCGGGCGCGCGGAGCTGACCGAGGTCGGCACCGTGCTGTCGGTCGCCGACGGAATCGCGCGCCTGCACGGCCTGGAGAACTGCATGTCCTTCGAGCTGCTCGAGCTGCCGCACGGCGTCACCGGTCTCGCGCTGAACCTCGAGTCCGACAACGTCGGCGCCGTCCTGTTCGGCGAGTGGGAGCACGTCTCCGAGGGCGACACGGTCAAGCGCACGGGGCGCCTGCTCGACATCCCCGTCGGCGAGGGTCTGCTCGGGCGGATCGTCGACCCGCTCGGACGCCCGCTCGACGGCAAGGGCGAGATCGACACGTCCGAGCGCCGCCCGGCCGAGTTCAAGGCGCCGGGCGTCGTCCAGCGCCAGCCGGTCACCGAACCGATGCAGATCGGCCTGAAGGCGATCGACGCGATGATCCCGATCGGCCGCGGGCAGCGAGAGCTGATCATCGGCGATCGTCAGACGGGCAAGACGGCGATCGCGATCGACGCGATCATCAACAACAGGGACACCGGCGTCGTCTCGGTGTACGTCGCGATCGGCCAGCGCATGGCGACGGTCGTCGCGCTCGCGCAGACGCTCGAGGAAAACGGCGCGCTGCAGAACACGATCATCGTCGCCGCGCCGGCCGACGAGGCGGCGCCGATCAAGTTCATGGCGCCGTACGCCGGCTGCGCGATGGGCGAGCACTTCCTCTACGACGGCAAGCACGCGCTCGTCGTCTACGACGACCTGACGAAGCACGCTTACGCCTACCGGCAGATGTCGCTGCTGCTGCGGCGTCCGCCCGGGCGCGAGGCGTACCCGGGCGACGTGTTCTACCTGCACTCGCGCCTGCTCGAGCGCGCGGTCAAGCTGAACGACGAGCTCGGCGGTGGCTCGCTGACGGCGCTGCCCGTGATCGAGACGCAGGCCGGCGACGTCTCGGCCTACATTCCGACGAACGTGATCTCGATCACCGACGGGCAGATCTTCCTCGAGTCGGCGCTGTTCAACTCGGGCGTGCGGCCGGCGATCAACGTCGGCATCTCGGTCTCCCGCGTGGGAGGCAACGCGCAGATCGGGCCGATGAAGAAGGTCGCCGGGCGGATCAAGCTCGAGCTCTCGCAGTACCGCGACCTCGAAGCGTTCGCGCAGTTCGGGTCGGACCTCGACGCCGACACGCAGAAAACGCTCGCGCGCGGCGAGCGCCTGGTCAACACGCTCAACCAGAACGAGCGCGCGCCGCTGGCTGTCGAGGACCAGGTCGTGCAGATCTTCGCCGCGACGAACGGCTACCTCGACCGGCTGAAGGCAGAGCGCGTCGGCGAGTTCCTGACAGAGCTGACCGAACGGATGCACGCCCAGCACGGCGACGTGCGCGAGAAGATCGCCGGCGGCGACTGGTCGGATGACACGCAGAAGGCGGTCAAGGACGCGGTCGCCACGTTCGCCGAGGACTTCGGCTACGAGCTCGACGAGGAAGGACAGCCGCTCGACGACGACACGCCGGCGCCACGCTCGTCCGCGGCTGGCTCCGAAGCCGCCGCCGACGCGGACGCCGAGCAGCGCGGGTCCGATCGCGAGGAGCAGCCGCAGCCGGCCTAGCGCCGCCGACGCGTAACGCCATGCCATCACAGCGCGACGTCAAGGACCGCATCTCCTCGGTCAAGAACATCCAGAAGATCACGCGTGCGATGGAGATGGTCGCGGCCGCCCGCCTGCGCCGCGCCGAGCAGCGGATAGAAGCGCTGCGTCCGTACGCCGACGCGCTGCGACGGATGACGCGCCAGGCCGCGCAGGCCGCCGGCGCCGAGGCGTCGCGGCTGCCGCTGCTCTCCGAGCACGAGCGCACGAACGACGTCGGCTTGCTGCTCGTGACCGGCGATCGCGGTCTCGCCGGCGGCTTCAACTCGCAGGTGATCCGCGCCGGCGCGCGGATCGCCGAGGAGCACGCCGAGGACGGCCTGCGCACGGCGTGGTACGCGACGGGGCGCCGCGGCGTCTCGTCGCTGAGCTTCCGCGGGCGCGCCCTGAGCGGCAGCTACGCGGGCTTCGCCGACAAACCGGCCTACGCCGACGCGCGCTCGATCGCCGACGACCTGATCACGGGCTATGCCGACGGCGAGCTCGACCGCGTCGAGATCGTCTACAACGCGTATATCTCACCGCTCACACAGGAAGTCAGGCGCGAGACGCTGCTGCCGCTCTCGCGCGCGACGATCGCCGCCGAGGAGGACGAGGAGGACGAGCGGGCCGCCGAGGGCGGCCCGACCGACGCCGGGCGCGCCGACGAGCGAGGAGCGAGCGGGCAATCGAGCCACGGCCCGCGCGCGCTCGTCTCCTACGAGCCCGATCCGGAAGCGATCCTCAAGCGGCTCGTGCCCGACTACGTCGAGGTCTCGATCTTCCGTGCGCTGGTCGAGTCGACGGCTGGCTTCTTCGGCGCGCAGATGACGGCGATGCGCAGCGCATCGGACAACGCCGGCGAAATCATCACGGACTTGACGCTGCAGATGAACCGCGCCCGCCAGGCCGAGATTACCCAGGAGATCATGGAGGTCGTCGCAGGAGCGGAGGGCGTCTCATAGGGACGAACGTCGAGCTGCGCGATACTGCGTCCTCGGTCGCTCGCGTGCTGGCCGATCGGCGATCCCGTCGATCGACGATCGGTACGCCACGCTCCCTGCGTCCTTGTCTCGCTTGCCCGACGTCCGTCTGTGGCGCAACCAGTACACGAACTTGAATTAGAAAGAGGAGAATCGAAAGCAAATGGACGCAAGCATCGCTACCGAGCCCACCGCCGCGCCGTCCTCCGGCAAAGGCAACGGCGCCGCGCAGAACGTCGGCCGCATCGAGGAGATCCAGGGGGTCGTGATCGAGGCCGTCTTCCCCGACCGCCTGCCGGAGATCAACCACGCGATCACGATCGCGCGCTCGGCGGCCAATCGAGAGGAGGAGGCCCCCGGGATCAGCGCCGGCGCGGAGGAGGAGCTGCTGGTCTGTGAGGTTCAGCAGCATCTCGGCGACGATCGCGTGCGCGCGGTCGCGATGGACACGACCGACGGCCTCGCGCGCGGCGCGAAGGTGATCGACACGGGCGCGCCGATCACGGTGCCGGTCGGCGACGCGACGCTCGGGCGGATCTTCAACCTGCTCGGCGACCCGATCGACCTCGGCGAGGAGCTGCCGGCGGACACGCCGCGCCGCGGCATCCACCAAGAGGCGCCGCGCGTCGAGGACCTGACGCCGACGACGGAGATGTTCGAGACGGGCATCAAGGTCGTCGACTTGCTCGCGCCGTACGCGAAGGGCGGCAAGGTCGGCCTGTTCGGCGGCGCCGGCGTCGGCAAGACGGTGCTGATCCAGGAGTTGATCCACAACCTCGCGAAGGAGCACGGCGGCCTGTCGGCGTTCTGCGGCGTCGGCGAGCGCTCACGCGAGGGCAACGACCTGTGGCTGGAGATGAAGGAGTCGGGCGTGCTCGACAAGACGATGCTCGTGTTCGGGCAGATGAACGAGCCTCCGGGCGCGCGCATGCGCGTCGCTCTGTCGGGCCTGACGATGGCCGAACACTTCCGCGACCAGGGTCAGGACGTGCTGCTGTTCATCGACAACATCTTCCGCTTCGTGCAGGCCGGCTCCGAGGTCTCGGCGCTGCTCGGACGGATGCCCTCGCAGGTCGGCTACCAGCCGACGCTAGAGACGGAGATGGGTCAGCTGCAGGAGCGGATCACCTCGACGAAGACCGGCTCGGTCACCTCGATCCAGGCGATCTACGTGCCGGCCGACGACTACACCGACCCGGCGCCGGCGTCCGTCTTCGCGCACCTCAACGCGACGACGGCGCTGTCGCGCTCGATCTCCGAAAAAGGGATCTACCCGGCGGTCGACCCGCTCGACTCGACCTCGACGATCCTCAAGGCCGACATCCTCGGCGAGGACCACTTCCGCGTCGCCAACCGCGTCAAGGAGATCCTGCAGCGTTACAAGGAGCTGCAGGACATCATCGCGATCCTCGGCATCGACGAGCTCTCAGACGTTGACAAGCTGACGGTGCAGCGCGCGCGCCGGATCGAGCGCTTCCTCTCGCAGCCGTTCTTCGTCGCAGAGCAGTTCACCGGCACGCCCGGCGCGTACGTGCCGATCGCCGAGACGATTCGCGGCTTCGAGGAGATCATCGAAGGCAAGCACGACGAGGTCCCCGAGAGCGCGTTCTTCCTGAAGGGCACGATCGAGGACGTAGTCGAGGCGGCGAAGAAATAGTCATGGCCCGCACGACGTTCCCGGCCGAAGTGCTGACGCCCGAGGGCGAGGTGTTCTCGGAGCAGGTCGAGATGCTCTCGACGCGCACGTCGGTCGGCTCGATCGGCATCCTCGCCAACCACGAGCCGGTGCTGGCGATGCTCGAACCGACCGAGCTGCGGCTGTATCGCTCGGACTCGGACGTCGTCCGCTTCGCGCAGGCCGAGGGATACCTGCAGTTCGCCGACAACCGCGCGCTCGTGCTCGTCGAGGAGGCGATCGCGCCGGACGCGCTCGATCGCCAGACATATGAGACGCGCCTGAAAGAAGCGCGCGAAACCGCCGAGAGCGCAGAGGACGGGACTGAGCGCCAGGCGCGCGCGCAGCGCGACATCCGACGCTACGAAGCGTTCCTCGCCGTCGGGCAGTAGTCGTCAGCTACGCTGCCAGCATGGCGAGCCCAGATCCTGCGGCAGCGCACTTCGCCAGCAAGCGGCCTGGGTGGTTCACCGCCCACGTATTCAACCCGCTCGTCAATCTCGTCATGCGCTCGGGCATCAGCCTGCTCGGCTCGCGGATTCTCGAGGTGCGTGGGCGCTCCAGCGGCGAGCCGCGGCGCACGCCGGTCAATCTGCTGAGCATCGACGGAACGCGCTATCTCGTCGCTCCGCGCGGCGAGACACAGTGGGTGCGCAACCTGCGTGTCGCGGGCGAGGGGCGGCTGCTGTTGGGCCGACGCGGAGAGAGCTTCAGCGCCGTTGAGCTGACCGACGTGGACGTCAAGGCGCCGATCCTGCGCGCCTATCTGAAGCGCTGGAAGGCCGAGGTTGGCGTGTTCTTCGATGGCGTGGGGCCAGACTCCAGCGAGGAGCAGCTGCGCGTGGCGGCCGCCAAGCACCCCGTCTTCAGGCTGACCTGAACGAGCTCGAAATGCTCTGACGACCCGTGCGCCCGGCGCACAGTCAGACCAGGTCGACCAGGTCTGATAGGATTTCGGAGATGGCCGAAACAGTCACCGTCACAGAGGCGAAAACACAGCTCTCGCAGCTGATCGAGCGCGCCGCGAACGGCGAGGAGATCGTGATCCGCCGAGGCAAAGCGCCGATTGCCAAGCTCGTCGGCTATTCCGAGCAACCCACTCGCCGCAAACTTGGCGCGCTGCGTGGGCAAATCTGGATGAGCGACGATTTCGACGAGCCTGACGAGGAGATCGAGCGCATGTTCGGAATGCGCGATTGAACGGCCTGCTCGTCGATGCGCACGCGCTGCTGTGGGCACTGGCGGACGTAGGCCGACTATCGCCAATCGTACGCGGGGAGCTGAGAGCTGGCGTGACGCCCGCCTTCGTAAGTGCCGCGACCATCTGGGAGATCGAGATAAAGCGTGCGCTGGGCAAGCTCGACGCGCCCACGAACCTTCTCAGCGAGGTCGCCGCCGCGCGTTTCGCAGAGCTGTCCGTGACGTTCTCGCACGCGAGCGCGGCGGGCGCCTTGCCGCGCCATCACGGTGATCCCTTCGACCGCATGGTCGTCGCTCAGGCGCAATGCGAAGACCTCACGATCGTCACGCGTGATCCGAACATCGCCGCCTACGACGTGCCGGTGCTCTGGTAGCGCCCCGCCCCGCTAGCCTTCCCCGCTCATGAGCAGCGAGCGCGCCCCCATTGGAGTGATCGGCACCGGTTACGTCGGGCTGGTCACGGCGGCCGGCTTTGCCGAGCTCGGCAGCGAGGTTTGGTGCGTTGACATCGACGCCGCCAAGATCGAGCGCCTGCGAGCCGGCGAGGTCCCGATTTACGAGCCCGGGCTCGACGAGCTGCTCGCGCGCAACGCCGCGCGGCTGCACTTCTCCACCGACCTCGGGCCGGCGCTCGAGCACGCGCGGCTGTTGTTCGTCGCGGTCGGCACACCGCCAACGCACTCGGGCGACGCGGACCTCGCGGCGGTGTACGAGGTCGTCGCTTCGATGCCGGCGAGCGACGGGCACGCGCTGGTGATGAAGTCGACCGTGCCATGCGGGACGGGAACGAGCATCAAGCGCGTGCTCCGCGAAGCGGGCAAGGCCTTCAGCTACGTCTCGTGTCCCGAGTTCCTGAAGGAGGGGTCGGCCGTCAAGGACTTCCTCAACCCGGACAGGGTCGTGATCGGCGATGATCGCGACTGGTCCGGCGACGCCGTAGCCGAGCTGTATGCGCCGTTCGACGCGCCGCTCGTGCGCACGGACATCGCGAGCGCCGAGATGATCAAGCTCGCCGCAAACGCGTTCCTGGCGACGAAGATCTCGTTCATCAACGAGATCGCCAACGTGTGCGAGGAGACAGGCGCCGACGTCGTCGAGGTCGCCCGCGGGATGGGACTGGACGCGCGCATCGGTCCGAAGTTCCTGCAAGCCGGGCTCGGCTACGGCGGCAGCTGCTTCACGAAGGACGTCAGCGCGCTGAAGCTGCTCGCCGGCAACTCGGGCTATCACTTCCAGTTGCTGAACGCCGTCATCGAGGTGAACGAGCTGCAGAAGCGCCGCGTCGTCTCGAAGTTGCAGCGGCACCTGGGCAAGCTCGCCGGAAGGCGCGTCGCACTGCTCGGACTGGCGTTCAAGCCGAACACCGACGACATGCGCGGCGCCTCGTCGCTCGTGCTGGCGGCGCGACTTCAGGCGGAGGGTGTGCACGTGCGTGCGTTCGACCCGATCGCCGAGCCGGAGGCGCGCCTGTTGATGCCGTATCTCGACTACGCGTCGACCGCGCTCGATGCGGTGGCCGACGCCGATGCTGTGGTGCTGGTCACGGAGTGGCCTGAGTTCCTCGCGCTCGACTGGAGCGACGTCGGCGAGGCGATGCACGGGAACCTGGTGATCGACGGGCGCAATGCGCTCGACCCAGGCCGTATCCGTGCCGCCAAGCTCGTCTACGAGGGCATCGGACGCGGCGAGCGCCGCAGCGAGCCGCGCGGAGACGCTGTGCGGGACTCGTCGCTCGGGGCGCTTACCTGATGCAGGCGGTCATCCTCGTCGGCGGCGAGGGAACGCGCCTACGTCCGCTCACCTCGACGGTGCCGAAGCCGGTCGTCCCGTTGGTCGACCGCCCGTTCATCTCGTTCATGCTCGACTGGCTGACCCGCCACGGGATCGACGACGTGATCATGTCGTGCGGGTTCCTCGCGACGAGCGTGCGCAACGTGCTCGGCGACGGCTCCGGTCTCGGCATCCGCCTGCGCTTCGTCGAGGAGCCCGATCCGCGCGGCACGGCCGGCGCGCTGAAGTTCGCCGAGCCGATGCTCGACGAGCGCTTCCTGATGCTCAACGGCGACGTGCTGACCGACATCGACCTGAGCGCGCAGATCGCTCAGCACGAGTCGAGCGGCGCGACGGCGACGCTCGCGCTGGTGCCGGTCGCCGACCCGAGCGCGTACGGCCTCGTGCACCTGTGCGAGGACCGCTCGGTGCGCGACTTCGTCGAGAAGCCGAGCCCCGACGCGGTCGACACGAACCTGATCAGCGCCGGCGCGTATGTGCTCGAGCGCTCGATCCTCGAGCTCGTGCCGCCGGATCGCAACGTCTCGATCGAGCGGGAGGTCTGGCCGAGGCTGATCGGCGCCGGCCTGTACGGCTTTCCGTCCGAAAGCTACTGGCTCGACATCGGCTCGCCCGAGCGCTACCTGCAGGGGACCTTCGACATCCTCGAGGGAAACGTGATGACGCCCGTGACCGAGCGGCTCGGCGCCGACTGGCTCGCGATCGACGCGGGCGCCTCGGTCGAGGGTCGCGTGATCCCGCCGGCCGTGCTCGAGCGCGGCGTGCGGATCGCGCCGGGCGCGCACGTCGGCAGCCTCGTCGTGCTCGGCGAGGACGTCTCGATCGGCGCCGGCACAAGCGTCGAGCGCGCGGTGATCCTGCGCGGAGCCGAGATCGGCGAGAACTGCACGCTGCGCGACTGCATCGTCGCAGGGGGCTGCCGGATCGCCGCGAACACCAAGATCACAGGCGGCGCGGTGCTCGGCGAGGGGGTCACGGTCGGGGCGGACAACGTGATCGCCCACGGGGCGCGTATCTTCCCGGGTGTCGTGTTGCCGGACGGCGCGATCAAGTTCTAACCGACAGGAGGGCAGCAGGAGATGAGCGACGGCGCAGCCAGCGCCACTTCCACGACCGCGGAGCTTTCGCGCGAGGCGATCGCCCGCGTCGATCGCTCAGGGCAGCTCGACGACGTGCTCGGCATGCCCGAGCACCTGCGCGATGCGCTGTGGCGCGTGGAGTCGGCGATCATGCAGGACTGGGACACCTCGGCCGGCCTCGTCGTCGCGGGCATGGGCGGCTCGGCGATCGGCGGCGCGCTCGCGCGCGCGGCGCTGTCCGATCACGCGACGCGTCCGATCTTCGTCACGCGCGCGTACGGCCTGCCGCCGTGGACGACGCCCGACACGATGGTCCTGTGCGCGAGCTACTCGGGCGACACCGAGGAGACGCTCGCCTGCTACGAGTCGGCGGGCGCGCTCGGCGCGCGCCGCACCGTCGTCACGACGGGCGGGCGCCTCGCCGAGATGGCGCGCGCCGACGGCGTGCCCGTGATTCCGCTGCCGGGCGGCTTCCAGCCGCGCGCGGCCGTCGCGTACATGACGGTCGCCGCGCTCGAGGTCGCGGCGCTGTGCGGCGCCGGTCCGCGGCTGACATCGGAGATCGATGTCGCCGCCTCGCACTCGGAGCAGCTCGTGGCCGAGTGGGGGCCGGACGCGTCGGAGGACTCGCTCGCGAAGGAGATCGCGCGCGGGCTGCTCGGGACGACGCCGGTGATCGCCGGCGCCGGGCTGACCGCGCCGATCGCCTACCGATGGAAGACGCAGATCAACGAGAACGCCAAGCAGCCGGCGTTCATGCACGAGCTGCCAGAGCTCGACCACAACGAGATCGTCGGCTGGGAGGGCGCGCAGGACGTCGGGCGCTTCTCGGCCGTGTTCCTCGACGACTCCGATGCGCACCCGCGCGTGAAGACGCGGATGGACCTGACCGAGCAGCTGATCGTCGGCAACGCGCTCGCGAGCTTTCGTCTCGAGACGCGCGGGCAGACGACCGTCGAGCGCGTGATCTCGCTCGTGCTGCTCGGCGACCTCGTCTCGATCTACCTCGCGGTGCTGCGTGGCGTCGACCCCGGTCCTGTGAAGGTGATCGACGAGCTGAAGGCCGCGCTCGAGCAGCGCTAGCGGGCGCAACGCCGGCGCTCGCAAGGGCGCGGGCAGCGCTCTGGGTCTGTGATACCGTCGAGGCCGACGGCCGAGGAGCGCTGCGACGGGCTCCGGTCCCGCCACGCTCGGCCCGTTTCCCTGAAGCAAGGGCGCTCACCTGACCGGACAGGAGAACTCGCGATGTCAGCGATGACCCCCACCGCAGCAGCCACAGACGTCGACTTCAAGGTCGCCGACCTCTCACTGGCCGAGTTCGGCCGCAAGGAGATCGTGCTCGCCGAGCACGAGATGCCTGGCTTGATGTCGATCCGCGCCGAGTACGCCGCTTCGCAGCCGCTGAAGGGCGCGCGGATCACAGGATCGCTGCACATGACGATCCAGACGGCCGTGCTGATCGAGACGCTGACGGCGCTCGGCGCCGAGGTCCGCTGGTGCAGCTGCAACATCTTCTCCACGCAGGACCACGCCGCGGCAGCCGTCGCGGTTGGCCCCGAGGGAACGGTCGACGACCCGCAGGGTGTCCCCGTGTTTGCCTGGAAGGGCGAGACGCTCGAGGAGTACTGGTGGTGCACCGAGCAGGTGCTCAACTGGCCACAGGCCGGCGCTGATGGCGAAGCCGGTCCGAACATGATCCTGGACGACGGCGGTGACGCGACGCTGCTCGTGCACAAGGGCACTGAGTACGAGAAGGCCGGTGCCGTGCCAGACCCCTCGACCGCAGAGTCGGAGGAGCACGAGGTGATCCTCAACACGCTGACGCGCACGCTCGGC